>JBAWAI010000307.1:0-7342 GCA_049589215.1 Terriglobales bacterium | reverse complement strand
TTTTCGACGGTCACGTCGAGCTTTACGAGGTCGCCATCTTGCAGCGTGCGGTCTCCGGGGATGCCGTGGACGGCTTCGTCATTGAGGCTGATGCAGGTTGCGCCGGGAAACTTGTAAACCATACGTGGCGCTGAGTTTGCGCCGTTTTCCTGCATGACGCGGGCGCCGATATCGTCGAGATATTGCGTGGAAACGCCGGGGCGGACCTCGGCTTTCATGGCGTCCAGAACCTGGCGGACGATGCGGCCGACGGCTTTTAAATAGGCTAGTTCCTGCTCGTCTTTAATGCTCATAATTCTCGCGTCGGAGGTAGATTATCACGGGGACGCGACTCATCCTCCGGTCTTGTTTATATGTACAATATTGTAATGGCATGGGCACCTCCCCGGAGCGAATGCCGGGCGAACGAAATAAACTTAGTTTTCGGAGCGGCGTGAAAGGGGGCAAAAACGGAGCTTCCGCGCGGCAGGATGTTAACTGTGTGGTTATGGGGCCGTCTTGTTTGAACTTTCTTTGGCCTATCAGAATGTTGGAGTTGGCGGGGGTTGCTGCTTCCCGGTTTTGGAATGAGGCACTTACAGCGAAGTATTGGGAATAAGTGACTTACTGGTCGCGAGTTAGTTGGCTTTCCGTAACAAGGACATTGCTGGGGCTGGATTTTGTCAAGTTGACAGGGTATGCATTATGACTCGAATTCGCGCTCGAAATGTGTCAGCGGGAGGCCACTTCTCGAAAACCGCGAGAAGTGGCGCACCCCCAATTCTTTTATGTCGGCGTTCACAGGCAGGGCTCGCGCTAGCTTTCCCCACTGATGTGGCCCACCCGCCGATAGTCGAGTTAGAACACGTACGCTGCGCCAGGAGCCTCCCCTACCTTCGAAGCACCAACAATGATGGTGCCGCCTTGCATCGCTTCGGAGATCGCGAAAGAGTCTCCCTCAACGGGGTCGGAGGGCAGCAATTCGGCAAAAGCCTCGGAAGTTGTTTCCCAGCCGCTCTTTGATTTCTTGTAAAGGTAACCAACACCTTCGTCATCGTTGTTGTTGAACGGACTACCGCCAAGAGCATCGCTTCCGGCCATGGCTACGGACCAACCGAAGGCCCCTCCGTAGACCGGTACGGGTGGTGTGAGTTCCGCGGACTCCGTTCCGTTACTCCAACCGCTGAGAGGTTCGACAAATACATACACGGCTCCTGCGCCAGCGGGCCCACCAGATCGATGGTTAGGTGCTCCAACCGCGGCGAAGCCGCTGGTTATCGCAACTGAAAAAGCAAAATAGTCCCCGTCAGCCCCGTCAGAGGCAGTCAGCGTGGCAGTCTGTGTCATGCTGGTCCACCCGCTTCTCGGCTTGACAAAAATAGAAGCGCTGCCAAGCCCCGCGTTACCTCTGGCAGGTGCGCCCACAATGACGGTTTTTCCCGAGATTGCGACTGACTCGCCAAAATTGTCCCCCCTTACAGGATCAGACTCTGTTAGAACCGCGTTGGCTCGCGACGTAGAGGCCCAACCGCCTTTAGGCTTGAGGTATAGATAGGCCCCTTCAGACGCTCCCGCAACGATGGTATTGCCAGCGATAGCGACGGAGAGGCCGAGATAGTCCGGTCCCGTGAACTCCGCCGTCTCCGTCATGTCCTTCCAGCCGGTTGCGGGTTTCACAAAAACATAGACATTGGAACTGCTGGTAATGTCATCGCTACCGATCACAATCGTGTCTTTGTCAACAGCTACCGAATAGCCGAACCAGAGATCGCTAGAACCGTCCGAAGGCGTCAGCTTTGCGACTTCCGTGTGATTTCCCCACCCGCCCGAAGGCTTCACGAAAACATATGCGGCCCCTTCGCCAGAATTCGAGCCGATGCTGGCATATGGCGCTCCCACAATAATCGTGTCACCGTTCACGGCGACAGAAGTGCCAAAGCCATCGGTTGGCGTACCATCCGATGCGGTCAGTTCTGCAAGTTGTTTTGGACCGGCTGCGAAAGAGAAAGCCGAGGCAGAGAGAAGAAGCACAACCTTTGCAAACTGCGCGAATCGCATGAATTCTCCGATCGGACGAACTTCAACTCGATCATAGATGCTGTGTCAAGTGTCGCTATGAGTCGTTATCGCTCGTTGACCCGTTGCAGCCCAATTTCAAAGTTATAATTTTTGCGGGCTCGCGGGTTCAATAGACTCGCCACTCAGTGCGGGTGATGTGCCGCTGCGCGAACTCAGTGTGCGTGCTGTGCGGTGCGCGACGGACGTAGGCGCAGAAAGATCTGGAACGAGACCGGATTATCACCGTAAGAAGCGTTCAGGCTTTGTGGTTTGGAATAGAACGTGACGTCCGCGCCAGCGGCGAATTGCCATTGCTTTGATTGAACGAGATCGCGTTCGCCTCCGAAGGTGTAGGCACCGATGCGGTAGCTGGGCATGAGCGGATTATTGGGAAATAGTTCGTCTTTGTCGACCAGTTCTAGGCGCGTGAAGGCGTAGTTCTTCGACATGAAGTTCAGCGTGCTCTCGAAGGTGTAGCCGTTGAGGTTGTGATCGTCCGCCACTTTGTGGACCCTGCCCCAGATTAGCGAGGTGGCCCAGGAGCCGTCTCCGAGTTTGCCGGTGAGCGGGCGCACGTATTCTACCGACGCCGTCTGGCGGCGCTGGCTGCCCGGTTCGAGGGCTTCGGGATGCTCGAGGCGTCCGTAGCTGTATTGGGCGGCCCAGTTGCGCGAGGGGGCGATGCTGAGGCGCGTGGACCAGGAATCTAGTGGGGCGAAATTTATTTCATAACGTTTTTCGCCGGGCTCGCGGCCGTTGAAGACCGAGCCTTCGAGCTTGAGACGCGAGATTACAACGCCCGTGGTGAGGACGCCGAAGCTGATGTGGGTTGAATCCTGGAGGTGGTGGGAGAGCGGGGCCATGGGCAGCTCGGCGGCGGAGGCGCGATGAACGTAGGCGACGGGACCGAGGGCGGGCTCGCCGGCGGCTGCTCCGTAGAAAAGCCAGGAGAGCTTCTCCCAGGAATCCTGGCCGCCGATCGGGCGCGTGTAATTGAGGGCGAGTTCGGAGAAGACATTGTGGGGGTGCTGGTGATCGACGAGCGGCTGGCCGTGATAGGTCTCGCCGGTCTGAAAGAGTTCAGGGAAACCGGGATGGGGCGAGGTGAGCGACTCGGCGGAGAGCATCTCGCGAAATAAAATTGTGCCGCCGGCGAGTTGATGCTGCTCCATGAGCATGGCCCAGTTGACGGACTCACCTTTGCCCTCGCCGCGCGGGCCGCCGGCCTGGTTGTAGTCGATGAAGACTACGCCGTGGGCCATGAGGTCCCAACCGTTGATGGTCTTCATCCAGGCGTGCGGAACGATGGCGGCGGGTTGCCATCCGGTGCCCGAGCTGACGTGAGGCGAGGGCAGCCAGTCGGGCTGGGACGCAGACATATCCATATTCATGCCGGGCATGTTCATCTGCGCGACCGACAAGATCGATGTCAATCCGAGGATGACGAGATGGCAAGGTAGCAGGCGCACGTGGACTCCTCATGCGAAGATGAAATTTTAGGAGAGCCGCGATCGCGGCTCGCGAGGAGAGGAGCTAGATGCGCAGAGGAGTTATGCCGGGCGATTCGGCGGAGAAGGTCAAAGACGTGTTGCGGGGGCCAAGCGACGCGGTCGCGGACGAACCCGTGTTCAAGAAGGCGCCGGAATAAACGTGTTGCACGGTCGGACGCTGGGCGTGAGCGACTTGCAGAATGGCGGCATCGTGTCCGGAGAGGCAGCAATTGTGGGCTGGCTTTGGATTTGGAGTTGAGTTGTTGTGTCCGTGGCAGCCGCCCGAGTGGTCGGCGAGTTGAGATGGCGGAGAAACTTGTGGCGCAGCCCAGTCCGCCGACGTCAAGGTTGCGATGAGCAGAACCGCGACGATTCCTGACGTCAGCTTAATGGCAAATTTCATCGCGGGCATCTCATCTTGAGTATCGCGGATTTGATTATCGCGGACCGCATTCTTATATCCCGTAAACCCGTGTTCCTATGAACCAGTAATACGTACGCGCAGCTCTTCCGGCAGGCGGTCGCGAATTTCCGCGGGCAGGTGGTCGTGCACGTGGCGCGCTCCGATCAAGGCGGCGCCGACCATCACGGTGGGCGCGGGCGTGGCTACGGCGACAATCAACCAGATGAGCGCGGAGAGTGCGAAGCCGGCGAGCGCTCCCACCTCAAGCCAGAAGGCGTGACGCGGCTCGAAGTAACGGATGGCGGCAAAGGCCAGTAGAAATGCAGCACCCGAAGCCGATGCAAGACCAATGAGAGAAATGTCGATGATGCGGTGGAGCTTTTGCCGGCTGCGGCAGCGCTCGCACTCGGCGAAGTGCTGCTCGTAGTCGCCGCGCATTTCGGGAGCGAGCCCGGAGATGTCATAGCGCCATCCCGCAAGGATCTTCCCCACGATGGGTTCCACACACTGACTCATACGAAGTTAACCAGCCAGTTAGAGCCGGATGGGCGCGATCGCTTCCGTCTGGGCCGCGAGCAGCACGCGATTGTTCCAAAGCCCCTGACGGCCGCGCAGGGCTTGCTCAGCCGAGGCCCGCGCGATTTCGGGATGATTGTTTTGTTCAGAGAGATGCGCCAGTATTACGTACTCGGCCACTCCATCATAGTCGTTGGTAAAGAATTCCGCGAGGGCCTCATTCGAAAGATGCCCAACGCGGCTCATCACGCGCTGCTTCACCGACCACGGATAGGGACCGAACCGCAACCTTTCTACGTCATGGTTAGATTCAATTAGTAAGACGGTCGATCCACGTAAATGATTGCGGACGCTAACTGGCATATAACCAAGGTCTGTAGCGAAGCCGATCTTGATGCCCTCGGCGCGAAAGGTGAAGCCGACGGGATCGGCGGCGTCATGCGGGATGGTGAAGGGCTGAATCTCAATGTCGCCGATGCGGAAGCTGCGGCCGGAGTGGAAATGCTCGGACTTGGGGAGCGCCGGCTGCTGGCCGTTGTCCTTGCCAGCTTCGCCGGCCCTTACGCCGCGCGTTCCGCCGGCAACGCCGTCACGAACGGCGCGATTCCAGGCGCAGTGCGTGCCTTCGGTGAGGTAGACAGGCACATTCAGTTTTGTGGCCAGGCGCTCAAGTCCGGCAACGTGGTCGGAGTGCTCGTGCGTGATGAGGATGGCGGAAATATCTTCGACGCGTTCGCCGAGGCCGCGCAGGCGTTTGAAGGTCTCACGGCCGGAAAGGCCGGCATCGACAAGGATGCGGGTTGAAGTGCTGGAGACGAGCGCGCAATTGCCACGGCTGCCGCTCCCGAGCACTGAAACCGTCACTGCCATATGAGGTTGAGCTTACCGTGAGCGGCTGTGGAAGAGGAGGAATTTTTGGGAACCCGGCACCTTTGGGGGCACGGTTGAGAGTAAGGCGTCGTGCCGGCTGACGCGTATTCATCGCAGCCGGTCAAGGGTTCTTGAGCGCGCTGCCGTGTTCACGGGCGGCGTGCAGCGTTTCAAAGAAGTGGACAACGACTCTGAGGTCACGCGCCGGGACTGTGTCGAGCACGCGGCGGGTCTCACGTTCGACGCTCTCGTAAATAGAGGCGATCTTACGCATACGCGCGGCGACCAGCGTGATGAGCAGGCTGCGGCGGTCGTGGGGATTGGGCGCACGCCGAATGTAACCGGCCTTCTCCAGCCGATCGAGAGCGACGGTGACGCCGCCGCTGCTCAGGCCGGTCGACGCCGCCAGACGGCTGGGTGTAGAGGCTCCGTAGAGTTGCAGGGTGTGCAGCATTTGCATGTCGGTCAGGCCGAGGCCGACCTTGTCGGCGACTTGCGCGTTAAAGAAGATCGCGGCGGCAATGAACTTGCGGATCTCGAACACGATTCGATCGATATCCGTGGCTGGCGAGGGCCCGGATAAGGGATGTCGCTTGGCGGCGCCCGCGGGACGGGGGGTAACTCGAGAAATGGGCATAACAAACCTGCGCTTTACTTTATTTTCCATTTATCTTATTTTATAAGATATATGGAGGATGAAACACATGGCTGGAACTTTGAAAGCTTACAAGGGAATGGGCATGGAGGGTAGTATCGCGCGATGGTACGACCGCACCACCCGCAAGGACATGCCGGAAATTAAAGCGCTGGCGGCACGGATAGCGGCTGCGGCGCCGCCGGCGGGCACGGTTCTGGAAGTTGCTCCGGGGCCGGGATTTCTATCAATCGAACTGGCCCGGCGCGGACTGAAAGTGCGGGCCCTCGACATCAGCAGGACATTTGTCGAGATCGCCCGGCGGAACGCGGCTGCCGAGGGCACGCAGGCGCGGTTCGATCTGGGTAATGCAGCCGCATTGCCGGTGGAGGAAGCCAGTGTCGATTTTGTGGTCTGCCGCGCGGCATTCAAGAACTTCACAGAACCCGTGAAGGCGTTGATGGAGATGAGGCGCGTGCTTCGACCGGGAGGGACTGCCCTGCTGATCGATATGCGGCGAGACGTCTCGATTGCTGAATTGAAGCGCTATGTGAACGGGCTGGGCGTGAATTGGCTCAACCGGTGGTTCATGATGCTTGTCTTTCGCGGCATGCTGATCAAGCGCGCATATCCGATGGAGGAAATTCGACGGATGGCGGCCGAGGCGGGCTGGATCGCACCACGGATCGAAACATCACCGGTGGGGTTCGAAGCCTGGATGACGAAATAAGATGACGAAATAAGATGATGACGAAATTGAACGGCTTTTGCCGCTCGCAGCCGAGCTCAGCCTTTGGCAAACAAATTGTTAATCACGGTACGGGCGATGGATCCGCCGACCGCACCGGCGATGCCCGGGAGAAACGCAAGAAACGATTCGTAGACCTGGGCGCGAGTTGGCTTCTCAGCGAGTAGAAAGTAGGCCAGCCACTCGGCAACCGGAATGCAAAGACCAATGATGACAACCCATCGCCAGGGTTTGCGCGGACGGAGGAAGCCGAGAAGCATGCAAGAGGCGACGACGATGTAGGCCGTTAAAAGAAGATCGCCGATCTTGACGTCAACCCAGGCGGCAGCCGCTCCTGCGAAAAACGCGAAGAGATAGTGGAATATGTCGGACGCAGGTTGGTGGTCGGAGACAACGTCGTCCGGAGAAGTCGACATAAGTCGATTGTAGTGAACTTGGCGGTAACTGCGAATCAGGAATAGGGATAAAAGCCGCGGCCGCTTTTCCGGCCGAGCCAGCCTGCGTCGACCATTTTGATTAACAGCGGGCACGGGCGATATTTCGGATCGCCGAGGCCGTCGTGGAGCACGCGCATGATGTCGAGGCAGACGTCGAGGCCGATGAAGTCGGCGAGCGTGAGCGGACCCATGGGATGCGCCATGCCA
>JBAWAI010000306.1:0-23775 GCA_049589215.1 Terriglobales bacterium | reverse complement strand
GCCTCGAGCAGCGCCAGGCGAATCTGTTTCAGCGCCTCGGCAATGTTTTCTTCGCTGAGGACGGCCTGTCCGCGGAGGCTCTTGAACGCGCGTTGCAGTTTTTCCTGTAGATTTTCGAACATAGATTGACAACTATTCTAACAGCCGCCCCCGCGCACCCACGCCGTCGCGCCGCTGCTAACGCACGCTGCCGGCGTGAGCAGTTTCAGCGTTACAATGCTGCTTGCTCGCATGAGCAAGACAACCTCAATCACGGCGCGATTCCACATCGCACTTTGCTGCGCATCGATCTGCATTTGCGCGACGGAGATTTCCGCGCAACCATCGCCCGCCGCCGTTCCTGCTTCCACATCCTCCGCCACGATCGGCAACATCGATGTTCACCCCAGCGCCACGGGTCTCACGATCGCAGTCACCGCCAGCGCTCCAGTCGTTCCAACTTCCAGCCGCGCCTCCAATCCCGATCGCCTCATCTTCGATTTCCACGGATGCGAACTTAAAGGCGCGAATCGCCATATCCCCGTGAATCGCGGTCCCGTCAAGGAATTGCGCGCATCCTTATTCAGCGCTCACCCGGCGGTCACGCGATTAGTAGTCGATTCAACCGAGCCGCTCACCTTCAACCTCAAGCCGGCGGCGAACGGAATCGTCATCATAGAAATCCCTTTCGCCGATCCATCATCCGCGTCCACATCTCCAACCAACAAACCCCCAGAAAAAAACTCGGCCGCGCCATCAGCGCCGCCCCAGAGCCAGCTACCGCCGCCGAATCTTGAGCCCGGGCAAAAGCCCGCATCCCTGCTCGACTCGCCAAAACCGCCCGAACCCAAGCCTGCCCGCCGCTCCTCCACCGCCGCGCCCGGCGCCTACAAACTCATGGAAAAAGCCAAGGCGCTGACAGTGGAAGATCTCCAGCCGCTCGAAGAAAAAGCGCAGGCCGGTGATCCCGAATCTCAAACGCTGCTCGCCCTCGCCTATCACATTGGCGGACTTCTGAAAAAAGACGACGCCGAAGCGACCCAGTTGCTGCAAAAGGCCTCCGCCCGCGGCTATATGGCGGCCGAAGAATCGCTCGGCATTTTCGCCGAGACCGGAATCGGACTCGATCAGCCCGCTCCCGCCGACGCACTCAACTGGTACAGAAAGGCCGCGCAACAAGGCTCGCTGGACGCAGAAACCGACATCGCCCTTCTGTATGCCAACGGCAAGGGCGTTCCGCGCGACCCCGCTCAGGCCGTCGTCTGGTTTCGCCGCGCCGCCGAAGGCGGCGATGCGTCCGCGCAATACAATCTCGCCCTGATGTATGAGCGTGGAGAAGGTCTGCCCCGCGATTACCGCGAAGCCGTTCGTTGGTTCACGGCCGCGGCTGACCAGAACCTCATCCCTCCGCTCCTCGCGCTCGCGGAAATTTCACTTCAGCCGCCCAGTCCCGCGCTGCCCAACGACGTCAACAAAGCCGTTGATTACTACCAGAGAGCTGCAAACCTCGGCAGCGCGGCGGCCGAGGTCGCGCTTGGAACCATTTATAGCAAAGGCATGCAAGGCAAAGTCGACTACGCGCAGGCTGTCGGGTGGTACACAAAAGCCGCCCAGCAGGGCGAACCCGACGGCGAATTCGCTCTCGGCGTCAGTTACGCGCTTGGTCACGGCGTCCCTATCGACTACACGCAAGCCCGCCGCTGGCTCGCGGCCGGCGCCAGCCAGGGGCAAGTCGAAGCGCAGTACGATCTCGCAATCATCTGCGAGCAGGGCAACGGTGCTCCACCTGATCGCGACCAGGCGGCACACTACTATCAAATGGCTTCTGATCAAGGGATGGCAAAAGCGCAGTACCGTTACGGCCTGATGCTCGCAAAAGGTTCTACCGGCAGCGATCGCATCGCGGCCTACAAATGGCTGACGCTCGCGCAGAATTCCATCAAGGAAAGTTCGCCCGCCTTGAACGACCTAAAGAAATCCATGAACGCGCAGGAAATTGTCCAGGGCGAGCAGGACGTCAGGAACTGGCGCTCGGACCATCAAAGAGGCAAACGCTGATCACAAGCCGCACGCAAAAAAAGGGCGTCCATCATTTGCCTGCGAACACTTCCTTCGCCGCAATAGTCGTATTCGAGTGGATCGTCACCGTGTCTTCCAGTTTGCGGGCGTAGCCGCCGGCAAACGTCACCATTACCGGAATCCCCTCGGCCTCGGCCCGTCGAAACACCAGCTTATCCCGCTCTTTCAGACCTTCAATCGTCAGCGCCAATCCGCCCAGTTGATCGTCCTTATACGGATCCGCTCCCGCCACATAGCAAATCAACTCCGTTTTAAATTTGCTTAATCCAACGTCCATCGCGTTGCGCAGGCACGCCAGATATTCGTCGTCGCCCATCCCGTCCGGCAGATTCATGTCGAGCGATGACGGCGGCTTGAACGCGGGATAATTATTTTGCTGATGCAGTGAAATGGTAAAAACATCGGACAACGTGCGGCGCCGCGCCATATCCCCGTGGCTTGCGCCCATGGAAGGGGTCCGCAAAATGTGGTCGCCCGCCGCTGACCCCGAAAAAATAGCCGCCGTCCCGTTGCCCTGGTGCACGTCGCAATCGATCGTCATGGCCGTGCGTATCTTTTCGTCATGCTGCATCCGCCGGATCGCGATTGCAACGTCATTGATCATGCAAAACCCTTCTCCATGATCAGGGAAGGCATGATGAAATCCGCCGCCGATATTGATCGCGACGCCATCGCGCAGCGCATAATCCGCCGCCAGCATTGACCCGCCCGCCGCCAGCCAAAACGCGCGTACCAACTCTGGAGAGTAAGGCAACTCCATCTCCAGTTCTTCGCGCGCGCTGAGCGTTCCGGTTTTTAATTTCTGCACGTACTGTGGCGTGTGCACCAGCAGAACGTCCTCATCAGCCGCTGCCCGTGGAGCGACAAAATCCATCGCCGCCGCCACTTTCAAAGCCAGCAGTCGATCATGCACGCCTTTATATTTCTCCGCCGGAAAAACGTGCGCCCCAATCGGCAAAAAATACTCTTCGCTATAAATGAGTTTGAAAGGAAGCATTCGCGCTCGATCCGAAAAGCCCATATCATACGCGGCTTCGCGCGATTTGACAGTCACCCGTGTTACAGCGATTTCCAATCATTAATCGACAGTAGAGACGGCGCCTTCCGGTCTCCTTGAGGCACCGCGCCGCCGTTCAAACAAGCACCGCCCGGCGCATCTCCACGCTTCTCCCCAAACTGCTAAACTTTTCTCGTTGCCTCCGAAAAAGAAATCCTCGCAGAAACGAGCGGCCGAGCCGGAACAGCCGCCCTCAGCCACGAGCAGCAAACCTCAACTCGTGCCCGCCTCCGGCCGGGGCCGCATCTTCCTGATCGACACGATGTCGTTCATCTTCCGCGCCTATCACGCCATGGCGCGCCAGCGGCCCATGTCCACCAAGACCGGCGTCCCCACCGCCGCCATTTACGTCTTCGTCAATATGCTCCGCAAACTGCGTGATGATTTCTCTCCCGAATATCTGGCCGCCGTCTTCGACGTGGGCGCGCCCACCATCCGCAACCAGCAGGCCGAGGCCATCACCACCATTCGCAAGTTCGACATTAAGACGCAGACTTTTAAAGAATCGCAATATGGCGGCTACAAAGCCAACCGCGCCGAAATGCCGCTCGATCTCGTGCAGCAGGTGCCCTACATCCGCCGCGCGCTGGAGGGTTATCGCATCCCCATCCTCCAGCTCGAAGGCTACGAGGCCGACGATGTGATCGGCACACTTGCCCGCAAAGCCGCTGCCGAAGCCTATTCCGTCTATGTCGTCTCCAGTGACAAAGACATGCTCCAGCTCGTGAACGACCACGTCTGCGTGCTGAATCCCCCCAAGGAAAACTTGATCTGCGACGCTGCCAAAGTCGAGGAGTTGCTGGGCGTGCCGCCGTCAAGAGTGATCGACGTGATGGCGTTGCGCGGCGATTCGGTCGACAACATTCCCGGAGCCCCCGGCATCGGCGACAAAGGTTCGGTCGAAATCATCCGCCGCTTTGGCAGCGTCGAGCAGGCTCTTGACCGCGCCGCGGAAGTCGAAAAGAAAACCTACCGCGAATCTCTCCAGAACAATCGCGACAACATCCTGCTGAGCAAGCAACTCGTAACCATTGACACAGACGTCGCCGTCGACTTCGACGTCGCCGCCATGAGCGTGGGCGAACCCGATGCTGACGCGCTGCGCGCGCTCTTCGCCGAACTCGAATTCAGCTCGCTCCTGAAAGAGCTGCTGCCGGTAGTCGAGGTCAAAGAAGGCCATTACCAGGAGATCACGTCAAAATCCGAACTGGACGACTATCTGCGCGGCCTCGCGCCCACCCTGCCTCTCGCGTTCGCCATTCCTGCCTCCGAGAGCATCGCCGAATCCGAAGAGGAAAAGGAAGCAGACGTAGAGCCAGAACCCGCTCAGAGCGGTCTCCTCGACCTGCGCCCCCCCGACGAAAAGAGCGACGAAAAAGCGAACGAAGGCAATCTCACCACCCCCCGTCAGATTGCGCTCTCGAAATCGTCCGGCGAAGGCGCTCTCGTTTCTCTCGCCGATACTTCGGTTGCCGATCGAATCAAAGCCACCCTCGAGGATCCGGCCTTTCCCAAAACCATTCACGACTACAAAGCCGCCCTTCATCGTCTCCCTGAACTCGGCATCGCGCCACGCGCAATCACGCACGATCCCATGCTCTATTCGTATCTCCTCGATCCCACTTACTCATCGCACTCGCTGCCTGAGGTCGCGCTGCGTCGATTGAATTTGAAACTAAGCGGAAACCTCGCCGAAGCTGCCGACGTGACCGGCCGCCTGGCAATCGCTTTGCGTCAAGAGGTCGACGAGCAAGGTCTCACTCCGGTATACGACGATATCGATATCCCGCTCGTCCCGGTGCTGGCGCGCATGGAAGAAGCCGGCGTAAAAATCGACCCCGCCGCGCTCGGCGAAATGTCGATCAAGCTGCAACGCGAAGCCGATGCTAAAGCCCGCGACATCTATGAACGTTGCTCGTTCGAGTTCAACATCAATTCGCCCAAGCAGCTCGGCGATGTTCTCTTCAACAAGCTCGGCCTTCCCGTCCCAGTGAAATACGGCAAGGGCAAAAAAATATCGACGGCTGTCGATGTGCTCGAGGGCCTCGCCGAAGAGCATGAAGTGCCGCGCCTCGTTCTCGAATACCGTCAGCTCACCAAACTGAAGTCCACCTACGTTGACGCGCTCCCCGCCCTGATTCGCGCCGGCAGCGGCCGCGTGCACACCACCTTCGGCCAGACCGGAACCGCCACCGGCCGCCTCTCATCCACTAATCCCAATCTCCAGAACATTCCTATTCGCACCGAGCTCGGTCGCGAAATTCGCGCCGCCTTCATCGCCGAGCCCGGATTCGTCCTGCTCGCCGCCGACTATTCGCAGATCGAACTTCGTCTTCTCGCGCATTTCTCCAAAGATCGGTTACTGGTCGAAGCCTTCCGCCGCGGCGACGACATTCACACTCTCACCGCGTCGCAGGTCTTCGGCGTGCCTCCGCTCATGGTCACGTCCGATCATCGCCGCCAGGCTAAGGCCGTTAATTTCGGCATCGTCTACGGCCTATCCGCCTTCGGACTTTCGCAGCAACTCGGCATCGAGCCAAGCGACGCGAAAAAATTCATCGAAGCCTACTTTGAAAAATATTCCGGTGTGCGCACCTTCATCGACTCGACGCTCGCCCAGGCGCGCCGTGATCAGCACGTGAAAACACTCTTCGGCCGCATTCGTCCCATCCCCGACATCAACAGCAAAAACTCCAACCTGCGCGGCTTCGCCGAGCGCACCGCCGTCAACACTCCTCTCCAGGGCACGGCCGCCGACCTCATCAAGGTCGCGATGATCCGCATCGACGAAGAAATCCGTCGTCGCTCATTAAAGTCGCGCATGACCCTCCAGGTGCATGACGAACTGGTCTTCGAAGTCGCCGAAAACGAACTCGATGCCATGAAGTCGCTGGTCCGCGAGCATATGGAGGCCGTGCGCGAACTTGCCGTTCCCCTCGTCGTCGAACTTGGCGTAGGTCCGAATTGGCGCGATCTCGAGTAAGGCAACCTGTAAGGCCAAATCGGGATCGCCGCCGCAAGTAAAATTTGCGCGTCGCTGAATTTTGATGAAAACTCGGTGGCACTCTTCCGCTATACTCTCCCTATCGATCAAGCACTGCGCCGTCTTCGTCGTCGTTCCAGCCGCGTCACAAAGAGATTCTTGAGCTAGCGGAGACCGTCCGATGAGTGCAGCTGCAGCCCCAGCGATCGAAAAAGTACAACGCCGCAATTCTCCCAGACATTCCATCAGCGTTCCTTTGGATGTGATCGCCCTCCGTTCCGGCGTGCCTGAAAACTTGCCCGGCCGCTGCACCGACCTCAGCGAAGGCGGGGTCGGCGGCATGGTCGCCGGCGAACTTACGGTCGGACAGCACGTCGCGGTCGAACTGCGACTGCCGAATGTCGGCGTTCCGGTTCGTGCGCGCGCTCTCGTTCGCTATCAGGGAAACCTGCGCAGTGGATTTGAGTTTGTCGGGCTGCCGGTCGAGCAGCGCGAGATGATCCGCTATTGGGCTTACCGGCTCAGGAATCCTTCCTTCGATTTTGCTGAACGAAAAACAGAAGAGCCTGCTCATGAGATGGCGCGGGAGACAGCGCCGAGCCAGCCTAGAGTTCCGCTTGCGGTGACCGCCGTCAAACGTGCCCCGCGAGTCCGGGTTTCTCGCCTGCGGTTTTATGTTCTTCTCATCGCGATGTTGCTGCTCGCCGGCCTGGCGTGGTGGCAGTGGCAACGATCCTGGAAGGAATTGGAGATTGGGCAAGCCGCGAGTGCGACCGGACAAGACTCGCCCCTTCGCGTTTCTTCTGAAACCATGGAGATGCGAATCGTTTCAAAAGTCGATCCCGTTTATCCCGAAGATGCTCGCCGCGCTGGCAAGCAAGGCCTCGCGATCCTCGACGCGGTGATTGCGCCCGACGGAAGCGTCACGCGAGTACGCCCCGTCTCGGGCGACGACCAGCTTGTAAAGTCTGCGATCGACGGCGTCCGCGCGTGGAAGTTCGAACCCTACCAATCCTCCGGCAAACCAGTCGAGGTAGAAACAACCATCGCCGTCGAGTTCCGCCTGAACTAGTGAGGATCGGCTGCCTTTAGATCCCACTACTCGAACGTCTCCGCCTCTATAAACCTCACTCCCAACCGGTCTTTCGCAGAAACGATCGGCTCCCCATCAAGCTGCCAATCAATACCTAGCCCTGGATCATTCCATGCAACAGTCCGCTCATGTTCCGGCGCATAAAAGTCGGTCGTCTTGTAAACGACATGCGCGGTCGGCGAAGCAACCCGAAAACCGTGCGCAAATCCCGGCGGAATCCATGCCATCATTTTGTTCTCGCCCGAAAGCCTGAACGCTTCCCATTTCCCGAATGTCGGCGAAGTCCGGCGCAGATCGAGTGCCACGTCAAGAATTTCTCCCGTGATCGCCCGTACCAGCTTCCCCTGCGGCTGCTGAATCTGGTAATGCAGCCCGCGCACCACATTCTTTTCCGAATAAGAGTGATTGTCCTGCACAAACGCTTCCGTGATCCCGGCCTCGGCAAACCTTCGCTGGTTATAACTCTCCAGAAAAAATCCGCGGTCGTCGCCGAAGACGCGCGGCTGAAGCAAAAGAACTCCCGGCAGGCTGGTGGCGTTGCTTTTCATTTTTTGGTCAGAACACGCGATCCTTCAGCAACTGGAGCAGATACGCCCCATAAGAATTGTTGCGCATGGGTTGAGCAAGCTTTTCGAGCTGGCTGGCCGTAATGTAGCCCGAGCGGTAAGCGATCTCTTCCGGACATGCAACCATCAGGCCCTGTCGCTTTTCGAGCGTCGAAATAAATAAAGACGCCTCCATCAGCGCCTCATGCGTACCCGTGTCGAGCCACGCCATGCCGCGCCCCATCACGCAAACATCCAGCTCGCCACGCTCAAGATAAGCCCGGTTCACATCCGTGATCTCAAGTTCGCCTCGCTTAGACGGCCGCAGCCCGGCCGCGATGTCAACCACCTGGCGATCGTAAAAATACAGTCCCGTGACCGCATAGCGCGACTTCGGAGCCTTCGGCTTTTCCTCAATGCTGAGCGCCTTGCCATGCGCGTCGAATTCAACCACACCATAGCGTTCTGGATCGTTCACCGGATAAGCAAAAACGCGCGCTCCCTTCGTCTGCTTAGCCGCAACCCGCAACTCTTTAACCAGATCGTGTCCGTAAAAAATGTTGTCGCCAAGTACCAGCGCGCAAGGACTTCCGTCAATGAATTCCTTGCCCAGCAAAAACGCCTGCGCAATGCCTTCGGGTTTCGCCTGCATCACATATTCGAACCGCACCCCGAAGCGCGATCCATCCCCCAGCAGCCGCTCAAAACGCGACAGATCCTCCGGCGTAGAAATAATCAGAACGTCGCGAATACCCGCCAGCATCAGCGCTGAGAGCGGGTAGTAAATCATCGGCTTGTCATAAACCGGCAGCAGGCTCTTCGCGACCGCGTGCGTAACGGGATAGAGCCGCGTCCCCGATCCCCCCGCGAGAATGATCCCTTTGTAAGCTGCCTTTCCAGTCTTAGTCATTCGCAATTCTCGTCGACCTTCTCCTTCGCGCGCGCCTCTCCGCATAGCTCCGCGAATCTCATCGCTCAGTCGCATAGTGCTTCGCCATCCACTGCCGATAGCTGCCGCTCGTCACTCCGCGCACCCAGTCATCATGTTCAAGATACCAGCGAATTGTTTTTTCCAGCCCGCTCTCGAAAGTCTCCTGCGGATGCCATCCGAGTTCGCGCTCGATCTTATCCGTGTTCATGGCATAGCGGCGATCGTGTCCGGGGCGGTCTTTCACGAACGCAACCAATTTTTCATGCGGCACAGTCGCGTCGCCCGGACGAAGCTCATCGAGCATCTTGCATATCGCCCCCACGATCTCCAGATTATTTTTCTCGCTGCGCCCGCCGATGTTGTAGGTCTCCCCAATACGCCCGCCTTCCAGCACCATGCGGATAGCGCGGCAATGATCCTCAACGTAAAGCCAGTCGCGAACATTCCGACCATCGCCATAAACCGGCAAAGCCTTACCCTGGCACGCGTTCAGAATCATCAGCGGCATCAGCTTCTCCGGAAACTGGTACGGCCCGTAATTATTTGAGCAGTTGGTGGTCAGCACCGGCATCCCGTAAGTATGGTGATACGCGCGGACCAGGTGATCAGAAGCCGCCTTGGACGCAGAGTACGGGCTGTTCGGCGCATACGGCGTTTGCTCGGTGAATGCCGGATCGTCCGCAGTCAACGATCCATAAACCTCATCGGTCGAAACATGCAGGAAGCGAAACCGGCCGCGATCATTTTCAGGGAGCGCCGACCAGTACGCGCGCGTCTCCTCCAACAGGCTGAATGTGCCTACCACATTCGTGCGGATGAAGTCGTCGGGCCCGTGAATCGATCGATCGACGTGGCTCTCCGCCGCAAAGTGGACGATCGCCCGCGGACCTTCGCGGCCCAGCAACTTAGCGAGGAGTTCGCGGTCAAGAATATCGCCGCGCTCAAAACGGTAGTGCGGATGACTCTCGGCAGCGACCAGATTGCTGAGATTGCCCGCATAGGTCAGCTTGTCAAGATTGACAACGTGCCCCGTCTCGGAGGCAATCCACTGAAGAACAAAGTTCGAGCCGATGAAGCCAGCCCCGCCCGTGACGAGAATGAGATCTTCCATGCTGATAAGGCCGCGCAATGATCGCCGGAATCGTCGCCGCAAAACTAACTGGGACGCTCGCCTTCGGCTCAAAGCAGCGGCATTTCGATTCTAATCAAAGCAGAAGAGAAAGTGGTGCCCAGCGTTTAGGATTGCGGTTCAGCCGCGCGTCGAATCTGCTGGAAGGAATCGCTCGCATGCGAATCCCGGTCGGGCGCGACAGCAACTAACCCCGGCCACGAGCCGTGGCCGCGACCGCCACATCGTCCGCCGAGGCTCCCTGCTGCGCGCGCCCACTTTCAGGCCAGTCAAGCACCCTGTAATAGGTCGCTTCGATCGAACGCGCAATCTCCGGCCACCGGTACTCGCTCTGCACTCGCACCTGCCCTCGCTCTGCAGCCTGGCGGCGCAGTTCAGGATCGTGCACCAGCACATCGAGCATTCGTTCCAGATCGGCCGCATCGCCGCGTCGGAATGTAAAGCCCGCGCCATCCACCACCTCGCGGTTCTCCGGAATATCGCTGGTCAGCACGCATACTCCCGCCGCCATCGCATCCAAAAGCGCCAGCGACAACCCCTCCAGATCGGAAGGCAAAACGAATAGCGCGGCATTTGCCAGCAGTTCCGCAAGAGCCGCCCCTGCAACCCACGGCAACAACCGAATGCGCGGAGATTCATGGCTACGCAATTCCTCGACATATTTGTCAGTGCGGCTGGCGCCTCCAGCCAGCACGAGTTTCATCTCGGTGTGAATTCTTTCAAAGGCCTCGATCAGGAGATGGCAGTTTTTCTCCGGTGAAAACCTGCCCAGAAAAAGAACGTAATTGCCCGGCGTCAACCCCCACTCGATCAACCGCACAGGCGCCCGATGCTCCGCCGTAGCCGCTCCATTGGGAATGTAGACCGTGTCGCGCCGGTAATGATCGCGGTAATACCGTTGCAGCGTGCGCGAAACCACCATGGTCGCATCCGGCAGCCGAACTGAAGCCGATTCTCCCCACCGCAAAACGCGCGCCGCGATCGGTCCCCACTTGCTCCGTTGCCAGTCAAGCCCC
This sequence comes from Terriglobales bacterium, assembly GCA_049589215.1. Lineage (GTDB taxonomy): Bacteria > Acidobacteriota > Terriglobia > Terriglobales > Acidobacteriaceae > Acidiflorens. The sequence goes on along the minus strand of JBAWAI010000306.1, from coordinate 12,963 downwards.
TGCACGGTGACCACCGTTTTTTTCCCGGCGAGCCTCGGCAAAAACGAAAACAACGCCGGCCCCAGGCAGTGATAATGCACCACGTCATAATCCGACATCATGGCGTGCAGGCTGCTCAGTAGCGTGTGCACAACCGTCTCCAGGTGCTTCGAACGTATCGTCGGCAACCGCCGCACGCGCATTCCATTGTGATCGCTTGGCGACAGAGTGAAATAAGCGCGGCAATAGACCGTTACTTCGTGCCCCAGCCGCGCCAGCTCCGAGCCCGCCTGCTCATAAAAAGATTCGATCCCGCTGTATTTCGAAACCACTCCCCGCCCGCCGATGAACGCAACTCGAATGCCGCGGGTCCGCTGCGGCCGCTCGCGTCTTTCGGAGGACCCCGAAGAAGACCCGGAAGACGAATCTGAAGATGCGAAAGACGAACCGCCAGCTGTACGCCCACCAACCGGCCCTTCCGGCATCGCCAGCAGTTTCCGCGTAAACGTCAACCGCGAATAAACTTCCAGCAATCTCTGCAAGTGCTGCTCGGGATCGTGTTGCTCCCGCACCCGCGCCCGCGCGTTCGCTCCCATCTTTTCAACCAGCTCCGGACGTTCAAACAGGAATTCAATCGAGGCCGCCATCTGCTCCCGATCGTTCACCGGATAAAGCAGGCCGGTAATGCCATGCTCAACCAGTTCGCGCCGCGAGCCGAGATCCGACGCAACCACCGGCCGCCCGTATGCGTACGACTCCAGAATCGACTTCCCCAACGTCTCGTAAGCATGCGACGGAAACAGCGAAAAGCTGCATCCAGCGATCAGTTTCCTCAACTTCTCGCCGCTCACATGACCGGCAAAAAGCACGCGGCTCAAATTCAGTTCGCGAGCCAAAGCCCCCAGTCGCGCCCGCTCCGGCCCGTCGCCCGCGATGATCGCCGGGATATCCGGCTGGCGAACCAGCGCGTGCAAAATGTCCTCAACTCCCTTTTCCGTTGAAAGTCGCCCGAAGTAGAGCAGATAGCCCTCGTCACTCCCCAGTTGATCGTCGCCCGGCAACTCCTGGAAATGCGGCAGCACCTCAATGCGCTCGGGCGGCAGCCCGTGGTTGATCAGCTCGCTTCTCACAAATACGCTGGGCGCAAGAAACAGGTCGACGCAATTCTCGTACGTTCGCAGCCATTTGTGCAGGTAAGCCTCCGCGGCCAGCACCGCTGCGCTCGAACGCGGGCCCGCGTAGCACCCCTTCGTCACCACGTGATAAAAACTTCCGCCTCGGCAGGAGTCGCAAGCCTTCCCATGCGCGACCATGTTGTATGTCGGACACAGAATCTTGAAATCGTTCAGGTGATACAGCACCGGCACGCCCCGGCTCTTCATCTCCCAAAGAATCGACGGCGACAGGTGATGATAGATTCCGCGCACGTGCGCGAGGTCGGGCTTGAAATCGCTGATGCAGTCGCGCATCGCTCGCCGCGCCGAGCGCGAATAAAGCGCATGCGCAGCCAGCCGTACCTTCTTCAAAAAGCTTGCCTTGGGATCTTTGAAATTTGTGTACGGTATGCGATAGCTGCGCCCCGTGAACGCCTCAGGCGCGCCATGCGTCATGCTGAAGAGCGCCGTTTGATAGCCGCGTTCGTCGAGCCGCCGAATCAGGTCGAAGAGATACGCTTCCGTCCCGCTAAACGGGTAGTCATACTTGTTGCAGTACAGAATTCGCATAGTCCCCGCCCGGTTTCGGAATGCGCGCCAGAAACCCGTCGGCGAATGCCCGGACATTTCGCTGGCGCTGATAACTATCGGCAACCTTCGCCGCCGCCGCCCGACTTACTCCGCCCAACCCACTTTGATTGGCTTGAATCCAGCGGACAGACGTCACAAAGCTTTCCCGTGAACCCGGCTCGTACAAAAATCCCGTTACCTGGTGCTCCACCAGTTCCGGTATCCCGGTGATGGCGGGCGCCAGCACCAACTTTCCGTGTGCCATCGCTTCCATCAGCACCACCGGAATCCCCTCGCTCTTGCTCGTCATCACGACCAGATCGGCATGCCCGTAATAGCTGCCAACCTCAGCTCGCGGAATATGACCCACCAGCTGCACGTATCCTTGTAGCCTCAGTTTGATGATCTGGCGCTCGAGCGCCGCCCGCTCCGCGCCCTCCCCGACGATCCAGCAGAGTATGTCCACTCCCTGCGCGCGCAGATCGCTACAAGCCTCGATAAGAAACGAATAATTCTTGACTGGATGCAGTCGCCCAACCGCCAACAAGCAAAAAGGACGATGCCCCTCCGCCGCCTTCACCATCTGAACCGCGCCAGACGAAAGCGCATCCACTCCCAGCCGCTGCACCAGCACTCTCTCCGATGGCGTCGAAGGATAATGATGCAGCAGATATTGCCGGTTGAATTCCGAAACCGTCACGCAGAATTTGCACTCCCGCAGCTTGGCATCGAGCAAGTCGGCCCGTTGCAGCAGATCAGAGCCGTGCAGCGTGATGCTGAAATCAATCCCAAGCAGGCGCGCCGCGACCAGCGCCATCCAGGAAGCAAAGTATCCGTGATGACAGTGAATGTGCTCGACTTCAAGCGTCTCCAGTTCTTCGGCCAGTGCCGCACCCATCAGCGTGTGGCCCGCCGAGCGAAATCGCCGGTTCAACGACGATTCCTTTTCCGCCATCAAATGCCGCGACAGCCGCCACAACTCGCTGCGATTCGAAACCAGTCGCCGCGCCGCCCGCGTCAATTGATCGTCCGAAAGTGGCTGGAAATAACGCGTCTCCTCCCAGAACGTGCGCTCAATCTGGCTCAGCGCATGCGGCGCCACTCGCTTGCCGCTGCAACAGACCACCCTCACGCCCCGGCGTCGCAGCTCGTTGATCTCATCCATCACGTACGGCTCGACCGGAGACGGAAATTCATTCGAGATATAAGCAACGTTCATGGAATCGCCTCCTCGGTGGCGCACAGCATCCCCGCGACCGTGAACAGCAGACCGATCACAAACTGGTACGTCATGTCGACAAAGCACGCATTGACCAGGTACACGCACAAGAAGATAGGCCAAACCTTGCGCAGCGCTCTGATCGCCGCCGGATCATCGGGCGACCCTCTGCGCGCCAGCCGGAACAGGTTGAAGAACAGAATTCCATACAGCACCAGCCCCGGTAGTCCGAACTCCACCAGCAGCGCCAGATACGTGTTGTGCACATAAAAAATGCGCAAGTGATAACCCTCCATTCGCCGGCCCAACTCCGCATACATTCGACTCGCCGGCCAGCCTGTAAACGGACGCTCCTTAAACATCTCCCACCCGGCCGTGTAAACAGCCATGCGCGCATCCACCGGCCCGCGTTCGCTCGTGCGATCGGAAAGTGCGTCCTTCCACGCACGATCGTTGACTCCAAGCGCAATCCCGCCTAGCAGCCCCGCCGCCACAACAAGCACCACCGCCGCAACCAATCGTCGCCGCACCAATCGGAATCCCAGCACCAGCGCCGAAAGCGCGAACGCGATCCACACCGCGCGTGTCATCGTCGCCAGAATCGCCACCGGCAACGCCAGCCACAAAAGCCACACCAGCTTCTTCCCTTGTGCCAGCACCAGCACCAGAATGCCGAGCAGGTTTAAAGAGACGCCGTTGGCCACCGCTTGCAGAAACGGCCCGCGCGCCCGGTCGGGATGAAAGCCCATGCTCTCGTCGAGAATGAAGCGCGGATAAATCAGCGAGCGCGCATCCGCCAGGAACGCGATTGAGACAAAAATCAGATAAGCCAGCGCCACCGCGGCAAAGATTGCGAAATGCCGTCGTTGCGACGGCCCGCGAAAAACCAGCACTGCGATGTGAAACAACGCAAACGGAACAATGAACTTGCTCGCGACGATGCTCCAAAGTTGCGCGTCAAACGGTTCGCGCAACGCCCGTATTACGGCCAGCATTCCGAGGCCCAGCATCGGCACCGTAATCGCGGCAAAAAAAGGGATCTTCTCGCGCAGCGCCATCGTCCGCAGCGCCACAAAAAATATGAGCACTCCGAATGCAATACGGTCTGCGTAAAAAGAAAATAGATCTGGCGGCCGAAACAAAAATACCGTCATTGCCGCCACATAAAGAATCGACGGATACGCCAGCGCCAGGTGCAGCGGCCGAATCGCCAGGCCGGCCGCCTCCCACAGCGGGCTCGCTGCCCGATCCCAATTCACGGTTTGGATTGCAATAGTTCGGCTACTCATAAGTCGGCACGTCTCGGCGGCCTGTCGTCCAGAAATTCGTTCGGCCCTTCGTTCAGCAGTCATTCAATTGGCCGCTCACAATCGCCTGCTCAATTCCCTTCCGGCCGGAACAGCACTCGCACCGTGCCCAGCAGAATCCGCAGATCGAGGCGCAGGCTCCAGTTCTCGATGTACGTCAGGTCAAGATGCATGTTCAGTTCAAATGACGGCGAATGCCGCGCCGTAATCTGCCACAGCCCCGTGATCCCGGGCTTCATGTCGAGCCGCCGGTAATGGTGCAATTCATAGTGGTTCACCTCGTCCACCGGATGCGGCCGCGGTCCCACCATGCTCATATCGCCCAGCAGCACATTCCACAGTTGCGGCAGTTCATCGAGGCTGTAGCGCCGGATAAACCACCCGACCCGCGTGATCCTCGGATCATCCGCGATCTTGAATATCGGCCCCTCCCGCTGGTTGCGCGCTTGCAAATTGGCCTTCAACCCGTCGGCATTCGAAACCATCGAGCGGAATTTGTAGCATCGGAACCGCCGGCCTTTGGCGCCCGTCCGCTCCGCCCCATAAATCACCGGCCCGTGTGAGTCCAGCCGAATCAGCAGCGCCACCGCTGCCATCACCGGACTCGCCAGTAGCAGCGCCATACCTGCGCTCATGACATCGAGCAGGCGCTTCAAATACAGCCCGGCGCTCGGCACCGGCTCGCGGTGCAGCGTCACCACCGGAACCTCTCCGATGAAATCGACTCCGGCCTGTGGCCAGTGTCCCGGCGGAAGATCGGGCACTGCTCGTATGTCGAGATGATTTCGAAACGCGGCCTCGGCCGCCTCGCGCGCCTGCTCCGGACGGCCCGGCAGCGCCACAATCACCTCGTCGATAAACTCCGAGCGCGCCAGCCAGTCCAGGTCCGCGATCCGCCCCAGCACCGTCGAGGAAAGCGGCAATTCGTCATCCACGCTTCCGCGAACGAACGCGCGATGGATGGGATCGGTGGCCAGAGTTCGCGCGATCGATCGGCCGACCGCTCCTCCGCCCACAATCAGCACGTTGCGCGCCTCCAGTTCCTGATGCATCCTGGCAAACTGCCGCATCTGCCGGTAAAGCATCAGGGTGCTGAAACTCATGGCGAACGTCGCCACAAGCGCCGGAGCACCGATCTCCTGCTGCCCGGCGAAATAAACCAGCGTGAGAGCGAACAGCACTGACCTTCCCAGCGCCGCCAGGCCGCCCAATGAAGTCGGTTCCGACGCGTCGGGCCATCTACCCTCGCGATAAACTCCCTCGCTGAATGCAAACAGCGTAACCAACACCGCAAACAGTGGCAGTTCCAGCGCCGATAGACTCAAGTTTGGAACCAGCAGCTTTTGCGCGCCGCACGCCACTGCCAGCACCATGAGATCGGCAACCACCTCCCAATAGAGCGGAAGCGGCCCCGTAGCCGGATGTGGGAGTGCCAATTCGAGCAGCGTCCGCGTGCGCGCCTCCGCGGAACTCCTTCGCCGCACCATCGTCGCTGCGCGCCCCGCCGCTGCCACCGGCTTTCGCACCGGCAGCGTTCCCGAAACGCCAGGAATCATGCGCGCATACGGCGAAGGACCATCCAATGGCTCTTGTCTCCAGCTCGTGTTTGCCAGTTCGCCCATTTCACAGTCTCCGGTACAGCCCCTCTGGCACCGGCAGTCGTCGTTCGGCCAGTACGGTGCCAAGAAGCGGAATACGTGCCTTCGCCAGTTCTTCCTTGATCTGCGCGGCTACCAGCCGTCGCGTCTTGTTCGCGGTCAGGATCAAGACGAGCCCGTCACAACTCTGTGCGATCCTCGGCGTCAGCCACGAAACCGCCGAGCAGTACACCACCGAAAAATCAAACCCCCGCATGAAGTCGCGCAGCCGCTCCACGTCCTGTTCGCTCATCGATTGAAGCCCCGGTTCCCGCCACCAGCTTTGCCGCGAAACGAACCACAGCCGCGACGAAACCATCCACGTCAAATCCGAATGTGCCGACGCCGGAATCCGCAACTGCTGGTGCAGCGGGATCACATCAGAGCTGGCATCGATAAGCCCAACGTCGTACTTGCCTTCACTGGCAAGCGCCTTTGCCAGGTCGAGGCACATCGGCGCAGCCTGTGCCGATGCTTCAATTGCGCTGAATCCAACGTTTCGCACCACTCCCGTTTCCTGCCCAAAGAAAAGTTGTTGCGCCAGCCTGTAAATCTGTTCGTCCCGCACCGACTCCACCGGCCACGCGGTTTCTTCGATCTCCGCTTCGTGCCGAAACGGCAGCACATCGTTCTTCTCGACAGTCCGTGTGCTCGCCCGAAGCGGCGTGGCTCGGAGCAACTCGCCGAAGGTGCTCATTGCGCTCCTTCCGGACGTTTCGCCCGCATCGTCAGCAGGCGCGGCATTTCTCTCTCCGGAGCTGGCAGCCACGCGAGTACCGGAACCTCAAGAAGTTGCTGCGCCTCGACCGGCGTCCGCACCGTGGCATCGAAATACTCCGCCGTAAACGCGGCCGCCACTGCGAACAGACTCGAAAATCCAAATGCCAGCGCGAAATAAGCCAGCGTCGAATGCGCCGGCAATGCCGGAGGCGACGGCGCCTCAACAATCGCCACATCCAGAATCCGCTGCTCGTCAAGCGCGTCGCCGATCCGCGCCTCCTCGCGTTTGTGCAGGTAGAGCAGATACGCGTCCTCATCAGCCTTCGCGGTCCGCATCAGATCCTGCTGGTCGATCGAACTCGATTGCAGCTCCTGCGCCGTCGCTCGCAGCACGGCGACCTGCGCCAGCGCGTCTTTCTCTTTCGCCCTCAGACCCGCCAGGTGCACCTCATCCTTCTCCAGTTCCATCCGCGCCCACTCGTAGTTCGGATCCTTGTCGCTCGTCTCATCCCGAACCGGACTTAGCCCTTCGCCGGCAATTGCTGCCTTCGCCTGCTCAATCTGCTGGTCGACCTCAACTACCAGCCGGTACGAAGGCTCGTAGCGCGTCAGAAGTTCGGTGCGTTTCAGTTGCAGCTCAAGCAAATGCGTCTTCAGTTTCTCGAGCACCTCGGGATTGTCTGCCCACCTCTTCAGCGTCACCGAGCGCGACGGAAACGCCTTGATCTGCTCCTTCAGCGACGCAATCGCATGTTCCGTCTCCACCCGGTCCTGATCGATCACTCTGTAATCCGCGTCCCCTTCGCCGAGCTTCTGCAACGCGATGTCGCGTTCCATCGCCGCCGAAACCACGCCCCGCGTGCGCGTGAAATCCACCAGTTGCGCCTCCGACTGTTGCAGCCGTTTCGCGCTCTCCTCCGTTTGCCGGTCGAAAAACTGAATCTCTCCCGACGGCCGCCGCAGATTCAGATGCTTGTTCATGTATGCGGTCGAAAGCGCCGCCAGAATGCGCGCCCCGCGCTGCGCGTCCGAATCTTTATAAGAGACCTGAATCAGGTTCGACTTCTTGATCGCATCCACGTCCAGCCGGCGCCTCAGCTTCCGCGCGGCATGTTCGATCTCGGACTGCCGCTCCCCGGCAGGAGTGTTGGCCGGAATCAATTCCGCCATCGTCACCACCTGCTTCAGCAGGTCTTCGTCGCGCAGCAGCTCAACTTCGGAGTTGAGTTCCTCTTCACTGATTTCGGGACGGCTGACGTCCATCGCGCTCGCTGGCTGCGGCGACAGAACCGGGTCAAACCGCCCCCGTCGAAGCAGGACCTTAAAGTGGGATTCGTAGCGAGCGGAGAAGAGTACAAAGGCCATCGTCGCCAGCAGCACCGCCGCGAACGACCAGGCCATCAGCTGCGGTCTGCGAAATAATGTCGCCGCCAGGTCACGCGGGGTCAGAACGGTCAGCGAAGAGTTGCCCGTGGTTCCGGAATTCATGGCGCGTACTGCAGACGATTACGATTTTGGCGAGTGGCTTCGCCGGTATCCGGAAAGCAATCGGTGGCTGCGCTCCTTTGTGTTGAAAATTCTTTCTTGAAAATTCAGTTCGTATCTCTGGAAGGTTTCTCAGAACTGCATCGGATTCGCATACCAGCTCATCGAGTTCGTCGGAACAAATTTGCGGATCTTACTGATGCTGCTCTGCGGCACAAAAATAAAATCCCCCGGCTGAAGGTGCATGTCCTCGCGCAGATCACGCCCGTCCAGCATCCTCTTCAGGTTCAAAACATGGGTCTCCGCCATCTCGCTTGAAACGCGCCGAAATAGGACCACCTGCGAATGCTTCGCCTGCTGCGTAAAACCTCCCGCCATCGCGATCGCCTCGTTCACCGTCACATCGCCGCGCAGCTCGTATTTGCCGGGCCGCGCCACCTCTCCCGACGCCAGAAAATAAGGCTTGTCGAAATCCTTCAACGTCAGCGTGATCTCCGGCTCATGCAGAAACCCGCGATACGCCGCCGCCAACGACTGCTCTAGCTGCGGCAGCGTCAGCCCCTCCACATACAGCGTGCCCGCACCCCGCAGCGCGATAAACCCGTCCGGCTGCACCGTCAGGCTCTGATTAAAGTCGGGCGAAAATGTAAAATTTGCGTCCACCACATCCGATTTCGTGAGCCGGTAAAGCGGATGGCGATCCCCTCCGAATATGGGATCTCCCACGCCACCCGCCTTCCCGGGCTGTGTAATCGCGCCGCCCCTGGAGCTGCTCGTGCCGCTCTGTTCCGGGCTCTGCGAGCTCTCCGCCGCCGCAACCTTGCCGGACGACTGAGCAGAGACCCTCGGAACCGCGGACGAGCCCGATTCCTGGGCGCGCGCGACCACCGCCAGCCGCAGGCTGAGCAAGCCCGCGGCCATCAATACGACGCTTTTTGCTTTCACCTTCATCTCCGTACTCTCACCGTCGCTCAACGGCAAACGATTCAGCTCGGGCTATTGAGCTGCAGGCACGAAAGTATCGTTAGACCCTGAGGACAACAAGACTTGTAAAGTGTTGCCTACCGACGTACAGGTTGAAAACGCCTGCAATCACCTTGTGACGAATTCGCCACTTCGCCTGCCACGCTTGGCTTCTCAGCTCTTCGTCCCCACCGCACCCGCCAAATCCGCCGAGACGCGCGTCTCCCCAAGCAGGTCTACCAAAGTACCGAGATCACACTCGATTCATCACCAATATGGTGTGACCGCCTATACATCCGGTCCATCCTCTTTCGTGCAACATGCTTGAGTGAAACCCAGCCCTCAAAAACCAAGCCAGCCGAGACCATGGTCTGTAAACTCGAACGTCACGGCGCCCATCCGCTCCGCCAAAAACTCCCGCCCCCCTCGCACAAAAAATCCGGTCGTGCAGGTGCTCGTCGCCGATTCCGGCCCGCTCCAATCACAGCTTCTCACCCGCGCCCTGCGTGCTCGCCGCGAACTTCATGTCTCATCCGTCGCGTTGAACATCGCTGCGCTCGACGACTTCCTGCAAACCAACTCCATCGACGTCGCCCTCATCGCCGGCAGCCAACTCCCCGACTGGGGCCTCCTTCGCTGGCTGCGCATCACTCATCCCACCGTCGCTCCCGTGCTGCTCGCTGAAAATGACGATCGCGAAATGGTCGTCAATGCTCTGCGCGTCGGCGCAAAAGGCATCTTTCTTTTCATGCATGATCCCTTCCGCATGTTGTGCAAATGCATCCACTCTGTTTTTCAGGGAGAGATCTGGATCAACAACCAGCAGATGCACTACGTCATGGACGCGCTCTCGGAAGTCCCCACCCTGCGCGTCGTAAACTCCAGCGGCCGCTCGCTTCTCACCCCACGCGAGGAGCAGGTCGTCGCCCTCGTCTCCGACGGCCTCAGCAATCGCGAGGTCGCAGTCGAACTCGGCCTCAGCGAGCACACCATCAAGAAATACCTGTTGCGCATCTTCGACAAAGTCGGAATCTCCAGCCGCGTCGAGCTCGTCCTCTATGCCATGTCGCACGGAGAAAACCGCCCCGCCGAGTGGATGCCAACCACCGTCCCCCTGCGTGCCTGAGCGCCCAGTCATCGAAATCGCGCTGAATATACAATGTCCACATGTCCAGACAGGGCGACGCAGCGGAAAGTTTCGGCGCAGGTGTGGCCCGTCGCTGGACCGTAATCGCCTCGGGCCTGCTCCTTCTGGCCCTCGCGCTCGTAGTCATCTACACCGGCCCCAGAGCCCTGATGAGCCCCATCGCCCTGGTCGTGGTCTCAGCAATTGGCCTGGCCGCACTGCTCCTTCAAGTGCGCTTTCGACAGGATCTCCCCGATGTTCGCTCGCCTCTTTGGCTCAACATTCTGGGAGTCCTCTTTGCAGCCGCCACCGTCCTGAGCAATCTCCTGCGCCTCACCCGCTCCATGCTCGATGCCATGGCCTTCGGCGCAGTAAGCTGCTTCGGCATCAGCGGAATGCTCATTCTCAACGCCCTAAGGCGCCGCCATCCCCGCCCAGAAACTCCCAATCAGTAGCATCCCGAACTCAGTGGCATCAATCCTCTGCGTCCTCCGTGTCCTCTGCGGTGAAAAGGTTTTTGGGTTTTAAGGTTTGAGGGTTTGACGTTTTAAGCACTCAAGAACCGAGTCCCGCTACAATCTCGCTATGCGCGTCACGCTATTCGGAGCCTCCGGCCTGCTAGGCCAGCAACTGGTTCAAGCCCTAAGCACCGACGAACTCACCGCGCCTGCTTCTCGCGACGCCGACCTCCGCGACCCAGCTAAAGTTAACCAGGCAATCCGCGACTCCCGCCCCGACTGGGTCATCCTCGCCGCCGCCTATGCCGACGTCGACGGATGCGAAAAAAATCCCGACCTCGCCTTCGCCGTCAACCATCAGGGAGCTGTCAACGTTGCGCAATCCGCCCGCGCCGCCGGAGCCCGACTTCTCTTCATCAGCACAGACTACGTCTTCGACGGCACCAAATCCTCGCCCTACGAGATCAACGACCCCCGCAATCCCACGAGCGTCTACGGCAAGACGAAAGCCCAAGCCGAAGAGCAAGTGCTCTCTCTTCTGCCCGATGTCTGCCTCGTCCGCACCTCATGGCTCTTCGGTCCCGGCGGCAAATGCTTCCCCGCCACAATTCTGAAGCTAGCTACGCCGAAGCCAGAGAACGCCGCGCCGCAGCTCTCCGTCGTAAACGACCAGCGCGGCTCGCCCACCTTCACCGCCGATCTGGCCGCCGCCATCGCGCAGCTCTGTCATCAAGGAACGCGCGGCATCGTGCACGCCACCAACTCCGGCGATTGCACCTGGTACGACTTCGCAAAAGAAATTATCCGCGCCCGAGAATTGACCGCCACCGTCAACCCGGTCACCACCGCCGAATTCCCGCGCCCCGCCCGCCGTCCAGCCTATTCGGTTCTATCGCCCAAAAGCCTGCACTCCGCCGGAATCCAAATGCCGACATGGCAGAACGCCCTGCAACGCTATCTGAGCGCTGCCCTTTAATTAGGTGGCTTCCAACCCTCCCCAGTAACATGGATCGAAGGTTTGCCTCTCGTCGTCGATTTCTCCGTGCCTCTGTGCCTCCGTGGTAAGAATCGAAATTCAAACCCTGCCGGTCCCCGCCCAATTTGCCGCTCCCAATGCCCCATGCTAGACTTTCGCTGCCCGCTGGCAACCGCAAACCCGCGCCGCCAGCCCATTCCCCAGCCCCGGAGGTCTCCATGAAGCTCCTTCGCAATTCAGCTTTCATCCTTCTTCTAGCCGCGTGCGCTTCCCTATCCGTCCACGCGCAGGAGCCCGTTCATCACGTCTCCGCCAAAGTGCCGGTGCAGGGCGCAGCCACCGAACTCTCCGCCGATCGTCCCTACGTCGCGCCCACCGCCAAGCCGCATCGCCGCACACGTCCCAACGGAAACTCCTGGACTCTCCAGGCCACGCTCCCCGGAGCCGTCATCCACGACATTTCATTTTCTTCTGCTCTGGTCGGCTATGCCGTCGCCGAAGGCGGACAAGTCTGGAAGACCACCAATGGCGGCCAGAACTGGACTGAGGTCCTGAACCTCGGCTACCCCTACTACTTCTATGGAGTCGACGCGATCAGCGCGAAAAACATCGTCGTCTCCGGCTTCTACGACTCGTCATCCTTCTACGGCCTCATTCGCTGGAGCCACGATGGAGGCCAGACCTGGGGCAGCGACATCGATCTAACCGCCACCGGATGGGTGCAGCGTGTGCGCTTCGAAAAGAAAAATGGATTGATCATGGACCTCATCGGCGGCCAGGAAAACACTGCGCAGTACACCAGCGATGGCGGCGCCGGCCTCTCCGACTGGACCACGGTTGTCTCCGACACTGACGGCGGCTGGTTCGGCCTCGAATTCAACTTCCTCAAAAATCTCCACGCCCGCGCCACCGGAGTCGATTTCTGCCAAAGCCTCGACGCCGGAGCCGACTGGAACTGCGGTCCCAGCGTCGACTCCGTCTTTGACGGCGAGGTCTTTTTCCTCCCCAATGATAAAGATGGCTGGGTCGCCGGCGGCGAGATCTCCCCGAACGTCGAAGGCTGGGTCCACACCACCACCAACGGCGGCACAAGCTGGAGCGGACGCACTCTCGACGGCCCCTGGCCGATTCGTGAGCTTCTCTTCCTCAACAAGAAAACCGGCTGGGCAGCCGGTGGCAACATCTACAGCGGAGTCGGCGGCATCTACTTCTCAAACGATGGCGGCAACACCTGGTCGCTCGACGTCAACACCGGCGCCGAAATGGACGCCTGCGCCGAAAAGACCGTCAAGCCCGGCTACCAGGTCTGGTGCGCCGGCTACGACGCCTCCTTCAATGGCTACATCTACACCACGCACGTGAACTAAGC
>JBAWAI010000305.1:0-6327 GCA_049589215.1 Terriglobales bacterium | reverse complement strand
GCTCCACTCCCGCGCGCAGTCCGCCGACCGCCATTTTGCCGCTCATCACCGCCGCCAGCCGGTTCTCCAGAATCAAAGACGAATCGAAATTCTCGATTTGAAGGAACCACTCCGCCGCCGCTTCCAGAGCCTTCTTCGGAATCAGGCCGACGATCTCGCTCCCGACCGGCATCACGCCGTAGCGCGCCGCTTCCCTCTTCACGGCCTCGAAAACGCGATGCACCGGAGTCTGCTCAAAGTCAGTCAGGTTCATGGAAACCTGCGCCAGCCCCCGCACCAGAAAGCCCGCGCCCTTCACAAAGCGGAATCCGCCGCTCGAAAAGCGCACGGTCTTGGCGATTTTCTTGGCGATATCGACATCCGGAGTGTTGAGAAAAACGTTGTAGGCGATCAGAAATTTGCGCGCGCCGACGACGGTGGCGCCGGCGGTCGCATGCACACGCGGGTCGCCGAAATCGGGCTTGCGCGCGGGGTTGGTGGCGATCTCGGCGCGGATGCCCTCGAACTGGCCCCGCCGGATGTTCTCCAGATTCTGACGTTCGGGCGTAGCCGCCGCGGCCTCGTAGAGGTAGACGGGAATCTGAAACCGCTTCCAGATCTCCGCTCCCACGTGGCGAGACATGGCCACGCAGTCCTCGATCGTCACACCATCGATGGGGATAAACGGCACCACGTCAGCCGCGCCCATGCGCGGATGCGCTCCCTGGTGCTTGGTCAAGTCGATCAACTCGGCGGCCTTGCCGACGCCGCGAATGGCGGCCTCCTGAATAGGCTCGCGCTCGCCGACGAGCGTGATGACGCAGCGGTTGTGGTCGGCATCCATCTCGCGGTCGAGTAGGAAGACGCCGGGGAGTTTCATGGCCTCGACAATGGCATCGACCTTGGCCGAGTCGCGGCCTTCAGAAAAATTGGGAACGCATTCGACAAGAGTGCTGGGCATACGTGGCAAGGATAAAGGGAGGTGCGGGCGACCGCAACTCTGGCGGCCGCCTGAGGTTTGGAGAATCAACGCCGCGAGAGGATGACGCTCGCGACGAAACAGGCCAACGAGATGCTGACTCCAGTGAGAGGGACGCTGAAGAAATAGAGCTTGCTGAGCACGACATAGGCGGCAAGCGTTGCCAGTCCCAGCACGAGCAGGAACGGCGACTGGAAGAGTGGCTGGCCGTGAGCGAGCGCGAGATAACCAAAAACCAAGCCGAACAGAATGAGCCCAAGGCTGTGGCTGGCATTGAAGCCTATCCAGCAACGCCACATCGTTGTGTCTCTGGTGACGACCGGAGACGTCTGGCTCATGCTGATTTGAAGTGCTGGGTCGCGGGGCATCAGCTTTGGACCCCAGAAGGTATAGACCAGGTGGATCAATCCCAGCGCAAGGATGACGCTCGCACTAAGAACCATGAGAATTCTTGCGGCCACGATGCTCTCCCAAGTTTGCAGCTCTGCGTCTTTACGGCTTCCCGTCCCGACGAATGTAGCATCTTGGGATGTCGATGCGTGCAACTAGACCGATTGACTCTTAGGGAGCGATTCACTAAGATGCGGCGACCATTTGGTCTTCGATTGGACTCAGGCAGCTACGACTAGAAAGGAGTTCGGGATTGGCAACAGCACGCTACCACATTGTTACGGTTGGAGGCGGAATTGCTGCGTCTACTTTGGCCAAAGCGATGGCTGAGCGCGGAGCGAGGGTTCTGGTGTTGGAGCGGGAGAAGCAATTTAAAGATCGGGTGCGCGGAGAAGCGGTTGTGTCGTGGGGAGTGGCTGAGGCGAATGAACTTGGAATTTGCGAGCTGCTCAAAGAAACGTGCGCTCATGAGGTGCCGCACGTAGAGGGCGGCGCGGGTTTGCGGGACCTGAGAACGACGACCGCGCAGCAACTGCCGATTCTTTCTTTTCCGCACCAGTTTATGCAGGAAACGCTGCTGGCGGCTGCGGAGAACGCGGGCGCGGAGGTACGTCGTGGAGTCAGCGTTGAGCGCGTGGAAGCTGGGGCGGAGCCTGCGGTGGTGATTGGCGGGGGAAGTGGTGATGGGCACGGCGTCAACGGACGATCATCATTCGGCTGTTTTAATTTCTTCATCGCGCATTTCTAGAACTTGCGAGTGCAAGCGCTGGTGTCTACCTTCTTCCACTGACCATCTTTCTGGAAGGAATAGCAGACCGTGAACGTGTTCGGGCCGGTCTTGGTGAATTCGAAGCGCTCTCCCGGGGCGGTCGGATTTTCAAGCGCTCGGCCCTCCCACAGCAGTTTGGAATCGGAGAAGCCTGCGGAGTAGAACGCGCGGACACCGCCGGCTGAGTCCTGCACGGTGGAAACGTACCGGCTGGCTTTCTCGTCCCAACCCCATTCGGAGAGCGCATGGTAGGAAAAGGGTGGACGGTCGTCGTGGTGAAAGAGGAGCCGTTTGTTCTCGAGCGCGGGTTCGAAGAAGAGGTCGGCGGAGATGGCTTTTTGAGAGGTCTCAAATTTGCCATCGCAGGACCAGCGTCCGGAGAACCATTGCAGGTCGGCCATAGCCTTGGAGGTCTGGCCGGTCGCGTTGAAGCCTGTGGTGAGGAGAAACATGAACACACAAACTAGTTTGGCGCGAACTGGTTTATTCATATTTACTAATGGACGAGGGAGCGTCGAGAACGGTAGCAGCGCTGCGAAGGGAGCCAGGGAACTTGTGAAGAAAGCCGCGTTGCGCGTTACGAAGTGGCTGGGAGATATTCCGATTGAAGCCCGCTGCACGTTGTGTCCAGACAGCTTTTTCCGAGCGGCATCAATACATCATCGTCCGCAGAAAGCCGAATATTCTGAACTGCTGCAGCATGAGTTCGACCGTCATGTCGCAGAGTGTCATGGGGAGGGATTGACGCAGCTCGGGCCAAATCTTAGGAAGTGAGAATGGGTGATTGAACCGTCGCTGGGCTGGCCATATACGGCTAGAATCTCAGGGCTGGCAGGGCGTTACGGCTATTGTCACTTTGTTCGACCTCACTATCATGCGTTGATCCCCGGCGGAGAATTCGCGTGAAACCTGCACTACGTAGGTTCGGGGGTGGGTCAGGTCGAAGACGTGTGCAATGTTCTGCTGCTCAGTTAGCGTCTCGCCAGGCTTCAGGACGCGGTTTACAGGCGCTCCGGTTGCAAGTTCGGGATGTTCGAATCTTCTTTTGGCGATCAAGTTTCCGCGGGTGTCGCGCACGTAGAAGATGAGATTGGGATCCAAGCCGGTCATGCTGCTGATGCTTCCACTTTCGTTCAGGTCGGTGGGCGAATGATTGGTTAGCGTGACGTTGAGCCAGATATCCGAACCTGTCTTCACGTCCGGGGTGGGCACCGAAATCGAAATTGTGAACGGTTGGTCGGCCGCATTCTGCGCGGCTAGTGACATGCAACCGAGAAGGAGCAGCAGGCAGGCTTTTTTCATGACTCGTCTCTGGAACTCCGCAGAAACATGATAGACGCGTTCGTCTGCGAGGTGGCGAAATGGCCTCGTTACACTCGTTGACCATGGAGCGAGATGCATAGCGGATTCCGATTCGTAGTTTGACATTTGTCATTCAACTCTATTGCCCGTAGAGACGGTCACCGTCGAGCCCTCTGCCACGAAGGCGCTGTTGGGGCGGCGTTGAAGAACGTTTGCGAACTCGTCACCATAGAGAGCGCTCGTGTCTCCGTCAAATCGAGCGTCCTCCGAAGTCCACACCCGCCAAGGGACATGCGAAACGTGATATTCAACGCAACCTCCCCCTCTTTGAGCCGAATAACCCCAGTAGTGTTCTGTTATGAACTGTTCCAAACTCCCCTGTCGAACTTGTGTAGGAAGACCGGCGGTCTGGGTGGAGAGCGTGCACCACTGGCCGCCGACTTGCCATTGATACTCGACTGTCCTAATCAGGCCTCGCGTCTCGATGCGGTGCTTCATCGGAAGGTGCTTGTAGTTTTCAGCGTATGCCAGGCGAGCGGTTGCCGCGATCGCACGTCTGGGCACTACCTCGGCAATAAAGACAACTCCCCTGCGATCGTCGTCCTCTGCCTTGCGACGGACGTAGAAGCGCAGATTTACCTCATCGAAATTGGCGTGAAACGGAATTGGGAGGAACCCTAAGAGCCTTGTGCGGCAGAAACGAAAGCCGACGAGGCTCAGGTATGTTTGCCCTCTGTATGAATCCAGCGCGGTAGCGTGCGGCACAAATCGAGCCAAAAGACTTGGATCAACTGCGTAGTTCAGCATCACAAGGTCTCGCCATTCCGCGGAGAGAAAGACTCTTTTTGACTCTGACATGTTGAAGTGGATCGAATGAGACTACGAGGAGGTTAATTTACCAGTGTGTGAACCGCTAGCACCAGCATCGTTGGCGCAAGTCCCGAGGGCGATCATTGATCGCTGACCATTCGGACAGGGTTCCCACCCCGCGTCCAATTGCTGCTCCTCGATAGTTGTCGGGGGGAGATATTTCATACTGCCCCGGAAGGCTGTCTGATTGTGGACAGGCTCGTCCAGCTGCGGACGGTTCTACTGTTCTTCTGTGCAAGGCGAGTGTTGCAGGGGCGGCACTTTTCTTCGCCTGTGCTTGGGATGGTTTGGAGCTTGAGTTGCTTTCCCCCTGTTGAATGGTCCCAGGGCTCGGTGTGCCGGGCGCGAGATCCGGGCCATTAAAAACGAGGTGCGGGAGATGAAGGAAACGGAGCGCTTGCGGCAGGTGGTGTCGGGTCAGGTCGGAGTGGAGGAGCTTAAGCCTCAGATCGAGAGGGGATGGAAGCTGGTGGCTCTCGAGTGGGAGCGGGAGGTTGAGGTCGAGTCCGATGACGAGGCCGAGAATGCAGCCGAGGGTGCGGCCGCTCATGATGATAGAGTTGCCGTCGAAACCGCCGAGGTTCACGCTATTCCCGTCAGAGCGGCACATGAAGTTGAACCCGCCGTAGGTCCGTTGCCGGCTGATGTGCCTTTTGGGCTCCAGGTTGGGGCGGAGACGCGGCGGTTGGAGGAGAATCCTATGGAGCGCGAGATTTTGTTTCAGTTGATGGAACTGATCGTTGAGGAGGGATCGTACGCCCGCATTGCCGACGAAATCAATCGTCGCGGGTTCAGGACGCGGCAGGGGGCCGAGTGGAGTCCGGTGTCCGTGTTTGAGATGCTGCCGCGGTTGATCGAAGTAGGTCCGCAGGTGTTTAAGAGTGCCGAGTGGCAGAAGCGCAAACAGCATTTTGCTGAAAGCGTTGCGCGGTAGGGCGAAAAGGCAACGCTATTTCTTCTGGAAGTATTTGGTAAGGTACAGACTGCTACTTTTCTTCGACGTGGTTGCCGAAGTAATACACGCGGTACTTGCCCGCTTTCAGTTCGCCTAGGTTCAGCATTAGATCGGGGTGATCGAGGCGGCGAACGTCCGCGTGGTGGGTTTTCTCCTCGTAATTTACCCACCCATCGGCCGACTCGAGGCCGGAGATGTCGGTCGTCAATCCATTCACATAGTAGTGACTCGGAATTATCGCCTTCGGATTGTATTTCGCGACGATGGCATCGGCCTCGGCGCGCGTGAGGATTGAGTCGACAGGGAGAATCATGACGTCAACGTCTTTCAGGTAGCGATCGAGAAAGGGATCGGGCGTGGCGCGATTGTCGCCCCAGATGGCGATGCGCAATCCTCCGGTTTGGATTACCTGGATCGCGTTATCGAAGGCAATGATATTGTTTGGCGGACACGTCTCGACGCGATCCGCCGAGGAAGTATCGGGCTTATCGGCGGGCGGTGGCTCACATTTGTGCTTGTCGGCCAACCCCATGATTTCGAGGTCGCCGAGTTTGAACTGGCCGACCGGACGTTCGAGAACCATGAGAGCTTGCGGGCGCCCGACGGCATCGTGGTCGAAATGAGCGTGCGTGGAGAGCACGATATCGACGCGGACAACCGGAAAGTCGCGCAGAAACCACTTGGGGTAAAGGCCGGAGGAATCGTTTTGCCAGGGATCGGTGAGAACCGTTAACCC
Organism: Terriglobales bacterium; assembly: GCA_049589215.1. Classification (GTDB taxonomy): domain Bacteria; phylum Acidobacteriota; class Terriglobia; order Terriglobales; family Acidobacteriaceae; genus Acidiflorens. Next base: position 347 of record JBAWAI010000305.1, on the reverse strand, counting down.
GGCAGGCGACGTGAACTTGAATGCGTTGTGTCCATAGAACTCAATCTTGACTTCACCGGGGCGAGCGGGATCGCCGGACTTTTTCTGAAGAGTGATTAGAGAATTGTCGTTCCAGGCAGAGGCGGATTTGCCTGCGGAATTATCTCCCGGAATAGTGGCGGACTTCTGTGCGGAGTTCTCGACTTGTTGCGCGCTTGCGGCGTTGCGCGAGGTCAGTAAGGCCGGCATCAGTAGGACGAGTGAGACGGCGGCGATGCACGCTTGGAGACGCATAACTTCCTCTTATGGGTTACGGACCAGCCTACCGATTGGGTTGAAACACAACTTAACTCGAAGGTAGTTCCGGC
>JBAWAI010000304.1:0-5438 GCA_049589215.1 Terriglobales bacterium | reverse complement strand
GTAGTGATCGCATTGATTTCGTGACGGACGAACGCCGACTATGACTCACGCGAACGATTGACGACTAGCCACCGACGACTGACGATATGAACTCTCCTGTTTACGACATTGCGGTGATCGGCGGCGGGATCGTTGGCATGTCGTTTGCGATGCAGGCGGCGGAGGCGTTTCCGCAGGCGCGGATTGTGGTGCTGGAAAAAGAAGGTGGATTGGCGCGCCACCAGACGGGGCACAACAGCGGAGTGATCCACAGCGGCGTGTATTACAAACCTGGGTCGCTGAAGGCGCGGCTGTGCGTGGCGGGCGCGCGCGAGATGGTGAAATTCTGCGAGCAGCATGGCGTCCCGCATGAGGTGTGCGGCAAGCTGATTGTGGCAAGGAATGCGGCAGAGGCGGCACGGCTCGACGAGTTGCGGGCACGCGGCGAGGCGAACGGGTTGACCGGGCTCGAACTGCTGGATCGCGATGCGATGCGCGAGATCGAGCCACACGTCGGGGGAGTGCGTGCGTTGAAGGTTCCATCAACCGGGATCACGGACTACGCGCTGGTGACGGCGAAGTATGCGGAGATTGCGGTGGCGCGCGGAGTCGAGGTGAAGACGGACGCGGGCGTGGTTGGGTTCGGGCGACTGGCGGGCGAAGTGGTGGTGCGCACTCTTTCATCCTCGACGCGAAGGGCGGGCGAATTGGCGGCGCGCTACGTGGTGAACTGCGCGGGCTTGTACAGCGACCGGGTGGCGCGGCTGGCGGGGCACAATCCGGAGATGATGGTGATTCCATTTCGCGGCGAGTATTACGATCTGGCTCCGGCGCGGGCGAGGTTGGTGCGCGCGCTGATTTATCCGGTGCCTGATCCGGCGTATCCGTTTCTGGGCGTGCACTTCACGCGGCGGATTCACGGCAATGTTGATGCGGGGCCGAATGCGGTGCTGGCCTTTCGGCGCGAGGGATACCGGCGGACGGATTTTGATTTGCATGAGTCGATGGAGGCGGCGGGGTATGCGGGATTCCGGGCGATGGCGCGCCGGCACTGGAAAAACGGATTGGGCGAGCTGCGGCGTTCGTGGTCGAAGCGTCTGTTTGTGAAGTCGTGCCAGAGGCTGGTGCCCGAGGTGCGGATGGAGGATTTGAGTCCGGGCGGTGCGGGTGTGCGCGCGCAGGCAATCGCCGCGGATGGCACACTGGTGGACGATTTCCGATTCGTGGCGCGGGAGAGATTTTTGCATGTATTGAACGTGCCGTCTCCGGCGGCGACTGCATCGTTGCCGATCGGGCGGGAGATTGTGGAGATGGTGCGGGGCGCGCGAGGTTAGAGTTTAGACATCGCAGGTGGTTCGTTAAATTCTTCTCCACGGATTAACGCGGATTCTCGCGGATGAAAAAAAGAAACATTTTAAGAAAGAAGAATGAGAAACGGAAAGATTAGAAACAGAAAGATTGATCTGCGAAATCGGTGTTAATCCACGGAAAAGAAGTTGAAGAGGCCAGGAGTTCAGGAGATTGATCATGGCGAAAAAAGCTGGCGGTAACAAGGTTGCGATTCTGGGGTCGGGGAAGATGGGGTCCATTTTGCTGCAATCGTTTTTGCGCGATGGATTGCTGAAGGCTGGTGAGACCTGGGCGACGGTGGCGCATGCGGAGCGGGCGCGGGCGCTGGCGGAGAAGTTGAAGATCCATGCCGGAACCGACAACCGCGAGGCGGCGCGGAATGCCGGCATTATTTTTCTGTGCGTGAAGCCGCAGGTGGTGGCCGAGGTGTTGCGCGGAATTCGCGCGACCGTGCGGCGCAACCAGTTGGTGATTTCGGTGGCGGCGTCGGTGCCGACCGACATGATCGAGCGCGGTCTGGAGAAAGGTGTGCCGGTGGTGCGCGCGATGCCGAATACTCCGTGCGCGCAGGGCGCGGGCATGACGGCGCTGTGCAAGGGGCGCTATGCGCAGAAGGAGCACCTCGAAATGGCGACCAGGTTTTTCGCGGCGGTCGGGAGGACGGTGATCGTCGACGAAAAACACATGGACGCGGTGACGGGACTTTCGGCGAGCGGGCCGGCGTATATCTACATCATTCTCGAATCGCTGGCCGAGGCGGGAGTGAAAGTGGGATTGCCGCGCGACATTGCGACGCTCTTGGCCGCGCAGACGACCATGGGCGCGGCGCGCGTGGTGCTGGAGACCGGCGATCATCCGGCGTTGCTGAAAGACGCGGTGACGACGCCGGCGGGATGTACGATCGACGGCATTCTGGAACTCGAAGAAGGGAAGCTGCGGGTGACTTTGATCAAGGCGGTGGTGAAGGCGGTGCAGAGGGCGAAGGAGCTGGCGTACTCGTAGAAAAATTGCAGATTGCAGAAGTCAGATTGCAGAAGTCAGATCGCTGTAGCTAGATCGGAGAAGTGAGCCCGCGGCGGATTTTGCGATGGCCTGCTTTCGCAATTGCTTAATTTGGGAGCGAAAAGGTCAGTGTTACGTCGGTCTGGAAGGGCGACGGCTTCTCGTTCGGGCGATAGGGGTGGTAGCGCCAGCTGCGCACGGCTTGCTCGGCGGCGGCGGCGAGGAGCGGGTCTCCGTTGAGGGTGCGGACTGCGGCGACTGTACCGTCGGCCGCGACGTGGACCTCGAGGGTGACGTTGCCGGAGCGGTGAGCGGCGAGCGCGTCGGCAGGATACTGCGGCTCGACGCGGCTCATCAGGCGGCCCTCGGCCTGGGATGGCGCGAGCCAGATTGCACTCGATCCGGATGGGACTGGCGGGCGCGAGGATCCGTTTGGCGTGAGCGATGCGGCGCGGGTGGAATTTTTCGCGTACTGCGCCTCAGCGGCACCTGCGCCCTGGGCTTTATCTTTATCTCTTGCGGGCGCGGGCTTCATGCGGAAGACGATTTTGTTTTTGTCGTAGATGACGAGTTCGTCGGCGGGAGATGCGGTGGTGGATTTCGCTGTGGCTGAGGAACTGGAGGACGGCAAGCCCGACGCCGATGAGCCCGAGGCGGAGTTCGAGTGCACGGCTTTCGATCTTGACGAATCTTTGTTCGATAGCGATGAGGGCGTTTTTGCCAGCGGTGCGGTTGCGGGCGGGATGACCGCGTCGACTGGAGCGGATGCCAGCGAGGTCGTTGTTGGCGCCTGTGACGAGCGCAGCCATCCGACGCGCGAGCCGATCATAAAGCTGAACGCGGCGGCGACGAGAATCACCAACGCTCCGAGAGCGAGGGTCCAGACTTCGTAGGGCTGGCGGAAGGGCTGGCGCGGGAGGGCAGGCGAGGCCGGGCTCGCGGGGATCGATGCGGAGGATGAGGCTCGGCCGGGCAGCGCGATTGACGGCGCGGCGGCGCGCGGCGGCAGCAGTTCGGGATCGTGAGTTGGCCTGTCGTGAGTTGACTTGTCCGGAGTGAACCCGAGGCCGTCGTTATCCTCTTTCTTATGGTGGTCTTTTTTCTGGTCATCTTTTCTCTGGTCATCTTTGGGCTTAGGCTGACCTTTATGTTCGGCGGGATTGCGCCCGCGCTGGGTGAATCGCGCATAGGCCGTGGCGAGGCCGTACGCAATTGCCTCTGTTGAGGTGGCATCGGCAAGAGCTCCCGCGGCTGCGCCCCTTGCAATTTTGTCAGTCGATATGTGCTCGACGGATGTGGTTGCAGCGCTCGTGTCCGCATTTTCGGTGTCGGAGGAAATCAAATCTTCATCGGAGGAAATCAGATCTTCGTCGAGGAGGATGGTCGCGGCGGAGGGGCGGGTCGGCAGGTGCGCAGCCACGCGGCAGATGCGCGCGCACTGGTCAGCGAAATTCTCCAGCACAGTTTGGGCGTGAAGCGAAAAGGTGTTTGGCAGCGGAGAGAAAACCTCCAGCACACCGGTGAGCCGGGGCTCTCGACCGGCATGTGCTTCGCCCTGTAACTGGCCGTTTGGCTTGCCGCCGAGCTTTGTGCCGAATTCTGTTTCGAACTCTCCACCGAACTCGCCGTTGGGCTCGCCATCGAACTTACCGACGGACTTTCCGTAGAACTCGCCAGCGAGCTTTGTCATGAGCTCGCCATTCAGCTTATGGTCTGGCGTTCCGTCTGATTCGCCGTCAATCTCGCACTCGAACACGGGAACGATGAGCATGGAGCGGATGCCGAGGCGGCGCGAGATGGTGGGATCGACGCGCGGATCGGATTCGGTATCGCTTGAGAGCTGGGCTGCCTGGGCGCGGAGGCATGCGCCGGAGAGTCCATCGCTGGTGTCGAGAGGAGTGCCGAGATCGGGAGCGTGGCGTCCGGTGGCGGCGCGGCAAACCATCTGATCGCCGCGCAGGAGAGCGAGAGCTGCGGCGCTGGCATGGGTGGCATCGGCGGCGCGCACGACCAGTTCGTTGAGCACCAGATCGAGGGCGAGATCGGGCGGAAAGCCGGCGGCGGCGTGCTGGCCGAGCAACGGTGCGAGATCGGGCAGGGGAGGAGGATCGCTGGCGCCCGGCGCGGACCTCGACAAAGGGTGCGGGAGCATGAACAGTTCCTGCGGCCTGGATGACAAGAAGTCCCTGCCACTGTATAGCGCGAGTTTCCCGCGAAATGCGGGGGAAGTCAATTGTCGAATGGGCCGTGGCCCAGCCTTTTGGGTCAGTTGCGTCCTGAATCCGACTTACTGACCACGGGGTGACGGAGGAAACCCTGACCGGTAAGAAGCACCCACTATTGGGACGGACGCCGATCCGATGGCACGGCCGAACTGGGCCAGCGGGGCACGGTCGCGCGTCAGATCGGAGCGTACGCTACCAGGCAGATCGATGCCCGGCGGATCATTGGTTGGCGGTTCCTTGATTGATAAATCGTTGAGCGGCAGATCTTTTACCGGCAAATCGGTGTGGAAGTAATTCTTGTAGGCGGCGATCCAATCGGTTGCGAGGTCGCGCTGCGCGCGGGAGAGATCGAGTTTGCCGGCGCAGACCATTTCGTGCAGATGCTCTTCGAGGGCATCCTTAACGTGCGCGTTCCAGGTCCGCGAGGTGGAGGGCTCGGGCCATAGATTGTGGATGTCCTCCACGCCGCCCAAGCCGGGCGTGATGAGGTAGTCGATTTCGTAGTCGCCGAGGCGGGCATCGGCGATTCCGTACTCGTTGAGCACCTGCCGGCGCAGGCTCGGCGATACATCGGTAACGACTTGCTCGCGAGGCATCGCGCAAACCTCGCTGATGGTGACCATGCGGGTGGCACCGGGTGTGAGGCGGTGGTCGGGCTCCGCTCCGCGCTCGGCTGATGCGAGGGCGGAATTTGCGGCACGCGCCGGCGGTTGCTGCACGGATCGAAACGCGGAACGAAGCCTTGCGGTAAGCGCGGAGCGAACGCCGGGAGATGCGAAAATGCCGGCCGCGGCTACGAACAGAAGCGCGGCTGCGATCAGAGCGGCGGGGCGTACGGCGGAATGGAATTGCGTGAACCACTGCCATGAGCGCGCCGGGGGC
>JBAWAI010000303.1:0-2256 GCA_049589215.1 Terriglobales bacterium | reverse complement strand
GAAGAATGTGCTCATTGAACTCGTACTCGTGTCCCTTGGGAAGGGCCACCCCGAGACGCCGACATTCCTCGTTAACGACTTCATAGGCGAACCGAGTGTGCGCATTCGGCCTCTCCAGCACCGTCGGAATTCCCAGCCGTTTTGCAGTCTTGATAGTCTCAAGTGCGGCGCAGGGCCAAACGTGAACCACATCAACCTTGCCTGCCAGCTTCTCCAACCGGCGGGCGACAATCCTGTCGTGCAGCGCCAGCGCTCGCAGCTTTCCCAGAAGCTTGTATGGAATGCGCAGGCGTCCCCGCGACAAGGTGGGGTGAACCTCCACCGAATCCGGCACCGGACGCGACAATGCTCCCGGATAGAGCAGCACATCTGCGCCCGCGGACGCCAATCCGCGCACCTGCTGCCACGCCGTATAGCAGATGCGGTCAGCGCCTAATTTGTGCGGGAAGCTGTAGAGAACGCGCATAGATAATAATCAGTTTTACGGGATCGCGGGATAAGCGTGATAGCTACAGTCATCGTCCCGCAAAGGCATACAGCAACCATCCCAGCTCATAAGGACGGCATTCACAGCGCACTTTCAACTGGCCAGCCTGGGCATTTCCGTCGCGCACTTGCAAAAACCGTAGAGCTGCGTCGGTGTATGCATCCATCGAATCGAGATAAATACAGCGCCACACGAGACCAGGTGCCGGCTCGACCAAATCCCGGCCCAGTTCGTTATCGCCGCCAATCCAGGCAAGCCCTTTATAGATTGCTTCGCTAAAGTCGCGGCCCGTCGCCTCGCCGGCCGCAAACAACATCATCGGTCCCATGGCGTGCTGGTGCACGGAGTACACGGGATAACGGCTCACTACCCTGCCCGTCACGGAGTCATAGTGCCAACACCATTCTCCGAGCGGCGCCTGTAATGCGCACATCTTCTCAGCCGTGCGCATCGCCATCTCGCGAGCTTTGTCGTCCTGCAGTGCCTGAGACAGTCGAGAGAACGCAATCGTGGGATAGACCTGATCGGCGAAGCTGCCAACTCTTCCGCGCAGATACCCGGATAAGGATTTGCTCCGGCTCAGGTGCCCGTAGACGCCTGAAACCCCGCAGTTGTTTTCGAGTATTCGTCGCGATGCGGCCACCTGCTCGGCCAGGCCGGGCAGATCATCATGGCCTGCAAGATAGCAACCGGCGAGCCCCGTCAAATACCACGCAACCTCCATCGTGCAACCCATCTGGCCGTCAGAAAAACGGGCCAAAGAGCCCTCTGCAGCAGTCTCGTGATAAACCTCAGGGAGCCTTTCCGGTGCGAGCTCGGAGCAAGTCCAGAGAAGCAGGCCCAGGTCTCCCGCGCCGCGGATCCAGCTGGTGTCACGCAGCAAAGACTCTAGAACAGGGCCAATCGCCACCGGCGAACGTCGGCCAGAGCGCTCGTAGCGACGGAGTCCAAGCAGGGTCATCATCGTATAACGCTGCGATGCCCCCTCCCTCCGCATGCCGTTCTCGGTGCGGTTATAGATATCGCAAAAAACCTGGCTCCCTGGATCGAGCATGGCCACTAAACCCGTGGCCGCCAGGTCGCACAGGTCGGAAACAGTCCGTCCGCCAACTTTTCCTGGCTCACGCTCGATGAGTGTGCTCGACTGCATCCGTTAATCTTTCCTCTCAAGTACCGCGGCGATGTGGCCAACCACCGCCTCAAGCGTTGCCTTTTGCGCCGGTCGAGCCGAGAACGTCTTGCTGCGATGCACCAGTTTGAGCTTCTCGCGCACGTCGCCTTCGCTCTCCAGCAGGACTAATTTCCCTGTCGCTGCCAGATGTTTGTCGACCGCCCCCATGGTGCCGCGAAACAAGCTATACACGGGGATGCCGAGCGCGGCCGCTTCCCGGTTCATAGTTCCGCCGCCGCTGATGACCAGATCTGAGTACCAAATCAGGTCCAGGCCGTCCACCGCATGTTCGGGAACAATGATTTTTCTTGCCGCAAAAAGGTCCGGCTTTGCCCGGCGAAGCTCCATCTCCTGCTTTGGAGTGCGCGGCAAAAGAACCGTCTTGACCGCGGGATGCTCACTCAATAACTGAAATACCGACATCAAGAGTTTTTCGCTCTCGGGATTGTGATAGTGAGCTTCTGTGGCGGGCGGGCGAATGGTTACCACAATGTCGTCCGGCGTAAGACCGAGCATCTCTTTGAGCGAAGGGTCAGGCTGGAAAAAAGGTGTATAAACGTCTTCTTTAATCCCGGGATAATGTAGTACATGGTCCTTT
>JBAWAI010000302.1:0-9587 GCA_049589215.1 Terriglobales bacterium | reverse complement strand
CCGCAACGCAAGCTTCGGCAACCTCGACCATACCCGCCGACGCGAACGATAAAGACGACGACAAAGAAAAAAATAAAGATCCCTGGAAAGCCCTCCAGTACCGCCTCATCGGTCCCTTCCGCGGAGGCCGTGTCGTCGCCGTCTCTGGCGTCATCGGCCAGCCCGACACCTATTACTTCGGCGCCGTCGCCGGCGGAGTCTGGAAGACCACCGACGGCGGCCTCAACTGGAAGCCCGTCTTCGACAAAACAAAAGATGCCTCGCCCGCCATCGGCGCCATCGCCGTCTCCGAATCCGACCCCAACGTCATTTACGTCGGCACCGGCGAAGCCTGCGTGCGCGGCAACATCGTCGGAGGCAACGGCGTCTACAAATCCATCGATGCCGGCGCCACCTGGAAGTTCGTCGGCCTCGGAGACACCCACGCCGTCGGACGCCTGATCGTCAATCCTAAAAATCCCGACATCGCTTTCGTCGCCGCCCTCGGCCATCCCTTCGCCGACAATGAAGAGCGCGGCATCTTCCGCACCCAGGACGGCGGCAAGACCTGGGAGAAAGTTCTCTACAAAGATTCAAAAACCGGCGGCATCGACCTGTCTTTCGATCCCACCAACGCCAACATCATCTATGCCGCGCTCTGGCAAGTGCGCCGCACTCCGTGGAGCCTCGACAGCGGCGGCCCCGGCAGCGGCCTTTATCGTTCCGCCGACGGTGGCACAACATGGAAGCAACTTAAAGCACACGGCCTGCCCGAAACCATTCTCGGCCGCATCGGCGTCACCGTCTCCGGCGCCAATCCCAATCGCGTGTGGGCCGTCGTCGAGGCGGAAAAAGGCGGCATCTACCGCTCCGATGACAGCGGCGAAACCTGGCACATCCTCACCGACGATCATCGCTTCCGCCAGCGCGCCTGGTATTACTCGCACATCTTCGCCGATCCCAAATCCGCCGACGTCGTCTACATTCTCAACACCGCTGCCTATCGCTCCAACGACGGCGGCAAAACCTTTGCAGGTATCGGCGCGCCTCACGGCGACAATCACGCTCTCTGGATCGATCCCACCAATCCGCAGCGCATCATCAATGGCAACGACGGTGGCGCAACCATCTCCATCAACGGCGGCGGCAGTTGGTCGGGCGAGAACAATCAGCCGACCGCGCAGTTCTATCACGTCGTCACCGACGACCGCTTTCCTTACTACATGTACGGCGCGCAGCAGGATAACTCGACCGTCGCCATCGCCAGCGCCAGCCCTAACGGCGCCATCGACCGTCCCGACTGGTACTCAGTCGGTGGCGGCGAGAGCGGCTACATCGCGCCCGATCCCACCGATCCGCAGATCGTTTACGCCGGCTCCTACGGCGGCGACGTTTCGCGCTACGATCACCGCACCGGCGAAGAGCAGCAGATTAATCCCTGGCCAGTCAATCCCATCGGCTGGGCTCCGGCCGACGTCAAACATCGCTTTCAATGGACCGAGCCCATCGCCTTTTCGCCGCACGATCCCAAAACTCTTTACTACGCCGGCGAAGTGCTCTTCAAAACCACCGACGCCGGAATGCACTGGACCATCATCAGCCCCGACCTCACCCGCAATGACAAATCGAAGCAAGCCTCATCCGGCGGCCCCATCACCAAAGACAACACCGGCGTCGAGGTCTATGACACCATCTTTTCGGTCGTCGAATCGCCCGTGCAAAAAGATCTGATCTGGGCCGGCACCGACGACGGCCTCATCCAACTCACGCGCGATGGCGGCCAGCACTGGGAAAATGTCACCCCCAAAGCCATGCCGGACTGGGGCACAGTCAGCATGATTGAAGCCTCGCCGCGCGATGCCGGCACCGCCTACGCCGCCGTCGAGCGCCACAAGTCCGACGACTTCGCCCCCTACGTCTTCAAGACCGCCGACTTCGGCAAGACCTGGACCAAGCTCACCAACGGCCTGCCCGCGAATGATTACGTGCACGCCGTGCGCGTCGACCCGCGCCGTTCCGATCTGCTCTTCGCCGGAACCGAGCAGGGCGTCTACGTCTCCTACGATGACGGTGCAAATTGGAAATCTCTCCAACTCAACCTGCCCGTGTCGCCGGTCAACGATCTCGTCATAAAAAGCACCGACAAAAATAATGACCTCGTCGTCGCCACTCACGGCCGCAGCTTCTGGGTGCTCGATGACATCACTCCACTCGAGCAATATCAGGATTCCGTCCCCAACGAAGAAGCGCATCTGTTCACGCCCTTCGCGGCCAATCACACCGTCTTCGGCGGATCCTTCAGCACGCGCGGCAACGTAGGCCACAATCCCAATTCCGGAGCCGTCATCGATTACTGGCTGAAGACCGCAATCAAGCCCGACAAAAAACCAGCCGCGGCTGAAACAAAGACTGAAGAAACAAAGGCCGAAGGAGCAAAGGCGGAAGCGGCCAGCCCCGAAAAAGAAAAGTCCGAAGCTGACAAAGACGCCGACAAAGGTAAAGACAAAGAAGCCCCCAAAATAACCCTGGAAATCCTCGACGCCTCCGGCAAAGTCATCCGCAAGTTCCCAAAGAAAAAAGAAGAAGAAGCCGGCGGCGGCGAAGAAGAGTTCGGTCGCGGCGGCGGCTCGTCCGATCTACCTGCCGAAGCCGGACTCAACCGCTTCGTCTGGGACCTGCGCTACGAAGGCGCAACTCCCGTCGAGCACGCGCCGCTCTGGGGCGGAGGCACCGACGGTCCCGAAGCGCTTCCCGGCACCTACCAGGTGCGCCTCAACGTTCTCGGCAAAACCTACACCGCGCCGCTGCAAATCATTCCCGACCCGCGCCTCAAGCTCAGTTCCGACGATCTCGCGAAGCAACTCGATCTGCTCCTCAAGATTCGCGACCGTCTCACCGAAACCGACGACACCATCATCCAGATTCGCGATCTGCGCGACCAAATCAACGCCGTCAACAAACGCCTGAAAAATGATCCCCGAGAGAAGGCCTTCGCCGACGCCGGCAAAGCGCTCGACAAGAAAATGACCGAGGTAGAAGAAGCGTTAATCCAGACGAAAGCCAAGAGCGGGCAGGACGTTCTCAACTTCCCCGTTCGCCTCAACAATCACATCGCCGCGCTCGGCGGAGTGGTCGAAAGCGCCGACAGCGCCCCCACCGCGCAGTCCTACGAAGTCTTCGACATGCTGAGCAAGCAGCTCGATGAGCAACTGACAAAGTGGAAGGCAATCGTCGCGACCGACGTAGCCAGCTACAACAACCTGGTCAAACAGCAGGACGTCCCCATGCTGCTACTGGCTAATCCAGAGGCAGGAAAATAGAAAATAAAGGAAAGTGATTTCGAAAAAAGCGCCGGTTCTCGGCGGCGTCTCGGCGGTTCAAGGTTTTTTAGTGGGCACAAAAACACCGCGGCGCAGCTCAACACTTTCGCCTGCCAGCATCTTCACCAATTCATACAAAAACGTCTGCCCCTCATAAAATGCCGCGATGCCCAGCCGCTCATCGCGTCCATGAAACCGTATATCATCGCGATCGAAGAAAAATCCCTGAATCCCATACGTCGGAATCCCGGCAATCCGCAGCATCTTGCCATCCGTCGCGCCCATCACCATGATCGGCACCACCGGTACGCCCGGCCATTCCGCGTCGGTCGCCTTCTTTACCGCGTTCAGCAAATCCGGCTTCAGCGGAGAAGCCGGCCCGTTCTTCGGATCACCTAGCATCGCGATCGACACCTGCTCGTCCGCCACCACCTTTCGCAAAGTATCCCGCACGTATTCGATGGAATCCTCCGGCAACACGCGGCAATTCACGGTAGCAGCCGCCAGTTGCGGCAACGCGTTCACCGCATGGCCGCCCTCCAGTTGCGTGGCGACACAAGTCGTTCGTAAAGTCGCGTTCCACGCCGGAGACGACGCCGCTACTTTCTCCATCGCCTCCTGCGAGCCCTCCGCAACTTTCGCCAAATCCGCCGCCCGCGGCCCCGTTTCAATCTTCGCCATCTGCGCGAAATAAACGGCCGTCACTTCATTCGTCTTCAATGGAAAACCAAACTGCGACAACCGTTGCAGCGCGCCCGCCAGATGATAAATAGCATTGTCGGCCACCGGCAGCGAGCTGTGCCCGCCCTTGTTCCTCACCTCGAACCGAAAACTGATCACATACTTTTCGCTGACTTGCAGATCGTTCGAAATTCTCTTGCCGCCTGAAATTTCTCCCCAGCCGCCTTCATTCAGCGCGAACTCCGCGTCAATCAGCTCGCGATGATTCTTGATCAGCCAGTCGATCCCATTAAACGGCCCGCCGCCCTCTTCATCCGCCGTAAGCGCGACAATGATGTCACGATCCGGCTTGAAGCCCTCGCGCTTGTAGCGAATCAGGTTCGCCATCCACACCGCCGCCTGCGCCTTGTCGTCGCCCGTTCCGCGCCCGTAGTAGTAACCATCTTTCTCGATCAGTTGAAATGGATCGGTGCTCCAGTCCTCGCGCTTCGCCTCAACCACATCCTCGTGCGCAATAAGAAGGATCGGCTTCGCCGCGCCCGTCCCGTGATAGCGAACTACAAGATTTTCTTTTTTAGGACTGGCCCCGCCCAGAAAAATATCCGAGTCAGGAAATCCCGCGGCCCGCAGCCGAGCCGCCGCAGCCTCCGCCACCGGAGTAGTCGATCCAGTAGTAAACCCGGACTGAATCTCAACGAATTCCTTATAAATATCGTGCGCCAGCTTCTGATCCGCCGGCGCCGGCATAGTCTGCGCCGCAAGCGCAAGTCCGCCAAGCGCAAGCCCACAAAGAGTAAGAAAGAAAATCAACAGGAGAGACAAACCAAAACGCAGTCGCATCATGCGGGCATTCTTCCACGCCAAAGCAATTCGGCGCAACCGAAGGCGAAAACCAGATTAGGACACGACCCAACCGAATACACCGTCAGGTTACAGTGCGAGCCAGATGTAAGCAACGAGCTTTCTCCGTGTATCTTTGTGCACTTCGTGGTTCAAGCCTTTGCGCGCTCTCGATCCGCGGAGGACGTAGCTTCCATATATGAACGGAGGATGGCGTTGATGCGGGTCTGGTACCCAGGCCCGTTCTTCTTCAGCCATTCGACGACATCGTGGTCCACTCGAATGGTGAGACGCTCCTTGGGTTCGGGCATGACCAGCCGCGCCGTCTTCCAGAAAGACTTCCCGAGCTTCGGGATATCGGAGAAGTCGATGTCGGCATCGCGCTGCGCCCGCAACCGCTCAAAGTCAGTCGCTCCCCTGCTCCTCGCTCGCGAGGTGCTTTGCGTAAGCTTCCCTTTCATCTCGATGTGCCCTCCTGAGCCGAAATAATCCGCCGGCATTCGCCGCGCATGACATACACCACCACGACCTCCACCTCATGAATGAGGCCGATCGCTAAGACGCGAATCTCGCCGTGGCGGCGCTGAGCCTTTGCGAAAACTGGTCCATCGAAAACCTGCTTGGCGTCCTCAAAGTCAATGAGATGCTTTGCAAGATTGGCGCGGCGTTTGCTTTCGTCCCACTCGAAAAGCATTTTTGACGGCTCGCACTGCTGTTACTTACGAGCTGTGGATGTACAAAGTGTACATACGTGGAGACGGATTGTCAAGCATCCGCGAAGCTCGGGAATTGCCGTCGTCCGCTCCAAAACTCGCCCGCTTCGCCCCCCGCTCTTTACAGGACTTTACGCTACCGCCCGCCCCGTTAGGCCATAATAGTAAATTCACGCTTCATGGCCGCGTTAGCCGTCGTCGTGCCCTGGCGAATTTTCTTGGAGAACTGAACTTCCGATCCGTCTAACAACGATGAGCGATCAAATATCCCACACCCCCACTCCACCCGACCTTCCGCCCCCAGCGCCTCCCAAGCCCATGCGCGATACTGCATTGCCGGAGCTGACGCCGAAGCGCCACGCCTGGGTTTGGATCGCCGTGCTCCTCATCTTCGCGCTCGTCTTCTGGTGGGTTTGGCACCAGAAGACTGCCCCTGCCGCCACCGGTGCGGGAGGCGGCGGCCGTGGCGCAGCGGGCGCGGGAGCCACCGTCACCACCACGTCCGCTACCGCGAGCAAAGGTGATATCGGCGCCTATCTCACCGCCATTGGCACGGTAACTCCCGTCTATACCGATTCCATCGTCAGCCAGGTGACCGGTTACGTGGCCTCGGTGAATTTTCGCGAAGGCCAACTCGTCAACAAAGGCGCTTCGCTCGTCGAGATTGATCCCCGCCCCTTCCAGGCCACATTAAAAATTGCCGAGGGCACGCTCGAGCGTGACACCCATATCCTCGAGCAGGCGCAAATGGATCTCGAGCGCTACCAGCAAGCCTTGGCTCGCAATGCCATCGCCAAGCAAGTCGTCGACGATCAGGCCAAGTTAGTCGAGCAAACCCAGGGCACAGTAAAACTCGACCAGGGCACGGTCGATTACGATCGCATCCAACTCGATTTCTGCCACATCACCTCGCCCATCAGCGGACGCGTCGGTCTCCGTCTCGTCGATCCCGGCAATCTCGTCACCGCCTCGGGCGGCACCGTACTCGCAGTCGTTACGCAGCTTTCGCCCATCACGGTCGTCTTCACTATTTCTGAAGACAGTCTCCAGCAGGTTCTCGCCCAGCTCCACAAAACTAAGACGCTCGAAGTGCAGGCCTACGATCGCGCGCAGAGCAAAATGATCGCCCAGGGCAAGCTCTCCACCACCGACAACCTCATCGACACCACCACCGGCACCATCAAAATGCGCGCCGTCTTCGACAATAAAGGCAGCACGCTCTTCCCCAACCAGTTCGTCAACACCCGCCTGTTGGTCGATACGCTCAAAGACGTCACGCTCGTCGATTCATCCGCCATTCAGCACAACGGCACGCAGGCTTTCGTCTGGGTCATTCAGGATGGCAAAGCGCAGACGCGCAACGTCACCACCGGCACCACCGACAACAATCTCACTCAGGTCACCGGACTCAATCCCGGCGAAGTTGTCGCCGACAGCAGCTTTGAAAAACTACAGAACGGCTCCAAGGTAAACATCGTCCAGCAGACCGGCCCCGGCCAAACTCCCGGCCAAAACCAGAGCCAAACCCAGCAGCCCAATCAATCGGGCAAAAACGGCGCGCAGCGAAATAAATCCGGCAAGCCAGGAGCCGCCACCTCGGGGAGCAAAAAGCAGTGAGTCCGTCTCGCCCATTTATTCTGCGGCCCGTCGCCACCTCTTTGCTGATGGCTGCCATCATGCTCGCGGGCATCGTCTCTTATTTCCAGTTGCCCGTCTCCGCTCTGCCTCAAGTCGATTACCCCACCATTCAGGTCCTCACCTTCTATCCCGGCTCCAGCCCTGACGTCGCCGCCACCACCGTCACCGCGCCGCTCGAGCGCCAGTTCGGTCAACTGCAGGGCTTGAGCCAGATGACCTCCACCAGCTCCGGCGGAGTCTCCGTCGTCGTCCTGCAATTCGCGCTCACTCTACCCATCGACGTCGCCGAAGAAGAAGTGCAGTCAGCCATCAACGCCGCGCAAAGTGTGCTGCCATCCAATCTTCCAGCGCCGCCGATCTACAGCAAAACCAATCCCGCCGACGCCCCGGTCCTCACGCTGGCCATCACCTCTGACGTCATGCCGCTCTCCAAAGTCGAGGATCTCGTCGACACTCGCCTCGCGCCAAAAATTTCGCAACTCGCCGGAGTCGGCCTGGTCACCATCAGCGGCGGCCAGAAGCCCGCCGTCCGCATTCAGGCCAATCCCGTCGCCCTCGCCTCCTACGGCATCGATCTCGAATCGCTCCGCACCGCGCTCACCAGTACCAGCGTCAACGCCGCCAAAGGCAATTTCGATGGACCCCGCCAGGATTACCAGATTGACGCCAACGACCAGCTCGTCACCAGCAACGACTATCGCGATATCGTCATCGCCTACCGCAACGGCGCTCCCGTCTTCCTGAAAAATGTCGCCAGCGTCACCGACGGCGTCGAAAACTCCCGCCAGGCCGCCTGGATGAATGACACTCCCGCCGTCATCCTCAACATTCAGCGCCAGCCCGGCGCCAACACCATCAACGTCGTCAAAAGCATCCAGAGCCTCCTGCCGCAGCTCGAACACAATCTCCCCGCCGGCATCGACGTCACCAAGCTCACCGACCTCACCACCAGCATTCAATCTTCCGTTAACGATGTCGAATTCGAGCTCTTGCTCACCATCGGTCTCGTCGTCCTCGTCATCTTTCTTTTCCTGCGCAGTCTGAAAGCCACCATCATCCCCACCGTCGCCGTGCCTCTGTCGCTGGTCGGCACCCTGGCGGTGATGTACATCCTCGGCTACAGCCTTGACAATCTCTCGCTCATGGCGCTCACCATCTCCACCGGTTTCGTCGTCGACGACGCCATCGTCATGATCGAAAACATCTCCCGCTTCCTCGAAGAGGGCGACAAGCCCATGGAAGCCGCTCTCAAGGGCGCGGAGCAGATCGGCTTCACCATCGTTTCGCTGACCGTCTCGCTCATTGCCGTCCTGATTCCTCTATTCTTCATGGGAGACGTCGTCGGCCGCCTCTTCCGCGAGTTCGCGGTCACCCTGGCTGTCACCATCATCATCTCCGCCGTCGTCTCTTTGACCCTCACTCCCATGATGGCGGCCCGCATCCTCAAGCACACGCCGGAGTCGCAGCAGGGAAAGTTTTATCGCTGGTCTGAAAACGTCTTCGAGCGCATGATCGCCTTCTATGGCCGCACCTTAAAAAGAGTGCTCGAGTATCAGACCATCACCTTGCTGGTCGCGGTCGCGACGCTCGCCCTCACCGTCATCCTCTATATCTTCATCCCCAAAGGATTCTTTCCCGTCCAGGACACGGGCATAATTCAAGGTATCTCGCAGGCTCCGGAGCCAACCTCTTTCGACGCCATGGCCGAGAAGCAGCGCCAGGTCGCCGCCATCATCCTCAAGGATCCCGCCGTCGAAAGCCTGTCGTCCTTCATCGGTGCCGACGGCACCAACACGACCCTCAACTCCGGCCGCTATTCCATCAACCTCAAGCCCCTCGATGAGCGCCACATGAGCGCCTCCGACGTCATCCGCCGTCTGCAAGGCAATATCGGCCAGCAGGTGCAGGGCTTCGAGATGTACATGCAGCCCGTGCAGGACATCACCGTCGACGATCGCGTCAGCCGCACCCAGTACCAGTACACGCTCGAAGATCCCGACACGGGCGAACTCAATCAGTGGACCAACACCTTCGTCAACGACATGAAGAAGATGCCGGAGCTCGAAGACGTCGCCACCGATCAGCAGACCGGAGGCCTCGCCGTCCAGCTCACCATCGACCGCGTCACCGCCTCGCGTCTCGGCATCGCCACCGCCACCATCGACAACGCCCTCTACGACGCCTTCGGCCAGCGCCAGATCAGCACCATGTACACGCAGCTCAATCAGTACCACGTGATTCTTGAGGCGCTGCCCTCATTCCAAACCACGCCCGATAAGCTCCAATCCATCTTCCTGCAATCGAACGCTTCCGCCAACGCCACTGGTGCCGGAGCCGCAACCTCGTTCTCCTCGTCCAGCTCCGCCTCCGCCGGATCGAACGCGACCACCGAGTCCGCGCAGTACACGCCCACTCC
>JBAWAI010000301.1:0-8613 GCA_049589215.1 Terriglobales bacterium | reverse complement strand
CTTGAAGACTTGCTGGGCGGGCAGGCCAATTTTGGCGGCCACGGTTTCGGCCGCCAGATCATCGGGATCGACCTCGTACCCGCGCAGCTCGTACTTGATGCCCAATTGATCAAGCAGTCGCGCGGCATTGGTTTTCTGTGTCATCTATTGCTGTAGCAGCCACCGCTTTCGTGGACGCTATTCCGTTGTATAGTGTCCGCAACATCGTTTTCCGCGGCGCTACATCAAAGCGATAACGGAGCACCTGCTAACAGGTGGACTCTGACTACCACTAACTAAAGGGGGCAACGTGCGTCTTCTCATCCATTGGATTCTAAGCGCAATCGCATTGTGGATTGTCGCCAACTTTGTGCCCGGCATTTCCGTGAGTGGGGCAAAGGCCGCGCTCATTGCGGCCCTCGTCATCGGCCTGATCAATGCGACCCTCGGGCTGTTGCTCAAGATACTGACCTTCCCGCTGACGATCCTGACGCTCGGGGTTTTCTGGTTCGTGATCAACGCCCTTATGCTGGAACTGGCGGCGCAGTTCGTGCAGGGATTCTACGTGCGCGGCTTCATTCCGGCGCTGATTGGCGCCGTGTTGATGAGCCTGGTCAGTTCGGTGCTGCAATGGATTTTTATGCCGAAGAGGGAGCGCTAGACATCGGTTGTTAGCTCTCGGTGAGAACGAATGGGTCTACGGCCGATTCCGAAAGGTACCGGTTTCCCGAGACCGAACCGCCGGTTACCGTCCGCCGCACGACTCAACCGCCGACGTCGCCTCTCGTAGGTGATTACTTTGGTTGCTCTCCTTCCTTACTCTTACCATAGGGTCCGCTCTCGCGCAGAATAGGGGCGTGAATCCGACTACTAACAACCGGGGCAGCGTGTTCGGGTTTTTGTTGATTGGCCTATTTGGCCTGCCTTTTGCCTGCTTTGGACTCTTCGCGTTCTCGCAGGCGATCAAGTTGATGGGTGCACCGGTGATTGGCCAGTCAGTGTGGTTTCCCCTGATGTTTGGCCTGATTTTCAGCACCGTCGGTTTTGGCCTAATCTATCTCGCGCTTACTGGCCGCACGCGTTATGCGCGGCAGCAATACCTGCAAGGCGAACATCCCGCTGAACCGTGGCTCTGGCGTGACGATTGGGCTTCGGGCCGGGTGAAGAGCAGGACCGAAGGAAACATGGTCATCTGCTGGGCCGGAACAATTTTCTGGAACCTGATTTCCTGGACCGTCGCCATTTTTTCCGTGCCCGATGCCGTAAGGCAAAAAGGGGCGGTCGCCTATGCGGCGCTGCTTTTCCCGGCGATCGGGATTCTCTTGCTGATTTACGCAATCCGGCAAACGATTGCATTCTTTGAATTCGGCAAAACATATTTTGAGATGGCGAGCGTACCCGGAGTGATCGGGCGCGAACTGAAGGGCTCGATCCAGGCGCGGTTTCCACATTCCCCAGATCATGGCGTGACGTTGCGGCTTTCGAGCGTGCACCGCTATGTGACAGGCTCGGGCAACACGCAATCGACGAATGAAACTATTTTGTGGCGTGATGATGCCGAACTGAACTCGGGGCAGCTTTGTTCGGGACCGAACGGCACAACGATTCCGGTCGCGTTTCGAATTCCTCTGAATGCGCAGCCGACCGAGAAGTTGAGTCCGCGCGACGAGTTCCTGTGGTTGCTGGAGGCTACTGCGAGCGTGCCGGGCATCGACTATCACGATGTATTCGAAATTCCGGTATTCCGGACAGCGCAAAGTCCGACCGGGGAAGAGGCAGCGGAAGAAGAAGCCGTCTTCGCCACGCAGTCGATCATCACTACGTGCCCCAGTCAACTTTCTATTCAGGTGCGTCCGGTCGCGGATGGCTTGGAATTTTATTTTGGGCCTGCTCGCAACAAAGGCCTCGCCATCTCGATGACAATCTTCGTGGCAATGTTTGGAGGGATCGGCTACGGCCTTACACACACGCGCGCGCCCTTTATATTCCCTCTCGTCTTCGGAGGTTTCGGCCTGCTACTCGGTTGTTTCACGGCGCAGATGTGGCTCGGCACAACTCGCGTGGTGATCGGCAGGTCGCTGAGGCTACAGTCGGGGCTGCTCGGCGGAGGCAACGTGTGCCAGATTGCATTGTCTGACATCGCCACGATCTCCGACAGAATCACCTCACAGCAGGGGGGAGGAACAGGAACTCCCTATTATGACGTCGAGATGACGCTGCTCGACGGAAGAAGGCTGACGCTCGGACGGAGTTTGCGTGATAAACACGAAACCGAGTGGCTGGTGAGCGAGATGCGGCAACGAGCAGGGCTCGACAAAAAGAGTATGTCCGCGGGCACGGCATAAGCGCTGGGGCCCGACGGTCAGTCAGCCGTCAACCTGGGCGATTTACCAGTGACCATTGACGTCGGACCGATTTGGCTACAGGCTTTCCACGATCTCCCGGAGCGCGTTTGCAATTTCCGGCGGCGGCGTTCCGGGCGCAAACCGCACGGGCTTCCCGATCCGAATTTGAATCCTTCCCGGCGGCGCGATTTTCTTCTCTGCACGCTTGATTTCGAACAATCCGTCAATACGCATGGGGAGAATCGGAATGCCCAGACTGTTTGCCAGCAGGCCAATGCCAGTGCGGAATGGGCGCAGTTTGCCGTCTTCGGTGTGACGCCCCTCGGGGAAAACCAGAACACTGTAGCCGTGGTCGACGGCTTCACCGGCATAGGCAAAGCTTTTGCGGAAACCAGCCTCACGCGGGAGCGGGAAAAGGTTTAAAAGCGTAACGCCTAAAACCCATCGCAGGCGGTCGTAGCCGCCGAGCAGCCAGCTCCGAGTTGACGCGGGAGAGCGCAGCGCTTCGAGAGCTTCGCCGCCGGTGGCGGTTGCGAGCTTATGACGGATACGCGCGGGCAGAGCGGTTTGAATGAAGCCAACGTCGATGTCGCCAATGTGATTCGAGATGATGAGTAGAGGCCCGGGCACCCCGTCGAGATTTTCCCTTCCGATGAAGCGCGGCCGCCCCAACAGAAAAACCGCGGGACGCATAAGCAGATAATGTGCCGCAATGCGCAGCCAGGTAGCCGGCCACCGGAGGGTCCAACGGGGATAGTGAAATCCGTGCCGGGCTCCCGGTTCGGACTGACTGGAGCCGTCGTGCTTATCTCCCTTAGGCTGCGATTGCAGCAGCGTCTCGATATCGCCCACGGTCGCGGCATTCGCGAAGGTGGTTTCGCTCAGATCGACCTGATATCGATCCTCCAACGCGCCCAACAACTCGACGCGCTCGAGCGAACTCAGACCGAGATCACGCTCAAGGTCGGCTCCCGGCGCCAGCTTTGGAGCGGGGCGACCGGTAACTTTTGCCACGAGCTCTGAGAGCGGACTGGCAATGGCTTCGCGGCTTGCGTCTGATCCGCGCAGGCTCGCGATGGCTGCATCTCGAATCACGTTGCGGCGCGGCTTGCCAGTCGTGGTGCGCGGAAAATCATCGTCGGGCCAGACGAACCACAGACGAACCCTCTGATATTCGGCGAGTTTCTGGTTGGCGCCATCGATTGCTTGTTTCGCGGCACCCTCATGCGCGGTCGCGTTTCGAGCCGCAAGGATCAGCACCGCGCAGGGTTCAGCGTTACCGCCGCGTTCAACGCCCACGACAACCGCATCGCGAACCTGGCTTTGCGCGCGCAGCGCGGCTTCCAGATCCTCGGGATAAACGTTCATCCCGGCGGGCGTGACGATGATTTCTTTTTTGCGGCCTTTGAAAAAGAGATTGCCCTCCGCGTCGAGCGCGCCGAGATCACCAGTTCCGTACCAGCCTTCGTCGCCCGCGACGGGCACGAGCGCGCGGCCATCCCAGTAGCCGCTGGCTACGCCACTGCCGCGCACCAGAATTTCACCGTCATCGGCAACGCGTAGTTCACGGCCCGGCAGCACCTTGCCGATCGACCCGCGGCTGGTGTGGAACGGATGATTCAGGCTGATGAGCGAGGTGGTCTCGGTGAGGCCATAGCCTTGCACGACCGCGTAGCCGAGGCGATGCCAGAATTCTTCGGTTTCACGGTCGAGCGCCGCCCCGCCGCTGATGAGGGCAAGGAATTTCCATCCGAACCTGCGCCGTATGCGGCGGAAGGTCCACCACCGGCGCAGGAAATGCTGGCTGGCGGCGCGGGTGTAATCAGCAGCGAAAGATTCACGTTGCCCACTCGCATCGAGGTCACGTTCGAGTTTCTGTTTAAGCGAATCGACCAGCCGTGGTACGGCAACCAGCACCGAGACGCGCTCGCGGTGAACGGTCGCGATGATGTCGCTGGGATTGAATGTCTCTTCGAAGACAACCGTCGCGCCCAACAGCGGAGGCAGAAAAATTCCCAGGAACTGCCCGAAGACATGGCTCAGCGGCAGCAGGTTAAGGAAGCTCAGCGGATGAAAGAAGCGTTCATACTTGAGATATTTCTCAATCTCCGTTGCGATGGGGGCGATGTTGCCGGCCACGTTGGCGTGCGTCAGCACCACTCCTTTGGGCTCGGCGGTTGTGCCGGAGGTGAAGACGATCTCCAGCGCATCGGATGACACTATCACCGTCGGCCGAAAACGCTCGCCGGAATGCCGCGCGAGAGCGGTGTCAAGATCGACGGGATCGATCGACGGAATTGCCGCGGGCTCGAAGATCGACGCGCGTTCGCGCCCGCATAGAACCAGTTTCGTCCGGACTTGCTGACTGATGCGTCGCGCAAAATCAGGGCTGGAAGCATCATCGAGGGGAACGGCGATCACTCCAGAGAGGGCGCACCCAAGAAAAGCGGCAACCCATTCGGCGGAGTTCGGACCCCAGAGGAGAACGGCGTCGCCTTTGACAATATTGCGGGCCGCCAGTTCGCGCGCGAACCGGTAAGCGGTCCCGGCGACGCGGGCGTAGGACCAGCGTTCGTGTCGATATCCTCGCGGATAGACATAGGCGGCGCCGCTGCCCCAGCGTTCGAAGTCGTCGAGGTAGTCCAATAGACTTGCCCGCACACCCTGTTTAGTAGCACAATTCCCGAATCTTTACCCGAAGATCGCAGCCGAAAGACGCAGGCGGGAGCCGACTGGCGGCAGATGGAAGCGAATGAGACGACTTTGGAAGACTGACGCGCGGGTGCTATTCATCGCTCTTTATGCGTTGGCCCTTACTTCGTGCCAGCCGCCAGCATCAAATAGCGCGGGTTCCGCTTCGCCGTCGGCGGCGCAACAGCCAAGCCGGCCCGAACGACGCCTGCTCGATGGCCCAACCCACGACCTGAGCCAGGACGAGGCGGCGGGTGGACATATCCTGCGCAAGCATGTCGGCCAAAGCGAAGAGGATCTGCGCCGTCGTTTACGCCGCGAGGAAAACATAACCGGTGCATCGACCTATACTGATCGCGCAACCGCCGAGCATGTGGTCGGCGCAACGCTAGCGCAATCGCAAGACCAGATTCAAAGCTGGCTGGCGCAAAACCGGCATCCAAACCTGGTTCTGGACTTTGACGGGACCGAGGCCATTGGGCGAACGATGAACAGGGGCGAGGTCCATTCGCACCCGTGCACGCACGCTCTCGTGGTGTTAAAGTACGCGGGGGCGAACGGGTATTACGTTTTGACTTCTTATCCGGAGTGCCGCTGATGAAACCGCATGACGCAAATTCGAGAGTTGACATAACGACGGAAGCCTTCCCCGCGCTGCACACCTTCCTCCGCGGATATTTTCACGAGGACGTGGCCGACGAGTACGGTACGCCTCCCGAAGCGGCAGACCAGTTTTGCGAGGATGCTGAGAGCGACGAGCGCATCCCGGTGGCGCAGCAGTGGCAGAGCGTCGTGGAAATGACGCACGGAGACCCCGCCGCCCTGAACCAGGCCCTGAAGAAGCTCGGCAGCGCGATCCGGCTCAAGGATGACGAGGTCCCGGCAGTGTCCGCGATTTTCGCACGCTGTTTGAAGCCGTCGCGCAGGGTCGCTAACGAGTAGAAGATGCCGCCAGCGAAAAGTGGATAGCGGCCGCACCTTCCGCCCCGGGTCATCCAGCTACTATCGTGCAGCCTGCAGTCGCCGTCCACCGCGCCCGCGGTCCCCTCCGGTGGCATAATAAAAGGAAGCGCCGGTGTATTTGAGCCGTTACTGTTCGGTGAACGCGCGCGCGGCGTGCCAGCCGATTTTCGCGCAAAGGATCATCTCAGGAGTTCAGCCATGGCGGATAACAGCAGCCTCACAATTACCGACAACCGCACGGGCAAGAACTATACCCTGCCGGTTGAGAACGGAACGATCCGGGCGATGGATCTCCGGCAAATAAAAACCGGGCCCGAGGACTTCGGCCTGATGACCTACGATCCCGCATTCGTCAACACCGCGTCCTGCCGCAGTGCGATCACATACATCGACGGCGATCGCGGCATCCTGCGCTATCGCGGATATCCCATCGAAGTGCTGGCCGAGCACTGCACGTTCCTTGAAGTCGCCTACCTGCTCCTGTTCGGCGAGTTGCCAACCGAGACTCAGCTTAAGGATTGGGTCAATGAGATCACGCACCACACCATGCTCCACGAGAGCACCAAGAAATTCATGGAGGGCTTTCGCTACGACGCTCACCCGATGGTGATGTTCGTCAGCACAGTGGCCGCCCTTTCAGGCGTCTATGCCGAGTCGCGCGATGTTCACGATCCGGCAAATCGCCTGCTCCAGACCAAGCGCTTGATCGGCAAAGTCCCCTCGATCGCGGCCCTGTCGTACCGGCACAGTGTCGGCTTCCCGTATGTCTACCCGGACAACGATCTCTCCTATCCTGAAAATTTCATGAATATGCTGTGGAAGATGGTCGAGCCGAAGTACGTCGCCAATCCCGTGATCGCACGCGCGCTCGACATTCTTTTCATTCTGCACGCTGACCACGAGCAGAACTGCAGCGCCAACGCCATGCGCGCCGTCGGCAGTTCGCTCACCGACCCCTATCTGGCAACTGCGTCCGCCGCTGCCGCGCTCTCAGGCCCCCTGCACGGCGGCGCTAACGAAGAAGTACTGCGCATGCTCGACGAGATCGGCACCAAAGGCAACGTCCCCGCCTACATCAAGAAGATCAAGGAAGGCAAAGGCAAGCTGATGGGCTTCGGCCACCGCATCTACAAGAATTACGATCCGCGGGCCAAGATCATCAAGTGGACCGCCGATCGCGTCTTCGAAGTGACCGGCCACAATGCCAAGCTCGAAATCGCGCTTGAACTGGAACGCATCGCGCTCCAGGATGAGTATTTTGTCAGCCGCAAGCTCTATCCGAACGTCGATTTCTATTCAGGCATCATTTATCAAGCGATGGGCTTCCGGCCGGAGATGTTCACGGTGCTCTTCGCCATTCCGCGCACCTGCGGTTGGCTGGCGCAATGGCAGGAGATGCTGAACGATCCAGAGCAGAAGATTGCCCGCCCGCGCCAGGTCTGGATCGGCCACGAAACCCGCGAGTTCATACCCATGGCGAAGCGCGGCCCCGCGCCGGTAGAAGCGCGGCAAGGCTAGGTGAGAGCTGGACCCGCGACACAGACCGGCTTCAACGTCACCAATCCGATTTAGAATTTTCCGGTGACATCGACCTCACCCTACCGCGGACGCCTGGCTCCCTCTCCCACGGGCCTTCTTCACATCGGCCATGCGCAAACCTTCTGGACTGCCTTTCAACGTACCGTCAAGCGCGGCGGCACTTTAATCTTCCGCAATGAAGATCTCGATCCGCAACGCTCCCGTCCCGAATTCGCGCAGGCCATGATCGAAGATCTCGAATGGCTGGGTATTCGCTGGACCGAGGGGCCCGATCGCGGCGGAGATTTTGGCCCCTACGCTCAGAGTGAGCGCCGTGCGCATTATCTTGAAGCGTGGCGAAGGCTGCGCGATGCAGGCTTCATTTATCCCTGCACCTGTTCGCGAAAAGACTTGGCGCAGGCAGCCACCGCGCCCAACGACACCGATGACGAGCCAATTTATCCGGGACGATGCCGCGAGCGAACCGACGCAGCCAGCTTTGCGGAGCCGGCTGGAGTGAACTGGAGATTTCGCGTTCCGGACGGAGAGAATGCAGCGGTCGCCTTTGCTGATCTGAATTTCGGCGAGCAACGATATGTGGCAGGCAAAGACTTCGGCGATTTTTTAGTCTGGCGGCGGGACGACATTCCGGCCTATCAACTGGCGGCGGTGGTCGATGACTCTGCCATGCGCATCTCGGAAGTGGTGCGGGGCGCCGACCTGCTCAAGTCCACGGCGCGACAGATTATGTTGCTGCGCGCACTCGGGAGTCCGGTGCCGGAATACTTTCATTGCGAGTTAGTACGCGATTCGACGGGCGCACGGCTCGCCAAGCGCAATGATGCCCTGAGCATTCGACATTTTCGCGCCAGCGGAATGTCGCCCAAAGCCTTGCTGGACAAGGCATTCCAGCCATAGCGGCAAAGATCAGATAACTGACCACCGCCACGGACTTACGTAACCTGCAGCGAGTTACTCGCGTAATCCCATTTCGTTCTCAGACGGCGCTACGATGGAGCCGAGAGCGGGTTCAATCTTGGGGGCGAATTATGCGCCAAGTTTTCCGCCAGCATCCTGGCGTCTCCATCCTACTTACTCTGGCAACGTTGCTCATGAG
>JBAWAI010000300.1:0-4523 GCA_049589215.1 Terriglobales bacterium | reverse complement strand
AATCACAGCGGTCGGTGATCCGTGCGAACTCGCTGAACCAGCTGCCGGAGCTACATGCTCGTCCGATTCCTGTCCGCCGTCTCCTTCCGGAGGCGGAGCGCCGCCACCCATCTTCGCGCGCTGCTCTTTCAGAATCGCCTTGCGCGACAATTTGATCCGGTTGCCTTCGACGGCCAACACCTTCACCAGCACCTGATCGCCTTCTTTCAACTCGTCGCGAACATCCTTGATTCTGTGCTCGGCGACTTCGCTGATGTGCAGCAGACCATCCAGTCCCGGCAAAATCTCGACGAACGCGCCGAAATCCGCCAGCCGGCTTACTTTGCCAAGATAGGTCTTCCCTACCTCAGCCGAGGCCGTCAGGTCGCGAATAATCTGCAGCGCCTTGTTCGCGGAAACTTCGTCGTTCGACGCCACATTCACCTTGCCGGAATCCTCGACGTCGATTTTCACGCCGGTCTGCTCGATGATGCTGCGAATCATCTTGCCGCCGGGCCCAATCACGTCACGAATCTTGTCTACCGGAATCTGCAACGTGTAGATCCGCGGCGCGTACGCCGAAACCTTAACGCGCTGCTCGCTGAGCACCTCGTCCATCTTCTCCAGGATGAATAGCCGTCCCCGTTGCGCCTGCGCCAGCGCTTCGCGCATGATCTGCGCGGTGATGCCGCCGACTTTAATGTCCATCTGGAGAGCGGTGATTCCATCTTTCGTTCCGGCAACTTTGAAGTCCATATCGCCGTAGTGATCTTCGGCGCCCGCAATGTCGGTCAGGATGGCATACTGATCGCCTTCCTTCACCAGTCCCATCGCGACTCCAGCGACCGGAGCCTTCAACGGAACGCCTGCATCCATTAGCGAAAGCGACGCGCCGCAGATTGTGGCCATCGATGACGATCCGTTCGACTCCAGAATGTCGGAGACCACGCGCATCGCATACGGCCAGTTGTCTTCCGTCGGCAACACCGCCGAAACAGCGCGCTCGGCGAGTGCTCCATGGCCAATCTCGCGGCGTCCAGCGCCACGCAGGAACGCAACTTCGCCAACCGAGAAGGGCGGGAAGTTGTAGTGCAGCATGAAGCGCTTCTTGGCTTCGCCCTCGAAGCCTTCGAGCCGCTGCATATCGTCGCTTGTGCCGAGGGTTGTCGTCACCAGCGCCTGTGTCTCGCCGCGGGTAAAGATCGCGCTCCCGTGGGCTCGCGGCAGAAGTCCAGCTTCGATCCAGATCTCGCGAATCTGATCGAAGGCCCGCCCATCCGGACGGTGCTTCCTGTTAATGACCTGATCGCGGAAGATGCGCTCGCGCAAGGTCTCGTAATACTCCTTGAGCTTCGCCTTGCCCACCAGATCGTCTTCCGGCAGCGCAGCCAGTTGCTCTTTCTCCAGCGTCCGCACCAACTCGTAGCTCTCCGCCTTCGGATGCTTCGCCGTATCCAGGGCGTCCGTCAGCCGCTCACCAATCTTCTTTTGCAGATCGTTGTAGTACGCTTGGTCGAACTCCGGCGGCGTAACTTTGCGCTTCGGCTTGCCGGCCTTGCTGCGCAGCTCTTCAATGGCTGCGCAAATTTTCTTGATCTCGGTGTGCGCGAATTCAATTGCGTCCACCACCGTCTCTTCTTTAACTTCCTTCGCGCCCGATTCGATCATCAGGATCGCTTCCGCCGTGCCGACCACCATGATGTTCAGCAGGCCCTCGCGCATCTCCGAATATGTCGGATTCGCGATAAATCGCCCATCCACCAGTCCGACGCGCACCGCGCCGATCGGTCCAAGGAATGGAATATCGGAAACTGTCAACGCAGCCGAGGCGGCATTAATGCCCACAACATCGGGATCATTCTCCGTATCCGCTGAGAGCACAAACGCAATCACCTGCGTCTCGCACTTGAATCCTTCCGCGAACATCGGCCGGATCGGCCGATCGATCTGACGGCTGGTGAGCACTTCGCGCTCGCTCATGCGTCCTTCGCGCTTGATGAATCCGCCGGGAATGCGTCCGCCGGCATACGTGTATTCGCGGTAATCAACAGTCAGGGGGAAGAAATCGATGCCGGTCCGGGGCTCGGGATTGGCGGTCGCGGTCGCGAGCACAACGTTCTCACCCATACGCACCACAGCCGAGCCGTGGGCTTGCTTGGCCAGTTTTCCGGTTTCAAATGAAATAGTTTTCCCGCCGGCAATTTCGACGGAAACTGTAGTTGCTTCAGGCTTCATAGTTCATCCTTTTTTATTGGGGCAGAAGCGCCGGTCTCAGATCCGAAACCGCGCCCATTCGAAATTCGCATGACGTGCGAATGCATGATAGGCAACAAACAGATAGGCGAATGCCAGTGGCGATCGCAGTCGGGAAACGCACTTTGCTCGGGCTTCCAGTTCAGGCTCGGGGTTCAAGCCGGCCCCCATTGGGCCGGACACATTTATTTGCGGATGCCGAGTTTCGTGATTACGGTCTTATACCGCTCCGAGTCGTACTTCTTGAGGTAGTCGAGCAGGCGACGACGCCGGCTCACCATCATGAGAAGTCCGCGGCGCGAGCCGTGATCCTTCTGGTGCGCTTTGAAGTGCTCCGTGAGTTGACCGATGCGCTCGCTTAGCAGCGCGATTTGAACTTCGGGACTCCCTGTATCGGTGGGATGCGTGCGATACGTGTCAACGACGGTTTGCTTTTGCTGTCTGGCTAGCACTAACCTGTTGCACTCCTGTCTCTTATCGTTTTCGTAACGCAGTAAGAATAACACACACCCGACAAACCCCGCTAGTCTGCGCCAAAAAGGAGGGATTGGCTCCCCGCGCGTGCATGCACAAGGGATATTCGAGCCCTGTAGAAAATTCGCGACAACGCTTGAAAGATTTTGATGCGCCCCGGTTTGCCCGCAAACCGTCCAGCCAGCTATCATCCCGATGGAATGACAAAGATCAGCGTCTTCTTTTTTCTTCTCCTCGCAACCTATTCCGTTGCGCAAAATCCCAACGGTCCTCACTCCAAAGAGATTGACGCAGTCTACCCCGCCGCCCACGATCTCTACCTCGACCTGCACGAGCATCCGGAACTCTCTTCGCACGAAACGCAAACTGCTGCCAAGCTCGCCGAGCACCTGCGCAATCTCGGCTATGACGTCACCGAGCACGTCGGCGGGACGGGCGTAGTCGCCATCCTAAAAAATGGCGCCGGCCCGACCGTCATGCTCCGCACCGAGCTCGACGCGCTTCCGGTAGAAGAAAAAACCGGCCTTCCCTACGCGAGCAAAGTGCGTAGTAAAGATGCTGCCGGGCACGACGTCCCGGTCATGCACGCCTGCGGTCACGACCTGCACATGGCCGCGCTCTTTGCCACCGCCTCCATCATGGCACACAGCAAGAATTCCTGGCACGGCACGCTCATGCTGATCGGCCAGCCCGCCGAAGAAACTATCTCCGGCGCCAAAGCTATGATCGCCGACGGCTTTGCCACGCGCTTTCCCAAGCCTGACCTCGGCATCGCGCTCCACGTCGGCAACGAGATTCCCGCGGGCGCGGTTGGCATCACACCCGGAATCTACGACAGCAACGCCGACTCGCTGCGCGTCACCATCTATGGCAAAGGCGGACACGGCTCGTCCCCTCACACCGCCGTTGATCCCATCGTGATCGCCGCCAAAACTATTCTTTCCCTCCAGACCATCGTCTCGCGCGAAGTAAAGCCGGGCGAGTTCGCTGTCATCACCGTCGGCTACATTCGCGCCGGTACAAAAAACAACATCATTCCCGACCAGGCAGAACTCGGCTTGACCGTTCGCAGCTACAAACCTGAAATCCGGAGGCAGGTTCTCGCTGCCATCGATCGCGTTGTCAAAGGAGAGTCGCTCGCGGGCGGCGCCACTCGTGAACCTCTAATCGAACACTACGAGTGGAGCGATTCGGTCTATAACGACCCCGCTCTCGCCAATCGTTTGCGCGGCGTTCTCGAGGCGACGCTCGGCAAAGACAACGTTACCGCGCCCGGACCAATCACCGCCTCCGAGGACTATTCCTTTTTCGTCGAAGTGGGCATCCCGTCTCTTTATTTCAGCCTCGGCGGAGCCGATCCGGGAAAGCTGGCCGAAGCGCACAAAGCCGGAACGACGCTGCCCTCCAATCATTCCCCGCTTTTCGCGCCCGACGTAGACCCGGCCTTGCGCACAGGGATTGCGGCGGAGGTAGCCCTGCTGCGAAATTTATTGAGGGCTCCATAGAAGGGAAACGGTACGCCGCTGCTAACCGAAACGTTCTCACGCCGTCTTAGTCTTGAATCTTTTTTTTGGACGGAAATTGGTTGCTGCTCCACCGACGTATTATTTGAGTGTTTATTAGCCGGAAACACGACCAATCAGAAAATGCAATCTGAAGTTTGGGACCCGCATGCACACAACCAGTCTCGCGACATTGTTTGAGGTCTCCCGCACGATGTGCGCGGCGGGCGTTTTCATCTTTCTAATTGCGATCTGGGCTGCGCGGAATGATATTGGGCGTGCCAGTGGCCTTGATAAAGTTGTAGCCCTTAGCAA
>JBAWAI010000299.1:0-20090 GCA_049589215.1 Terriglobales bacterium | reverse complement strand
TCGCAGTTCTCAGTCCTCAGAAAGAAGCAGCCTCCCGGAAGGAACCCGAATGCGGCCGAGGGTTACCGGGAACTGAGAGTTGGGAACCGGAACTGGCAACTTTTTGTTTTCCGAAGGAGAGTTTTATGAGCATCACCGTTCAAATTCCAACCGCGCTGCGGCGGCTGACCGCCGGCACTCCGCAACTGACTTGCGACGCGGCGAACCTCAACGAACTATTCAGCACGCTTGACGTCAAGTTCCCCGACCTGAAGACCCATCTGCGCGATGAAGCGGGCGAGGTGCGGCGCTTCCTCAACATCTACGTAAATGAGGAAGACATTCGCTTTCTCGGCGGGAATGAATATTCGTTCCAGGAAGGCGACGAGGTGCTGCTGGTGCCGTCGATCGCGGGCGGAAAGGATTAGCGGGCCGGCGTTCTTACTCGCGCTTTAACTCACCCTCCATCACGCCCGTGATGGTCACGAATCGGATCACGCCATCGGCGTCCTCGAACACCAGGCCGGTGCCTTTGCCGTTGACCACCGCGGCCACCAGATGCCCGTACGATTTCGGAATCCCGCCCTTGCTCGGCGTTTCATCGTAGCGGTTGAGCTGCCCTTCCTTCATGCCGGTGATGCTGACAAAGCGGATGATGCCGTCTTTGTCTTCGAACACCAGGCCGGTGCCGATGCGGTCGGCGATGGCAGCGACAAGGTGGCCGTAGGATTTAGGCACAACGCCGTCGGCAGGCGCGGCGGCGTGAACCACGTTCGGCGCACGCAGATGCATTCCAAGAAGGCATCCGGCGACGAAAAGGAACAAGGCGAAGACGGCGAGCAGGGATTTTCTCGTAATGCGAATGGTCACGGAGATCACCTGGAGTGAAATTCACGCGCGCGATTGGATTCTTGCGCGAGTGAGATTGTACGCGCGTCTCGCGTGGTTACGGGTTGTCGAATACGGGTCGTTTACGCCGGATCTTTTATAACTGGATCGTCGCTTACGGATCCACCTCAATCTTATGCATCATGCCCAAATCCTCGTGCAGCAGGATGTGGCAGTGGAATAAAAAAGTGCCGGCGATGGTGGGATCGCGGAAGTCCATGCGGACCTTGACGCTGTGATACGGGCCGGAGCCGCTCCAGTACGGAATGGCGATAGTGTCGAGCATATCGTTGTTCGGAACGCGCTTGCCGTCGACTTCGAGCAGCTTGAAATGGATCTGGTGAATGTGAAAGGCGTGCGTCTCGAGCGCGCGGTTCTCAATCGTCCAGTCTTCCACCGCGCCGACTTTGGTCTTGATCACCGGCTTCTCGTCGGCCTCAAACACCTTCTGCTTCTGGCCTTCGACGGTCACGTAGAACTGAATCGGCCCGTTCGTGCCGCCGAACTCCTCTGAGAAATACAGCTTGCGCTCGGCCGTGATCTTCGCGTTGTCCTCGTCTGACCACTTCATCTTGACCGCGGGAATACGCGAGCTGTCGTCGGACATCGCCTGCGCGGCTCCTGCGTCGGCGCTCAGGTCGCTTGAAACCGGATTGATGCTCGCAAGCAGAACCGAGAGATCGGCGTTGCCGGTCGGGCCGGTGTTGTAAGGGCCGACCACGAACTCGCCAAAGCCTCCGGCAGGCGGCCCCGTTACGATGAACTCGGCGCGTCCGGCGGGAGGAATAAGAACGGACTCGACGTTGCGCGTGTGTCCCAGCGGATAACCGTCGAGCGCGATCAACTCCAGCTTTTCAGGTTTGCCGTTGATGACGACCTCGAGCGGCATGAAGTCCTGCAACGTCGCATTGGCCACGCGCCAGAACTGCCGCTCACCCGGCTTCATGTTAATGAAGGGAGCCGCGCCATCCGGAAAAAGCGACACCTGATAGTTGAGGCTCAACTGGTAAGGGCCGGGAATCCACGGCACCAGATACTGCTGCCGGACCACAAATACGCGCTCTTTCAGGCCTTTTACCTCCGGCCTGACTTTCTCCATGCCGTTCACGACAAGCGCGCCCGCCGCTCCACCGTTCACCTGAAATTCGGTGAAGCCGTGTATGTGCGGGTGATACCAGTAAAGGCCGGGCGGCGTGTCAGCCGGAATTTGAATATTGAAATTGAAGGCCGGCGAGCCCGGCTGGATGAGAGTGTCAATCACGTCATCCTGATGGCAGACCGGAGGAATTGGCATGCCGTGAAAATGCATATTGGTGGAACTGACCGTCACCGTTCCGCCGTCGCCACACACTGGACCCGCGGCCGCATGGTGCATGCGCATCTTCGACGCGTCGTTGTCCTGGATGACGTCCGACAGGTTCAACTGTAGATTGTCTCCGGGGCTGACCCGAATCGTGGGCGCTTCGACAGTGCCGCTCGGAGCCTGATATTGATAGCAGTAGTGCGTGTAGCCTGCCTGGTCGACGGATTCGCCAAGCGCGAAGTCAGCCGCCAGCGTGCCGTTCTGCGACCGGATCGTGTACGCGTCTTTGACCTCGGTGCCGGAGGCCGGCCGCGGCGGACATTGCGCGGGCGAGTAAATAGCCAGAACGCCCAGAGCAGCAGTTGCGATAAGACAATTTGTAAGACGCATAAGACTCATATTTAACTAATTCGGTCTAATAACTCACTAACTCGCCCGACAATCTCCGAACCCTAAAATGCTCGCGGCGGAAATCTGCCAATCGAGAGCAGCCCCAGGCTGTATTCATCCGGCACGGGTGAACTGGCTGCTTCCTTCAGCGTGCACTTCGAGCCATTGACGGTCAGATTCAACGACGCAATGCCGGACGGCCCGCCGAACTCCGCCACGAACACGCCGCCGCCGTTGCCGGTAATCTGCTGCAAGGCCAGGCCTCCGAGATACGACCACGACTGCACGTAACCTCGTATCTTGGTCGACGTGCATCCGTGCGTGATGGCCCCTGTGTCCTTGTTAAAAAAAGCGGCCGTCACTACGTCGCCCTGCGTGTTGCTGATATAGAGAATGCTCTCGTCGGGACTTAGCAGCACGTCACTCGAGCTAATGCCCGTATGCGTGCTATAGACGACCGTCGGAGTAAGTTTGCCGGACGAAATGTCAGAGACCTCGATAACATCGGCGGTCGAAGTATCTCCAAAGATCGCGAAGTGGCCGTCTTGCGTGATATCGATGCCGTTGGGGTAGGTCTCGCCGCCCACGGATGCGGTCGAATTCTGTTCGTCGCCGTTCGACACCGGTATCCCTGAACCGATATTGAAAGACTGTATCGAGCCATCCGCATAAGAGGCGATCAGCATATTGCCGTGAGTGGCCATGCCGTCGATCGTTCCGCCACTGAGGCCGCCGACCGCAACATCGCCCACAAACACCAGCTCGCACGATGATTGAATCTGGAAGGTGGCAATCGTGCTCGACGAGCTGAAGCTCGCATAAACGTATTGCGCGTTGGCCGCGAGGCCGACTCCATTGGCTGAGCCCACGTCCGACTGCGAGCCCGATGCCGATCCGCCCGTCATTCCTGACCCGGCCACAATCCAGAACACGTCGCCGGTAAAGGCCTCGGCTCCAAAGATGCACTGCGTATTGCCGCTGTTGACCGCGACTACGCGCGCCATCCCAAAGTAGCCGCCGCCGATCCCAAGCCCCGGCCCCGGCACCTCCATCGCAAAAGTGAGCGCCCCGCCCGCGCCGATCGTGTAAAACGAAACTCCGTTCGTAAAAGAGTCGTCGTTGGTGATCATGTAGTCCTGGGCGGCGGCGTTAAGAGGCAGCGCGGCAAAAAACGCCAGCGCCAGAACAAGCAGAATTCCAGTCCGCGTTAAGAAGTGCTTGGAGAAAACGGGCCGACGCAGAAGACACTTGGGCAAAGCGCAGCGGTAGCTGTGGGAGGGATTAATCATAAAAGGACGCGGTCCGCGTCGAGGGGACGTAAATCGATTGGAACACACGATTGGCGCGGCGTTCAAGGGAAAACTCGCTGTCCGCAGGTAGTACGACTCATGCTAGTTGACTGATAGTAATCGACTTGTAGGTTACTGGTCGTGCATTGGTTTTGCTGAATTTGTGGCTGCCAGGGGGGCTGGCGCCAAAACTCCACTCGCTCGCCGAACTGTTATACCGGCACCGGCACGCTCTCGACGATCTCCTTCAAAACCTGTTCCGATTGCTCGGATTTCTTGAGGGTCGAGGCATAGTGCGCGTTGACGACCACGCGATGTGCGAAGACCGGAACGGCCAGCGGCTTGAAGTCCTCCGGCGTGCAGTAATCTCGGCCTTCGAGAAAGGCCATCGCCTGCGCGGCGCGGTAGAACATCTGCGACCCGCGCGGCGAGACGCCCAGAGAAAGATATTCCGACGCGCGTGTTCGGGCGACAATGGCGAGCGCATAAGTAATGAGCGACTCATCCACATGGACTTCAGTGACGGCCT
The DNA here is from genome assembly GCA_049589215.1 of Terriglobales bacterium. Taxonomy (GTDB): domain Bacteria; phylum Acidobacteriota; class Terriglobia; order Terriglobales; family Acidobacteriaceae; genus Acidiflorens. The sequence goes on along the minus strand of JBAWAI010000299.1, from coordinate 15,712 downwards.
GCTGGATTTCAATCACATCGCCGGCATTCAGCACCGGACGCAACTTTTCAAGCTGAGCGGTGCCGGCCTCGGAGCGAAGGATTTCGCGCTCGGCGCTCGCCTCTGGATAGCCCATGCGGATGCGCATCAGAAACCGGTCAAGCTGGGACTCGGGCAGCGGATAGGTGCCATGATGTTCGATCGGATTCTGCGTCGCGATCACGAGAAACGGCTGCGGCAGCGGGTAAGAGTAAGCGTCCACCGTAACCTGGCCTTCATTCATCGCCTCGAGCAGCGCCGACTGCGTCTTCGGCGTGGTGCGGTTGATCTCATCCGCCAGCAGGACGTTGGCGAAAACGGGGCCGCGCTTGAATTCAAATTTCTGCTCGTTCGCGGAGTAGATCGAAATGCCGAGCACGTCCGAGGGCAGCATGTCGCTCGTAAACTGCACCCGCTGAAACGTGCAATCGATGGCCCGGGCAAGCGTCTGGCCAAGCGTGGTTTTGCCCACTCCGGGTACGCCTTCGATGAGCAGGTGTCCTCGCGCAAAAATCGAGACGAGCGCCAGGCGCAACGCGTCGTCCTTGCCGCGAATAACCGTGCGCAGCGCAGCCTCAAGATCGGCAGCTCGGCGTGCGGTCGGTGCGAGGGTTCCGGGGGCCATTTTGTTGAATTTTACTATGCCATCCAGTGGAGGCCGAGTTACGGGGGTCATGAACAAGGTCTCAGGTGTCAGCGAGGCATTGCCTCGGGTCGTTGCTCGGCTCGTCTTTAACCAACCGCACGAGATGTCTGGTTTTACTGAGACCTGACACCTGTGACCTGACACCTGTGACCTTACCGCAAAGAGGCCGCCGGCCGTCCAATCAACCGCTCAATCCGCTTCGCGGTCGGCGGATGCGTCGAGAACAGGTTGCCGAAGCTCATCCCACCAAGGAACGGCTGAATGATGAAAAGATGCGCGGTGGAAGGCGTGGCCACCAGCGGGTCGCGGCGCGAATAGTCCTCGATTTTTTGCAGCGCGCTCGCCAGCGCATAAGGATTGCCCGTCCAGTGCGCGCCCGTGTCGTCGGCTCCATATTCGCGCGAGCGCGAGACGGCCAGTTGGATGAGCATGGCCGCGAACGGCGCCAGGAAAATCATGATGATCGCGGCAATACCTCCGCCGCGGTCATCGCGATCGCGTCCGCCATAGCCGCCAAAAATCATTCCCCATTGCGCGATATGCGCGAGCCACGTGATAGCTCCCGCCAGCGTGGCCGCAATCGAGCTGATCAAAATGTCGCGATTGCGCACATGCCCCAGTTCGTGCGCGATCACGCCCTCGAGTTCCTCATCGGTGAGCAGGCCAAGAATTCCGTGCGTGACCGCGACCGAGGCGTGATTTGGATTGCGTCCGGTGGCAAACGCATTCGGCGATTCCGTCGGAATGACGTAAACCTTCGGCATCGGCAGTCCGACTTTTTGCGACAGCCGCTCAACGATGTTGTAAACGCGCGGCAACTCTTCGCGCGTGACCGGCTGCGCCCGGTACATAGCGAGCGCGATCTTATCGGAAAAAAAGTACGACACAAAATTCATCACGCCGGCAACAATCAGCGCGATGAACATGCCGTTCTCGCCGCCCAGCGCGCGCCCCGCCACCATCAGCAGCAGCGTCATTACGGTGAGGAGCAGCGTGGTCTTAAAGATGTTGCTCATTAAGTTGCCTCGGGTATTCATTCTATTAGATGAGAAAGATGCGGGCTGGGCTCAAGGCTCAGGATAGCGGCGCCGGATCACGAAACGCCTGATTGCGCCGCAACGTTGTCCGCTGAATGAACCAAGTTGGCCGCTAACCATCTGATTCTCCTGCCCTAAAACAATTTTCTCAAACCATGACCCCCGCGGAGCCGTATTCCCGCTCTATCCAGTGAAGGCGTTCTAAGGAAGTTTGGACGCCAGGTTTGATACTTAAGGAGAGCCAAAATGAAAAATCATATGATCTCGAAAGCCGTTCAAAGTTTTCAGGAAAAGATAGCGAATGCGATCGGACACAAGATCGCTCTGGGCACCACTTTGGCGCTCTTTGTGTTCGGCGGGATGTTGGGCGGAGTGGCGGGTGCGCAGTCAGCGACCACGGATTTCGTGCCATTCGGCAGCTTCATCGACAAGACCAGCAACGCCGATGCCAATGACTACATGGCGCGGCCGGCCAGCAAAGTACAGGACGCCGCATCATTCGAAGAAATGCGGCAGCACATTCTGAATATGTACCAGGGCGTCGAGGTGAACCACAGCTTCGTGCTTGGCTCGGCCCACTATGACTGCATTCCTGAAATGCAGCAACCTGCCGTCCGGAAGTACGGGCTGTCGTCGATTGCTACACCACCGGCGATCCCAGCGGTCGCTGAACCAACCCACGGCGGTGACGCCAACGCCCCCAGGCGCGCGTCGGTACCGGATGAAGCGTACCCGTTCGACACATTCGGCAACTCCACTCATTGCGAGGAACATACCGTCGCCATCCGCCGGGTCACGCTGGAGACGACGTCCCGCTTTCCAACCCTCAAGCAGTTTTTCCAGAAGAGCGAAAATGAGCACATCCCCTCGCACCAGGAGGACTACACCCCGGGCGGCCCGTCACATAAGTACTCCCTCGCGTTGCAGGACGTGGACAACTACGGCGGCAATTCGGTGCTGAATGACTGGATGCCTTACGTCGACTTGAACGCGGGCGAAGTGTTCTCGCTCTCGCAGGCGTGGTACACGGGAGGCATCAATAGCGGCAAGCCGCCCTGCGGTGGTTCTGAATCGTGCACCATACAGACCGAGGAAGTGGGCTGGGTTGTGTATGAGGCCATGTTCGGCGATCCGTACACGCACTTCTTCATCTTCTCAACGCCCGATGGCTACAACAGCGGCTGCTGGAACAACGGCTGCGGAGACTTCGTCGTGTGCAGCTCCTGCGATGGCAGCGTGATTGGCGCGCAGATCTCCCCGACCAGCGTTACCGGCGGAGCCCAGTACGAAAGCGAAGTGAGATATTTCTTCTCCGGCGGCAACTGGTGGGTGCAGTTCGAGAGCAACTGGGTCGGCTACTATCCGGGCTCGATGTATAACGGGGGCCAGAATACGAAGCATGCCCAGGAAATCGCATTCGGAACGGAGACCGTGGGCACCACGAAGTGGGGCGCTGCGGGCGCCGGACAGTGGCTCTCGAAGGGCTTCGGGTACGCTGCCTATCAGAGCTACCTGTTTTACTACAACACCAAGTCCGACGCGATTTGGGATACCCTGACGCCGGATATCTCATCGCCCAAGTGCTACAACGTTCTCGGACCCTACTACGGAGGCTCCGGCGAATGGAACGACTACTTCTACGATGGCGGGCCGGGCGGCACGGGCTGCTGAACTTCGAACAGGGCACCGGTAAATCGCCGGGAGAAAGTTCGGATTCGAAATAAGGAAATAACACAGAGGAGCAGCCGAACCTGGCTGCTCCCTTTTTTAGCTTTGACGTTTTAACGCGCGGTCGAGCGTCTGATCCAGCGCCGCTTTGGCTTTGTCGTAATCCTCGGGCGTGATCTTGCCCTGCTTGCGCTCAACTTCAAGCTGGAACAATTCTTCCTTCAGCGCCTCAAGCAGCATGGCAGACTTGGAGCCGCCCGCGTTCGAACCTGTAGAGTTGCCCGCCCGCGCCGCGGAAATGCCCGCCGACCCTGCGATCGCAGATCCGCTCGACCCTGAAATGGCAGCCGCGCCCGGTCCGGTGATCGGCGAACTGAGCGGTCCCGACGCCAGCGTTGCGCCCCCCGAGCCTCCCGATGCCGCTGACACCGCGCCCTGCCGCTTGGTAACGATCCACCCACCGATTCCGAGCAACACCACAAACGTCCCGATGATCGGCCAGCGATACTTTTCGAGCGGATCCGGCGCGTCGATCGGCACGCCGAGCCCTCCGCCGGGCCGGCTGCTCTCGGTCTGCGGATTCTCATTCATCGGTCCAGATCCGCCTTGCCCGGCCCCACTTTGCCCGGCACCACCGGGCGCCCCGCCCTGCCCTTCAGCTCCCGGCGGTCCGCCCGCTTCGCCTTGCGCCTGCTGGTCGACGATCGTTCCCGTCCCGCTCACCGTAAAGACGAGCGACTGGCCGGCATGCGTCTGCTGCGCGATCTCGACCATCGAGTCAGATTGGTTCGGGTCCTGCATCGATTTAAAGATCGAGGCATCGGCAGCCGAGAAGTGCATCGTCTTCGGCAGCATCACCACGAAATGCTCGGCCGAATAGAGCGGCTTCGGATCAATCTTGAGCGTGCCCGTGTAAGGCACGCTGAACTCGAGTTGAAACTGCGTCTCTCCCGGACGCAGCGGGAAGTTGATTGCGTAGCGCCCCTTCTCGGTTTGCGGCTCGGCCTCCGTCCGGATCGGCTGCCCATTGGGCGCGCGCGCCTCCACCTGGAGCACCTTCGCGCCCACCGGCAGATAAAACTCAAAGTTGTGTTCGTTCATCTGCGTGACCGGTGGCGTCGAATTATTGTCGACCGCGAACAGCCGCACTCCCTGCAGGCTCGTCGGGTCCGCCTGGAAGCGCACAACGTCCGCGGTCAGGCTGAGCGCGCTCACTTTCTTCGCGGCGTCGTAAACTTTTACCTCGACCGAACTCGTGCCCGGCGGCGCAATCTGGTGATAGGTCACTCCCTGGTGAATGGCCCGAATAAGATGCGGCCCGCCCGGCGCATCTTTGAGCGCGAAGCTGAATTTCCCAGCCGAATCAACCTTGGTGCTCGCCGCAACCTCCATGCCATTCGTAAGGTTGATAAGCACAACCTCGTCCCCGGCGGCCGGTTTGTTGGTCGTGCCATTGGTGACGGTGCCAGAGAGCGTTTGCGCGTGGGCGGAAAGGGCGAGAAATAAGGTCGCAGCTATTAGTACAGTTTTCTTCAAAATCTCTCCTTCAACAAAGTGACCGAAAAGTTGAGAGCGGCTACGGCTTGCACATCCAAATGCGATCGACTCTCTTTAGTTTTACGTCAAAGGCATCGTAACCCTGAATATGTATTTTGCCGCGGGACGAAGCTGGTTTGAGGACGCCGCTCATCTTTACAGAATGCGTTTCGGTCCTTTCTTTCTTAGAAGGATATTCGATCATATGCTCAATCCAATCTCCCGCGATATCGATCCCTCCATTGGAAATAATGCGCCCAGGCAACGGAATACCCTCGGCTGGGCCGCCCTCATAGACGTACAGCAGCGCCTCGATCTTGGAATGGTCATTATTCCTGATTGCCAACTCGAATCCGTTCAGATCGCCCGTTTCTTTATCGACCCAAGCATTCGAGTAGACACGCATCGATGAAATTTGGTCACACTCGGCGCTGTCCTTTCTTTCCGCGGGTGCGTAAGAAGCAATGAAAGGAATTAATAAAGCCGCGAAAAACCCGAGTCGTATCAAGCGGCGCATAGATGCCTCTGTCGTTGCCTACTTCGATGCGCTCAGTGCTTGCTCAAGCATCAGGCGGATGAGGCGCTGATAGGGCAAGCCGGCGCGGGCGGCGCGATCGCGGACCGCATCATAGAGTTCTTCGGACAAGCGCAGATTGATCGACTTGTCCTTGCGCTTGATCTCGAATCGCACCAGTTTCGCGCCCGAAAGATCGTATTGCGACAGATCAGCTTTGTCGACGAAAGCCGCAGCGGCACGGTCGCTCTTAAAGGTTGGGGTTTTCTTTTTCAAAAGCGTCGACCTCCTTCTTGTGCATGTAGCGAGCACTGATGGGCCGGATCAGCAGCTCATCGTCCTTTCGTCGCAACGTGAAAACGATAAAAACGCCTCGCCCTTTATCCGTTCTTCCGATTGCGCGAAAGCGCTGCTCACCCTCGGAATGAGCTGCGTCAGGCAGAATGGCAAGTGAACGTGTAAAAAGGCCTTCAACTGAGGATGCGGACAGCCCGTGCTTCTCGCATTTCGCGCGATTGCCCTTGTCCCAATCAAAGCCATCCGCCTGCAAAATCATGGTAGCAGTAATGTATGCATTTGTATAGGCAAATGCCTACGGCGCGGCTGCCTGCTAAACGGCCACCATCTCCAACCGCCCAATCTCAGTCATAATCGCAGCCGCCTCTTCCTCGAGCGAGTTCCGTATGGCTTTGTTCACTCAGTTTACCTCTTGTAAGAGTGGCCCGGCACTGGTCTAGCGGCGCCTGACATGATATAGTGAGATCACTATATTTAAACGTCTATGCCCGATACGCCATCCCTCAAGCCGGTGGTCTGGGTCGGATCGAGCCTTAAGGATTTGCGTGAGTTCCCCGGCGGCGTGCAGGATCACATGGGCTATGCGCTGTATGTCGCACAGCGAGGCGGTAGGCATCGGGATACGAAGAATTTGAGCGGCCTGGGTGGGGCTGGGGTGGTTGAGATCATTAAAGACTACCGGGGCGATACGTTTCGCGCCGTCTACACGCTGCGATATCGAAGTGCGGTCTATGTGCTTCACGCCTTTCAGAAGAAGTCCAAGAGCGAGCGGGCGGGCAACCCCGCGCCGCGAGATGGAACTGATTCAACAGCGGCTGCGCGAAGCGGAACGGATAGCAAGGGGAGAAGAGCTATGAGCAGGAAGGGCAATGGAAGCCGAGGCCAGAATGTCTTCAAGGACATCGGGATGCCGAATGCCGAAGAGCATCTGGTGAAGGCGCAACTGGTATTCAAGATCGACTTTATTATGAAAAAGCGGCGCCTTAAGCAACGAGAGGCGGCGGATTTGTTCGGCGTTCGTCAGCCCGACATATCAAACATGCTACGGGGCGAGTTTCGGCAGTTTTCGGTGGAACGGCTGCTGCGGTTTCTCGTCAAGCTGGATCAGGATGTCGAGATTTTGGTGAGACCACATCGTGACCGGGAGAACGCGGCGGCGCTGCACGTCTCGTAACGCCTCCCCAAGCGGAGATGATCGGGATCACACAACCTGCCCCGCCCCCTGTTCCAGCCGCCCAATCTCAGCCATAATCGCCGCCGCCTCTTCCTCGAGCGAGTTGCGCATGGACTGATAATCCGAATCCGGCACCTTGCCGGCCCGGTATTCGAAATTCAGGTCGCGCAGGTTATCGTAGACGGATTCCTTGCGCTCGCGCAGATATCCCAGCCGCGTCTTTTCTTCTCCGGCATAAACTTCGCCCGGAAAAAAGAATACGTAGTAGAACGACGCCAGCGTGAAGACCGCGCAGATGAAATAGATCATGTTCATAAAATTCAGTTGCCAGCCTCCAGTTCTCAGCTCTTAGTAACCCTCATACGTCCGTCTCTCTGCGCGCTCGCGCTCTCAGTGTGTCCAGTTCAGCACTCTGCCGCGGAATCACGATGCCATCGGCCAGAGCAGGCTCGGGGCGGTTCTTCCAGGTGCGCACTGTGTGAACCGCGAAGGCGATGCCGAGGGCTAAGACTGCAAACGGCATGATCCACGCTACTCGGTTGAAGCCGGTCGTGGTGGGCGCGGCAATCACGACCGGGCCGTATTCCTGCACAAAGCCCTGGAGAATCAGGTCGTCATTGTCGCCCTTATCAAGCGAAGCCCGGAGCTGGCTGATCATTTTTTCCGACGACTGGCAGCCCACATGGTTGCACTCCAGCAAAATTTGCCCGCATCCGCAGGTGCACATCATGCGGTGGCCGAGGTCATGGAAGCGAGCTTCGGGGCTCGGCGTAGCTCCCATGAAAAGGAAGACGGCTGCCGCAAGAACAACCGCGTGGAGCGCGCGAGCCGTCACGTTTTGAAAGGTCGCGACTTCAGCGACCGCACGTTCAGCGATTCGCCGCATCAATCCCCCGCTCCCGCGTGCGCCTCGGTGCGAACCGGAATGCTGGCCGTCACCGCCATCGGCATGGTATTCGGCACCAGCGCGACCACCGTGCCAAACACCATAATGATCAGTCCGATCCAGATCCACGGCACCAGCGGGTTCAAATGTGCCTTGATAATCGGCCGCCCGGTCGTTTCATTCTTCCCTTCGTAGACGAGATAAACATCATTCACCAAAAACAGATCCTGCCGGAAACTCGGATAAATCCGCGGCAGGGTTTGCGGCTGGCCGCTCGCCTTATAAAAACGGCGCTCCGGATACATGGTCGTGATCAGCTTGCCGCCGCGGTAGACGTTCATGATCGCCCACTCGTTCGCGTAGTTCGGATTGTCATCCTGCGTGTAAGACTGGCAGACCACGGTGTAAGGACCAATGTTGATCTGGTCGCCGAAGGCCATCTCTTTTTCCACTTCTTTATTGAAGGGCGTGCCGAGGATTCCGATCACCACCAGCGCGACCCCGAAGTGGACGATGTATCCGCCGTACCGGCGCGTGTTGCGACGGCTGAGCTGAAGCATCGCCGCAAAAATATTCTGGTGGCTCTTGCCCGCGATCACGCGCCCGCCGCGCACAAACTCCGAGATCACGGTGAAGATCACCAGCGCGGATAGAATCGCGGCCATGGTCGCGTAAAAGTATGACGGATCCTCCCATGGCTTCACCCCAAAGAGAATCATCATCAGGCCAACGGCAACCGCGCCAATCGCAGGGAAAAGAAAATTGCGCTTCAGGCTCTCGATCGACGTTTTGCGCCACGCCAGCAGCGGGCCCACGGCCGTCAGCAGCATCAGCAGCAAGGCAACGGGCACGGCCACGCGATTGAAGAACGGAGGCCCGACCGTGACTTTGTGGCCTTGCACCCATTCCGAAATAATCGGAAAGAACGTCCCCCACAGAATCGTGAAGCAGACCACCAGCAGCAGAAGATTGTTAAACAGAAAACTCGATTCGCGCGAAACCAGCGATTCCAGCTTGTGCTCGCTCTTCAGGTGCGGCAAATTCACGACCAGAAAATAAATGCACACCGCCGCGGTAATCCCGATAAAAACGATGAACCAGCTGCCAATCGAAGACTGCGCAAACGCGTGCACCGAGCTGATCACGCCCGAGCGCGTCAAAAACGTTCCGAGCATCGAAAGCAGGAAGGTCGCAAAAACCAGCGTCATGTTCCAGACCTTCAACATGCCGCGCTTCTCCTGCATCATCACCGAATGCAGAAACGCAGTGCCCGTCAGCCACGGCATCAGCGAGGCGTTCTCCACCGGATCCCATCCCCAGTAGCCTCCCCAGCCCAGCACGGCGTAAGCCCAGTGCGCACCCAGAAAGACGCCGACGGTCAGGAAGCACCACGTCACCATCGTCCAGCGGCGCGTGATGTGGATCCACTTTTCGCCGGGGTACTTCATGATGAGCGCACCCAGCGCGAACGCGAACGGAATCGTGAAGCCGACGTATCCGAGATAGAGCATCGGCGGATGGATGACCATCTCGGGATATTGCAGCAGCGGATTCAGGCCGGCGCCGTCGGGAGGAATGCCGCCCCGCTCAATCGCGAAGGGGTGCGCGGCAAAATTAAGTATCAGCAGAAAAAAGACCTGCACCGCGGCAATAATGACCGAGGCGTGCGCAAAAAGGCGCTGATCGGTCTTGTAGCGCAGGCGCAGAACGAAGCCGTAGCCCGACAGCAGAAGCGCCCAGAAAAGCAGCGAGCCTTCCTGCCCCGACCAAAGCACCGCGAATTTGTAAGGACCCGGAAGGTCGCGGTTGCTGTGATGGTAGATGTAGGCGTTGGAGAAGTCGTCGTTGAAGGCGGAAGAGACGAGGATGAACGCGGCCAGCAGAACCGCGATGAATGCCGCAATCCCGGCGCGGCGGGCCGTTTCACCAAGACGGGCGGAAGCGGCGTCGCGTCCAAACAGCGACAGCAGCCCGGCTCCGAACGAATAAAAGCTCAGCGCAAGCGCCAAATAAAGCGCAAAGCTTCCGATAGTTGCCATAAGAAAGAATCCTTGGTGCGCCTATCTTTTCAGAGATGGGGCCGGGATGCAATGGAGGGGCGCGGCGCCCCTACTTCCCCTTCTCCAGCGGATAACCCTTCTCGCGCCACTCGCGAATCCCGCCGTCCATCGAGATCACATTGGTGTAGCCCATCTTTTGCAGATTGTCGGCGGCCAGCGCCGAACGAAAGCCTCCGCCACAATAAAGGACGAGTTCGGTGTCCAGCGCCGGATACTTCGCCTCCACGTCGCGCTCAATGATGCCCTTGCCCATGTGGACTGCGCCGACGATGTGATCGGCATCGTATTCGCGGTCTTCGCGCACGTCGACCAGCACAAATTTGTCCTTGCGATCGATCCTGGCTTTGATTTCGTCGGCCGTAGTTTCGCGAACGCGGCCGCGGGCTTCATTGACGATCTTAAGAAAGCGCGGCGGATGATTATGGGCCATGAGAGCCTCCGCGAAAAATGTTAACAGGCCGGCCCAGGGTTTCGCTAACCCACGCAGAGCACCCTCCGGAGATGCAGAGACATAAAGAAAGTCCTCATTTGCGCTTTTCTCCCTCCGCGTCTCCGCGTCTCCGTGGTAGGTTTTTATAGGGAACCACTTGTCACCAAATGACCCTCGAGATCCGCAAATCCGCCATTCATTCTTTCGGCTGCTACACCACCCGGCGCATTCGCAAAAGCACGCTCATCGTCGAGTATGTCGGCGAGCGCCTCAGCTATGAAGAGGCCGACGACCTCTACGACGATTTCCCCAACACCTACCTCTTCGGCCTCGACGGCGGCAAGCGCATCATTGACGGCTTCGGCGTGGCCGCGTTCGTAAATCACTCCTGCAAGCCGAACTGCGAGACCGATCAGATCGCCGGCAAGATGTGGATCATCGCGCTGCGCGACATTGAGCCCGGCGAAGAACTGACCTACGACTACAACCTCTACGATGGCGAAGACGACGCTCCCTGCTCTTGCGGAGCCAAGCGCTGCCGCGGCAGCCTCTACTCGGCGTCCCATCTGCGCAAGCTGAAAAAGAAGCGCGAGAAGGCAGCTGCGGCAGCCGCGTCGGCGAAATTTGAAAGAGCGTGCTAAAGATGAACATCCACCACGGAGGCACTGAGGCACAGAGAAAAGCTCTTTTATTCTTGTGTTGCTCGGTGTCTCCGCGCCTCCGTGGTGGAAGCTTTTCGCCGCACTGATCTCAATGAAAGTCACCGAAAAAGACGTCAGCCACGTAGCCGAACTCGCCAACCTCGACCTGACCGCCGGCGAGCACGCCCGCATGCTGCGCGATCTGAATTCCATTCTCGAATATGTCGACCGCCTCAGCGCTCTCAATACCGAAGGCGTCGAGCCCATGGCGCAGGTTTCCGGTCGCGATCGCGCGGGCGAATCGCGCCAGGGCGAGAATCGCGACCCCTTCGCCTACGCAATGCGCGAAGACGTAAAAGATGCATTGCGCCCGTGTCTGCCGCACGAAGAAGCGATAGCGAATGCGCCCGACACGGACGGAACATTCTTTGAAGTGCCCAAGGTGATTGAACGGTAGACGTGATTGAACGGTAGACGTGATTGAGCGGTAGTGATTGAGCGATAGACGTCGCTGAGATAGATGCCTCCGGACAACAACAATTCGTTCACCATCGACGGGATCCGCACCGCCATCGCCGAGCAGCGCACAACTGCGCTCGCCGTCGTCGAAGCGTGCTACGAGCGCATCCGGCGCGACGACGCGGAGATTGGCGCATTCCTCACGCTCTCCGAAGAGCGCGCCATGGCGCAGGTCGAGCGCATCCACAAGCTGGCAATCGAGGGCAAGCCGCTGCCGCCGCTGGCAGGCGTTCCCGTCGCCATCAAAGATGTCATGGTCACGCGCGGCGTTCGCACCACCGCCGCGTCAAAGATTCTCGAAAATTTCATCCCGCCCTACGACTGCACCGCCGTCGCGCGCCTCGAAGCGGCTGGCGCCGTAATTCTCGGCAAACTGAACTGCGACGAGTTCGCCATGGGCTCCTCAACCGAAAATTCCGCCTTCCATCCGGTGCGCAATCCGCGCGACAAAACCCGCGTCCCCGGTGGCTCTTCAGGCGGATCAGCCGCCGCAGTGGCCGCGCAAATGGCGTGCGCAACTCTCGGCTCCGACACCGGCGGCTCGATTCGCCAGCCCGCCTCGTTCTGCGGCGTGGTCGGCCTCAAACCGACCTATGGCCGGGTGTCGCGCTACGGCCTGATCGCGTTCGCCTCGTCGCTCGATCACATCGGCCCGTTTGCAAACACGGTGAGAGATGCGGCGCTCGTGCTGCAAACCATTGCCGGCCGCGATCCCATGGATTCGACCTCCGCCAACGTTCCTGTGCCCGACTACGTCGCGGAACTCGACCAGCCCGTGGCAGATTCGCAACGCAAGATCAGAGTCGGCGTGGCCAAAGAATATTTCGGCTCCGGCCTCGACGCCGAAGTGCGGGCAGCAGTCGAAGCGGCCATTCAGCAGCTCGCAAAGCTCGGCTGCGAGATCGTCCCCATCAGCCTGCCCCACACCGAATACGCAATCCCCGCCTACTACATCGTCGCCACCGCCGAGGCTTCCGCCAACCTTGCCCGCTATGACGGCGTGCGCTACGGTTTTCGCGCGCGCGGCGCGAAGACTCTCGGCGAAATGTATCGCGAGACACGCGACCGCGGCTTCGGCATGGAAGTAAAGCGCCGCATCATGCTCGGAACCTACGCGCTCAGCGCCGGCTATTACGACGCCTACTATTTGAAAGCGCAAAAAGTCCGCACGCTGTTGACCCGCGACTTCGACGAAGCATTCAACATAGTCGATGTGATCGCCGCGCCCACGGCCCCAACTCCGGCGTTCAAGCTCGGCGAAAAAACCGACGATCCGCTGGCCATGTATCTCGCCGATATCTACACCGTAACTGCGAACCTGGCAGGCATCCCCGGAATTTCCGTCCCCTGCGGCGAGAGTAGTGAAGGCCTGCCAATCGGCCTGCAGATTTTTGGCCGGCACTTTGATGAGGCCACGGTGCTGCGCGTGGCGCACGCGTGTGAGAAGGAAAGATCGTCGTAGGTCAGCGATCTCTAGTCGCTCGCCATTCGTTGTCGGCTATTAGTCGATAATTACTCGTCGTTATTTACTCGTCATTACTTACTGTTACTTGCTCGGCGCGGTTATTCGCTGTTACTTGGCACTCAACCCGACTTGAACTTGACCAAAAGGACAGCGAGGCATAGAGTCCTAGCGAAATCGGTTACAGAGAGCCGCTAAGAGAGCGGACTATGGACACCCCGACCACTCTCGGGCTTGAGCAACAATCGCAGCCTCCCGCACCACCACCGCCAAAGGAAACTGGTTTCGTTATTATGGGTTGGCTCGGAAGCGCCGCCGGGCTGGCCGTGACCCTGTTGCACGCGTGGTGGATGTCTTATGGAATCCTCGGCGCGAACTTCTGGGGAAGAGCAGTTGGCAGCGCCGTGCTGCCAACTTTCATTGCCTATCTGATCGCCGGGCGCAAATCAGTCAGGAGCTTCAGCTCCTTCGGTTTGTGGTTCCTCGGTATGAGCATCTTCTTCTCGATGGTAACGAACGAGCATCCGGTTAGTCTCGAGCAACACATCGTCCACATCATGAAGGAGGCATCGGGTACCAAACCGGTGGACAACAACGGGTCGAGCATGGACGCGCTAGTGCGCGATAGCATGCGCGACATTTTGGACGAGCGGAAAACCCATGATCGGGACGTTCTCGAATAAGGCGGCCATGCAGCGCAGTGTGGACGCAGTGCGAGGCGCTGTCACTGTCGACCAAAACTTCTCTCAGCAAATCGAGCGGATCCCCGATCAGATTCAGACAAGGGCGGATCATTCGGGATTATCAAGTTCCGACCGGGCGGACTTCATGGCGGGAATCCGAAAGGAGTACGGAGATTCCCAACTTCTAAGCATTCGGCACCAAGCAGCGGAGGTCGAGAAAGACTGGGGCGACCAGACCGTGGCCTTCTATGAATTTGCAATGGCGAACCCGACGAAGATTCGGGTTCAGGGTTCACATCTTTTGATCGCGAATGAAGCAATCAGAGCCGAGTTTAATGACCGGAGAAAAAAATCACTGGCGCTGCGCGAAAGCTTGCAAACGCTAAACAAGGAACTCGAGAGTGGGCAGCGCGAAGCAATGAAGCAGATGGGCGTGACTGCCGCCGACCTAGGACTCCAGGACAAAAGCCCTCCACCAAATAAATGAGGTTGGAGTTTGGGTGAATGACAGTCTACCCTCCCGGACCTAACTTGGCTCGTTCATAGAAATTCATAATACGTTTCCCCCGCGCAACCCCGGCACAACTCCCGCCCGTCCCGCACCACTTCGCGCTGGAAGTTGATCCCTTCCCCGCACTCCGCGCACACAATCCGCTCGCTCTTATAGCCGGGAAATTCCTCGGCTGGCAGTTCGACCTTCACCCATCGCATCGAAAACAGGTCGTCGTCCTTCATCTCGCGATAGGCGATCATCTGCTGCTTATTCTTATCCTCGATCTCCGGATGCATCTCGCGCGCCATCTTCTTCGACGACTCCGTCGCCGCCACCCGAATCGCTTTGTACCAGTTGCCGCCCGCATCCGGCAGCTTCGCCGCGAGGTCGACAAAAGTCGCGGCCATCTTCCCCCAGTCGCGAAATTTCAGCGCGCGTTTGCCCAGACGGCATCCGGTGACCACACCGATCGCATCGGTCGCGCAGCGGTCGATCTCAACAAACGTAACCAACCGCTTGCGATCTTTTCCGCGCGGATCTTCGATGCCCAGCTTCGCGAGCCCAAACATCGCCAGCCGCACCCCAAGTATCTGCCCGGCGCAGAGATGCCCATGAGCAATTTCAGCTTCGCGAATTAGTTCGTCAAGCGAAAGCATAGAGATAGAGATATTGATATTGACAAATTTTGTAGTCGACTGATTTTTGCAATTTTGTAATCGACTTAAGAACCCTTGTCATTCCGAGCGTAGCGAGGAATCTGCAGTTCTGTCCCCCGCACGGACCCATGTGAGGAATCAAGCGTTCGGCATCTCCTCACTTCCTGCGCCACCGCACACCGTCCTTGGTATTTTCGACAATAATCCCTGCGCCCACCAGTTCGCCCCGAATCGCATCCGACTGCTTGAAGTTCCGCGCCTTCCGCGCCGCCTCCATTTCTGCAATCTTCCGGTTCACGTCCTCATCGGAAAGCTGAGCCGAGCCCGCCATCTCCTCGAGCTGCGGGCTGATATCGTCGCGCTGCGCCGCCCGCGCCCAGTCGAGAATCGTCTTCATCTTCGGCTGGTCGTCATCCTTCAGCACGCCAAAAATCGCATCGAAACGCTCCAGCGTCGCCAGCAGCGCCCGCCCATCCTCCTGCTTCACCTGCCCTGCATCGAGCGCGGTATTCGCCGCGCGCAGCATCTCAAAAATTGCGCCCTGCGCTTCCGCCGTGTTTAGGTCGTCGCCCAGCGCTCTCGTCACGCGCTGCGCGGTTTCCGCCGCCAGCTGCGAAATGGCTGCATTCGATCCCGCCGGAAATTGCGGACTGGTTAGCCGGAAGCGAAAATTCCGCAGCTTCTCCACCGAACTCGCAGCCGCGCTCAGCCCGTCAAAAGTAAAATTCAGTTGGTTTCGATAAGGCACCTGCGTCAGCAGCCAGCGGATCGACGACGGCTTGTGGCCCTTGAGCACCAGGTCGCGCAGCGTGAAAAAGTTGCCCAGGCTCTTCGACATCTTCTGCCCTTCAACCAGCAAAAAGCGCGCATGAAACCAGTGGCGCACGAACTGCTTCCCGGTCAGCGCCTCCGACTGCGCGATTTCGTTTTCATGATGCGGAAAAATCAGATCCTCGCCGCCGGCATGCAAATCGAAGCTCGGTCCGAGCTGC
>JBAWAI010000298.1:0-7766 GCA_049589215.1 Terriglobales bacterium | reverse complement strand
CAATAGAGAAGGCGCGCGAGGGCAAACAAGCAAAAGCTAATCTATATCGGACTCGGAGTGGTGACAAGACGGAACAAAGTGCCGCACAAACGAAGAGAAAACAACCGCCGTCAACAAAGTCGCAATCTCATTCCTGAGACCTGAGACCTGCTCTCACTCACTCGTAAAGTAATCCACCGTCACCGGATTTTCAAACAGCGAGTAATCACGCGTGACCACCGTGATTCCGCTGTCGGTCACGAAATATCGCTCCCGGTCGGCTTCCGGCTCAAAGCCGATCGTCGTCCCCTCCGGCACATGCACGTCGCGGTCGATGATGGCTTTGCGGATGCGGCAATTCCGCCCCACGTTGACGTGCGAAAAAAGAATCGTATCTTCGATCTCGCTATACGAGTTCACGCGCACGTCGGGAGAGACTACGCAATTCTTCAGCGAGCCGCCGGAAATAATGCACCCACCGGAAACCAGCGAATCCAGCGCGCGGCCCATGCGCCCCGTCTCCGCAAACACAAACTTCGCAGGAGGATACTGCCGCTGATGCGTCCGAATCGGCCAGCGGTCATCGTAAAGATTGAACACCGGCGACACTGACACCAGGTCCATGTTCGCTTCGTAATAGGCTTCCAGCGTTCCCACGTCGCGCCAGTAGAGCGCCTCTTTTTTATTCTCGTCGACAAAATTAAACGAGAAAACGTTGTAGTCGTTCAGCATCGCCGGCAAAATGTTTTTACCGAAGTCGTGACTCGAATCCGGGTTCTCGGCATCCTTGAGCAGCACCGGAATCAGCACATCCGTATTGAAAATATAGATGCCCATCGAGGCCGAAATCTTGCTCGCATCGTAGGGCGAGCGCAGCGCGGTCTCCTGGGGTTTTTCCACAAAGCCGGTGATCCGGCTCTGGGAATCGATGTCGACCACCCCAAAATGGCGGCACTCCTCAGGCTCCGTCAACAGCGTGGCGACCGTAACGTGCGCGCCGCTGTCGGTATGCTGCTGCAGCATGCGCTCGTAATTCATCTTGTAGATGTGATCGCCGGAAAGAATGAGCACATACTTCGGCTGCTCCGATCCGATCGAATAAATGTTCTGATACACCGCGTCGGCCGTGCCCATATACCAGTTGTCGCTCACCCGCTTCATGGGCGGCAGGATCTCGATGAACTCGCCGATCTCTCGCCCCAGAATATTCCAGCCCTCGCGAATTTGTCGGTTGAGCGAGAGCGCCTTGTATTGCGTCAGAATATAAACGCGGCGCAGGCCGGAGTTCACGCAGTTCGAAAGAGTAATGTCGATAATGCGGTAAATGCCGCCAAAGGTCACGGCGGGCTTCGCGCGATCGCGCGTCAATGGATAGAGGCGTTCGCCCGCGCCCCCTGCCAGCAAAACCCCGAGCGTGTCTTTCATCATGACGCTCTTCCGATGCAATGCGCCGTGCGCGCGCTGCCCCGCTCCAACGCGAAATACTAGCACAGCAGGCGGATGTCACCGCCGGCTGTCACTGGCGGTCGCTAATACCGACCGTCGACTCAGGCAGCTCGGCGGTTGCGCGCACCAGCACTTGGCATTGCGCCGAGATCAGCTCTGCCTCGTCGCCATAGCCCCACAATACGCCGACGGGCACAATTCCATTCGCCCGCGCGCCCACCGCATCGTGCGAGCGGTCGCCGATCATTACAGTGTGCTCGCGCTTCAGCTTTTCCCGATCGAGCAAGTGCGCGATCAGCTCGCCTTTATCGGATCGCGCGCCGTCCAGTTCGCAGCCCCAAATCGCGCGGAAATAATTCGCCAGGCCAAAATGTTCAAGAATCTGCTGAGCATAAATCCCCGGCTTCGATGTGGCGACGAAAAGCGTGTCTCCGCGCTCGCGCAATGCCAACAAGGCGTCCGGAATTCCGGCGTAAACTTCGTTTTCGAGCAGCCCGATTGTCGAATAGCGTTCGCGGTACATCGTCACGGCATGATCAATCGTGCACTTATCGGATGTATTCAGGATCTCGCTGAAAGATTCGCGCAGAGGCGGGCCAATATAGCGCGCCAGCGCCCGATCCGAACGCTGCTCCCGGCCAAGTTTTTCGAGCGCATAGCGAATGCAGGAGACGATGCCGACGCCGGGATCAGTGAGCGTACCGTCGAGGTCGAAAAGAATATTCACTTGGGAGCATTCACGTCCGAACGTTCACTGACCGAATCGGCGACGAGCATGCGGACAAGAGCAGTGCACCTGCAAATGCACACGTTAGCAGTGCACGATCTTGTCGCTCTTGATGCCGCGGGTCGCGTTGCGCGAATCCACCACCAGCTTCGCGTCGTTCACAATCTTCTTGTAGTCGTAGTCGGTATGGTCAGTGACGATCAGCACGCAGTCGTACTGCGCCAGGTTATCCAGCGGAGCGCACTTCATCTGCAAGTCATATTTGCGCCCGCGGCCCACAAACGGAAAATAAGGATCGTTGTAGCTGACCGTCGCGCCCTCTTTTTGCAGCAGCTCGATAATCGTCAGCGCAGGAGACTCGCGCAGGTCGTCAATGTCTTTCTTATAGGCCACGCCCAGCACTAGCACCTTCGACCCGTTGATGGCCTTCTTTTGCCGGTTCAGCGCGCCGATGGTCGCGGCGATCACGTGATACGGCATCGCCACGTTGACCTCGCCCGCCAACTCGATAAAGCGAGTGTGGAAGTCGAACTCTTTCGCTTTCCACGAAAGATAAAACGGATCGACCGGAATGCAGTGCCCGCCAAGGCCCGGCCCCGGATAAAACGGATGAAACCCGAACGGCTTGGTCGCCGCCGCGTCGATGATCTCCCAGATGTTGAGGTTCATGCGCAGGCAAAGCATCTTCAGTTCGTTGACCAGCGCGATATTCACGCAGCGATAGATGTTTTCCAGCAGCTTGGTCATCTCCGCCGCCGCCGGCGACGATACCGGCACGGTGCGGCTGAAAATCGCGCCATAAAGCGCAGCCGCAATCTCACTCGCCTGCGCGTCAAGCCCGCCAATCACCTTCGGAATATTGTGGCGCGCCACCGTCGTGTTGCCCGGATCCTCGCGCTCGGGCGAGAACGCAACCCAAAATTCGTTATCGCCGGCAGCGCCTTTCTGCGAAGCCCTCAGGCCAAGTTTGTTCCCCTGCTCGAGAATCGGAACCAGCACCTCTCCCGTCGTTCCCGGATACGTCGTGCTTTCCAGAATCACGATCTGTCCCGCCCGCAGATGGGGCGCGACCGCTTGCGCCGTGTTCGTGATGTAGCTCATGTCCGGCTCGTGATATTCGTTCAGCGGCGTCGGAACGCAAATGATGATCGCGTCCATTTCGCTGATCTGCGCGTAATTCGCGGTCGGTTTGAATCCGTTCGCCCTGGCCGCGCCGATCTCCTCGGGCGTGATGCGGAAAATGTACGTGCCGCCCTGGTTGATCGTGTCCACCTTGCGCTGGTCGATGTCGAATCCGGTGACCGGAAACTTCTGCTCGCTGTAAAGCAGCGCCAGCGGCAGGCCAACATAGCCAAGGCCGATGATTCCGACCCGCGCCTTGCGCGTTTCGATGCGAGTTTTCAGGTCGGTAAACAATGAAGACGCAGTCATTTCAGTATTCATAGGGTTATAAGAATTCTAACATCCGGTTTTGCGGCGTCCGCTTCGTGCCACACTCGGCGACTACGCGCTCAAGCCTTTATTTTCCCATGCCTTTGCGCGCTCTCATGTGTTAATTGCGATTACGACGGTAATTGCCTTTGCCTTAACCGCCCCGGCATCCGCATCCCGGTAACGGTTTCGGAACCTGCGCATCTTTGCGCACAATCCCTCTGTAGTACCATTCGCGTCAGATGCGCGCTCTCCGGCTTTTTCTTGTCTTAATTCTGGTTGGCGGCTTGTTCGCCAGCCAGGCCGCCCGTTTCCTGGTCGTCGACAACCCTCAAAAATCCGATGCCATCGTGGTTCTCGCCGGCGAAACCATCGCGCGTCCCGCGCATGGTCTCGAACTGCTGCGTCAGGGCATGGCGCCGCACCTGTTCTTCGACGCCGAAACCGGACGAATCTTCAATTCGCACCTGACCGACATCGCCCGGCAATACATCGCGGATCAACCCGACGCCGCCCAGCTATCCCTCTGCGCCATCGAGGGTCATTCCACCGCGGCCGAAACTGCCGATGTCGCTCGCTGCCTCCAACCGCTGAACGCTCATCGCGTCCTCCTCGTGACCTCCGACTATCACACCCGCCGCGCCCTCTCCATCTTTTCCCGTCGTCTTCCCCAATATCAATGGAGCGTTGCCGCCGCCCACAATCCCGCGCAATTCGGCAGCAACTGGTGGACAGATCGCGAATGGGCCAAGGCCACTTTTGACGAATGGTCGAAGCTCATCTGGTGGGAGGCGGTCGATCGCTGGAAGTAGAAAAGCAGGCCCAAAGGCGTCGCTCGAAGCTCTCAGCTCCAAGCTCTAAGTCATTTCCCAATTGCGTCGGTTTTCCTGAGACTGACACCTGAGAGCTGACACCTGACACCGGCCCACAAAATTTGTACTCCCCGCCCCATCTGCGATAGCTTGAGAGTTCACCGGAGGTTTCATGGCTCAAGTCACAATCACCGTCAAAAAGAACGGCTCGCTGCGTATCGACGATCCGAACGGCGTTATCGAAATGGTCGATGGCGATGGCAACAAGTACGATCTCACTGGCAAACCGGCGTTCTCTCTGTGCCGCTGCGGCGCTACCGCAAACCGTCCTTTTTGCGACGGCAGCCACAAGCGCATCGACTTTCAGGCGCCGGATTCAGCTCTCAAACCGCCCGAGCCCGCCGCTACAGCGACTGCAGCCACAATAGCGCCGGCCATCAAGACCGGCGAGCAGTCTGGATAGCGCCGGACAGAGCACCCGAAATAGTGCCTAACTCGGAAACAAGAGCGGAATTCTCTCTCCCCCGTTTTCATGTGATCTAGCATAATGTTGGATTGTCTCTCTGCTTAGGCAGCGGAGCCTCATCTTTACGATTTTGGCTTCGATTTTTCAGGCCGTTAATTCGTCCCGCACATATGGGCTCGTCGGAAAAAGCGCAGCAGGCAATTCGTCGCAGCACCCGCCTGCCCCTCGAAGTTCCCGTGCAGATAACTAGCCTCAGTTCCAAGGTCTCCTTTTCGGAGCGCTGCAACACGACCCTGGTCAATGCTCACGGTTGCGGCGTGATCTCGCCCCGCGCCATGGAACTGAATCTGCCTGTGCGCCTCGAGATCATCTCTGCCAAGCGTCACACCACGGCGATGGTATCGGAGATCGTCCCACTTGGTGGTGACCCCGAAACCTGGCTGATTGGTCTCGAACTGCATAACCCAGGCAACTTCTGGGGAATCGAATACGCTCCGTCGGATTGGGTCGTCGAGGAATTGCTTCAGGATGCGCCCTCGCCGGCGCACTCAGCCTCCGGCGAGACTTCGAAAGTCGCCACGCCGCCCCGCCGGTGGCGCCTGACCGATGTCAGCGGAGGCGCATGCTACCTCGAGTCCACCACGCCTTTTCCCGCCGGCACTCCCGTGTTGCTGAGCATCCGCGCCGGCAGCATCCAGGCGAACGACGAAGAGTACATTCTCGATGGCGTCGTCCGCGTCTCGCACGACGCAATTGGCATGGGCATCGAGTTCACAGCCTCGCACAATCCCGGCCAGCATGTTGAAGACCTGATCGCGCACCTGGCTGGTACCCGCGAGGCTCCCCGCGTCTTTGTCGGCCGCAAGGAGCGCGAACTCGGTGCGCAGCAAACGCCGATAGTCCGCGACCCCGGAGCACCCGACCTGCTCCTGGATCTCGTGCTCTCCGGTCCATCCCTCACGCAAGAGCAGTTCTTCAGCGATCTGCGCGCACAACGTCTCGGCAAGCGCCGCGACACGCGCATCGACGTCGCCCTGCCCGTCCTGCTCTCGGGCGTCGACGCCGGCGGCCGTCCTCTCAGCCAGCGGGTGATGACCGTCAATATCAGCCGCCGCGGCGCCCTGCTGGAGGGCATTCACGGCGAGCTCAAGTTCGGCGACCAGGTCTCGCTTACTCGAGGTGGCAAGAAGGAAGAATTTCGCGTCGCCTGGATAAGAGACAAAGACGATCCCGAAGGCGCGCGCATCGGCGTAGCTGCAGTCGATCACAACACTACTTTTTGGGACGCCGCGCTCGAAGCCGCCAATCCGTCTGCAAGTCAGGACCAGGGCTCGCACGAAACGGGCGCGGGGCAATAACGGATTATGAAAAAGATCCGCGAGAATCCGCGTTGATCCGTGGAAAAGACGTTGGGCCATTTCTCCTCCCGCCAAACCCCGCTGCCTCGGCGCTAAAATATCGCCATGAAAAAACGACGCCCCTCGTCGACCCCCACCTCGCGAAAAACCGCCCGCCCGAAAACTGGCCCCAAAGCCGGCCCCAAAGCCACGCGTCCCTTCGCGCCCGGCTACGGAATCGTTGGAAATCGTGAAGGCAAGGGCCTGCTGCCCTGGGCCTGGGTCGCCCGCACGATGAATCGCTGCCGCACCTTTTGGCTCGCCACCATTCATTCCGCCAAAGACGCCGCCGCCGCGCCC
The DNA here is from genome assembly GCA_049589215.1 of Terriglobales bacterium. Classification (GTDB taxonomy): domain Bacteria; phylum Acidobacteriota; class Terriglobia; order Terriglobales; family Acidobacteriaceae; genus Acidiflorens. The sequence continues at coordinate 1,208 of JBAWAI010000298.1, read as the reverse complement.
CACCCCCACGTCATGCCGGTCTGGGGCGTCTGGCTCGATGACGCGTTCTTTTTCTCAACCGGACGAAAATCGCGCAAGGGCCAGAACCTCGCCGCCAACGCCGCCTGCACGGTCACGAACGACGATGGCACGGAGGCCGTAATTGTCGAGGGCAACGCAAAAGAACTGACGGACGCCGCCACGCTCGAGCTCGTCGCCACCGCCTACAAGAAGAAATACAAAATGGATCCGCGCGGCATGAACGAGCCGATCTTTGCAGTGCGTCCCGGCAAAGTTTTCGCCTTCATTGAAAAAAGTTTTCCAAAGTCGGCGACTCGTTGGACGTTCTGAGCCAGTCGCTGATTCGGCGCTGATTTGGACCGACCGGCAAATCAACCGCATTGAAACCACGGTCACTAGCATCTAATTGATCGATGTCCAATCAGACTCAGGCTCCTGCCGGCAAAGCCACGGTTCGCAAAGCGCTGGCCGCCGATCTCAAAGTCGGCCTCATCTGCGCCGATCGCGACGGCAACCGCATTCGCATCGATCGCCTCGACACAATCTCGGGCGCGCTCGAGTATCACTTTCTTAATGATGAGCTCCGTGTCCAAGAGGGAATTCAGGAGAGCTCCATCGAGATATTTCTTTCCGAAGGCTGGTATATTTCCGCCTCAGCCTCGCTCTAGCGTATTCGCGACTGGGAAGGGAATGCCGCGGCACACCCCGCACTACGTACCAAACCGTTCCGCGGCGCGAGCCTTCGCCTTGGCCGCCTCTTCTTCGCGATTCTTCGGCGGAGCGGTTGTCTCCAGCGCCCGCAACAGACGCATCGAGATCCCGGCCACATCTTCAATCGCCGCATCAAAGGCCTCCTCGTTCGCCTTCGAAGGCTTGCTGAATCCGCTGATCTTCCGCACGAACTGCAACGATGCCGCCCGCACCTCATCGTCGGTCACCGGCGGATCGAAGTTAAATAGCGTTTTGATATTCCTGCACATGCGAATGCCTCGCGCAGCCTGCATTTTCCTTTCTTAAGTATATCGGCCTTCGCGCCGCTCCGGCACGATTCTGTTCGCTGGGTTCTGTTCGCTGGTATTCTTTTCGGTCAGCGATTCTTCGATTAGGAGATTCTCGGCATGTTTGATGATCTTAAGGGAAAGACCGCGGTCGTCTTCGGAGTAGCCAATAAACGTTCGATCGCGTGGGCGATTGCACAGGGACTGCAC
>JBAWAI010000297.1:0-4255 GCA_049589215.1 Terriglobales bacterium | reverse complement strand
ACGTCATTCCCAAGAAGAAGGAAGAACCGCCTCCTCCCGCGCCCGAGAAGCCGAAGAAGATCGATAACATGCCCGATTACTCGATCAAGGTCGAGGTGCCAGTTGTAACGCTCGATGTGCTGGTCACGAGCAAAGACGGGCAGACGATCCCGGGTCTGAAACAGGAAAATTTCAAGATCTTCGAAGACGGCCAGCAGCAGTCGATCGCCTCGTTCAATCCGTCGAAGGCGCCGATGACCGCGGTACTGCTGATTGAATTCGCGTCGTCACCAATGTTTCACCAACTGCAACAGTATTACTACATGTATGACGCGCTGAACGCGAGCTACACCTTTGCCAGCGGCCTTCAAAAAGAGGACTATGTGGCCGTCGTTTCCTATGACATGAAGCCGCATATTCTGGTGGACTTCACGCAGGACAAGCGGTCGGTCATGGGCGCGCTCAATATGCTTCGCATGCCCGGGTTCAGCGAACGCAACCTCTTCGACGCAACTTTCGACACGCTTGACCGAATCGATCGCATTGAGGGAAAGAAGTACATCATCCTGGTTTCGTCGGGAGCCGATACATTCAGCAAGCTGACGCTCGATCAAATGCTGAAGAAGATCAAGTCGACGAAGGATGTGACGATCTATCCTGTGAGCATTGGCTGGGCATATCGCGAACAGCGGGATACGCGCGGGGGGGCCAGCGGGGCGACCGAAGTCGGATGGCTCCAGAACGACAACCAGCTCAGCACTTTCGCCAAGCTCACGGGCGGGCGCGCATTTTTCCCGCGTTTTGAGGGCGAGCTGCCGGAAATTTTCCAGCAGATCTCCGCCGACATTCGCAATCAGTACACCATCTCGTATCATCCGACCAACGCGAAGCTCGACGGCTCGTATCGCAAGCTGAAGGTGGAACTGATTTCGTCAGACGGCGGCCAGTTGAAGGTTCGCGACCAGAAGGGCAAAGAAGTAAAGACCGTCGTCTACGCGCGCGAGGGATACACGGCGAAGCACACGGTGGAGTAGGGCAGGGCTTCCAAAGGTCGCCCATGATCAACGAGCGGAAAAAGCAGCATGGGTTACATTAAAAGCACAATTGCTGGTTTTGTATTCGTTTGTGTTGCGTCTCTCCTGGTAGGCGGAGTCATAAGCGCCTACATGTCGGTTGTGTACCATGTGGGAATGGGGTCGATTGGTTGGAATTCAGGCTTCCTAAACAATTCTTTCGATTGGTTCTTCACCATTGCGATGTTCTTGGTCGGCTTCTCTTGGGAACTCCGTCACGCTCGATCCAAGCAATGCCATTATTGAGTCGGGGCTGTTGACTGGCGGCAGCCCGCCCGCTGATTTACAATCTTGAGTTCCCAATCCCCTGTTTCCGTTCAGGAGAGTTGTCCTTGATCCCACGCTACACGCGGCCTGAAATGGCCCGCATCTGGAGCGACGAAAACCGCTTTCGCACCTGGCTTGCGGTCGAAGTCGCGGCCACTGAGACTCTGGCCGAAGCCGGCACCGTGCCTAAAGATGCTGCCAAGGTAATTCGCGAACGCGCCAACTTCAGCGTCGAGCGCATTTTTGAGATCGAGGCCGAGGTCAAGCACGACGTCATCGCCTTCACCACCGCGGTTGCCGAAATTGTTGGCCCACATGCGCGCTGGTTTCACTACGGATTGACTTCGAACGACGTTGTCGACACGGCGCAGGCCTTGCTGATTCAGCAAGCCTCAGTGCTGATTGCGGGCGATCTGGAACGCCTCGCCGATGTGCTTGAACGGCGCGCGTGGGAGTTCAAAGACACGCCGATGATCGGCCGCACGCATGGCGTCCACGCCGAGCCCATCACGTTCGGCTTCAAGATCGCGAACTGGTATTCGGAGACGCGCCGCAACGTCGCGCGCTTTCAGGCGGCGGCGGAGGATTTGCGCGTCGGCAAGTTTTCAGGAGCCGTCGGAACGTTCGCTCACCTGACGCCCGAACTCGAAGAAAAAATATGCGCGCGGTTGGGATTGAAGGCCGCGGCCGTTTCATCGCAGGTGATTCAGCGCGACCGCCATGCCTACTATCTGGCGACGCTCGCCGTTATTGCCTCGACGCTCGACAAGATTGCGACCGAGATTCGGCACCTGCAGCGCACCGAAGTGCGCGAGGCCGAAGAGTACTTCAGCGAAAAGCAAAAAGGTTCGTCGGCCATGCCGCACAAGCGCAATCCGGTGACGGCCGAGCAGATCAGTGGACTGGCGCGGGTTGTGCGCGGAAACGCGCAGGCTGGATTTGAGAACGTTGCGCTCTGGCACGAGCGCGACATTTCGCATTCCTCCGCTGAGCGCGTCATTATTCCGGATTCGACCACGCTCACCAACTATTTGCTCAACAAGACTGCAAATCTGATCGAGACCATGTTCGTCTATCCGGAGCGCATGCTCGCGAATCTGCACTCGACGCGCGGCCTCGTTTTCAGCGGACAGTTACTGCTCGACCTGGTGGAAAGCGGCATCTCGCGTGAAGATGCGTATCGCGTGGTGCAGAGTCATGCAATGCGTGCGTGGAGGGAAGATCTCGACTTCCATGAACTTGTGTTGAGCGATCCGGCGATCACCGGCCGGGTTGCGCGCGCCAAGATTGAGCGCGCGTTCGACCTGCAGCGCCAACTGAAAAATATCGACAAGATTTTCGCGAGGGTGTTTCCGGCGAAAGTTGCGCGCAAGGCGGCGTCAAAGCGCGCTGCCGCCGCCGCCCGGAAGTCGACGAAACGTCATTGACCGCCGCGTGGGTTCGCACTGTTTCCAGTTCGTGCATTTCCAGTTCGCGCGTTTCCAGCTCGAGCCAGCTCCAGCAATTCAATTAGCTGCTGTAGCTTCTCCTGTCCGACGTGCTTCAGGATGGCGCGGCCGTGCCTGGCCACGGGCTCATCCATCGCGTGCAAGAGCTTCAATCCAGCCGCGGTGATTTTCCCTCGCACGACGCGACGATCCGCTTGAGCTCGTGTCCGCTGGACTAGGCCGCGATTCTCGAGTCGGTTGAGCAATCGAGTTACATCGGGATCGTGCGTGATCATGCGCTCGCCTATCTCGCTGCATGGCAAGCCTTCCGGTCCCGCTCCGCGCAGAATGCGCAGCGCGTTGTATTGCGTGCCCGTCAAATTAAATTCGCCGAGCTTCGCCTCGACACTCGTTTCCAACGCATCCGCAGTGCGCAGTAGCGCGAGATAGGCCTCCTGCTCGCGGCTGCGAAAGGGCACGTTCTGCTTCAACTCAGCTTGCAAGCCACGCATGTTCGAAGATTAGTCGTTATCACAAGCATGTGTCAAATCAGCAGGTTCCAGGCTGCTTTGTAAGAGTTTGTAAAACTCCCCCGCGAGTGCATCTCCGCCAAAGGGGAGGGCATCTATTTAACTAACCGGTTAACAAGGTGTGGGCCGGAATTCAAATGAGGATGGCAACCATGAAGAAACAATTGGTCGCGTTGACCGCGGGTCTGCTCGTCCTGCTGAGCATGACGGCGTTCGCCGCAAACAACGGCGGTTATGATCAACAGATTCAGCAGGCCGTCAGCCAGAAGATGCACGGATCAAAGCAACTTCAGAATGTGAACTCCAGCGTTGAAGACGGCATGGTGACCCTGACCGGCACCGTGAACCTCTATCAGGACAAGCTCAACGCCGCGAAAAAGATCAAGAAGGTCGCGAACGTTTCCGGTGTTCGCAACAACATCGAGGTTGCGGGCGCAAACGTGCCTGACAGCCAGCTTGAGCAGAAACTGGCGAAGAAGCTGGCCTTTGACCGCGTCGGTTATTTTGACAACACCTTCAACTATCTCGCGCTCGAAGTACAGAAGGGCGTCGTGACGATCGAAGGCGATACGGTTTATGACACGCCCAAGGATTCAGCGATGGCGATCGTGGCCGCAATGCCCGGCGTGAAGGGCGTGGTTGACAACGTGAAGGTGCTGCCGGCTTCGTTCTTCGATAACTCGCTGCGCGTTCGCATTGCGCGCGCGATTTATCGTGACCCGGTGCTGAGCCGCTACGCGATCGATCCGGTGCATCCGATCCGCATCGTCGTCGATAACGGACATGTGACGCTTTACGGCTCGGTGATAAACACGATGGATAAGAACGTTGCCGGCATTCGGGCGGGAGCCGTTCCGGGCACGTTCAGCGTGGAGAACAAACTGGTGGTTAATAAGAGCTAACTTTTTCGAGGCTAACTTTGCGGGGAAGCAAAGGTGGTGGGTTGTAAATCTCTCCTGGAAGGGGCGCGGCGTAAACC
>JBAWAI010000296.1:0-16620 GCA_049589215.1 Terriglobales bacterium | reverse complement strand
AGGTTGAGCCGCCGTCTTCAGTTTTGTAAATGCGAAAGTTGCCGGGCGCGTTGCCGATGGAGAGCAGATAGGCGGTGGTGGCGCTGACCGCGCGGACTCCGCGAAATTGCAGCCACTTTGCGTTCGGCACCTGACCCGAGCGCCAGGTGACGCCGCCATCGGTTGTGACGAGGAACGTTCCGTGGCGTCCGGCGGCCCAGACGATTTTGGAATTTACGGGACTGACTGCGATCAAGCCCTCAGTCGTTCCGCTGTTCTCGATTGTCAGTTTTGGAAAGCGTGTCTGCGCGGTCGCTGGTACGGAGCTGAAAATCGCTGCGAGGCAAACGGAAATCAAAGACATGAAAACGGAATCTCGGGACATGGCAGTCTCTCCGGAGGGAAGTTCGTGGCGTGGACGCAAATATAGGCTGGCGGGAAAAGGGCTGTCAAATCGGGCTTCGGCGGATTGCGGATGATCGTTGGGGATGATTGTTGGGGATGATCGTTGGGCGTGCCGATTTAGTTGGCTTTGGAATTTGCGCGCTGGTTGTGGGCGCGGAGCCAGGCTTCGGCTTGCTGGCGGGCGGCTGCGACTTGAGGTTGCGTCATCTGCGCGGAGAGACCTTCGAGACGCGACTTGCTGTCTTCGTCGCCCTGCGCGAGCGCGAGTTGCGACCAGAAATAAGCTTTGGAAAGATCCTGCGGAACTCCGCGGCCAGCCCAGTAGTAAGCGCCAAGCGTCGACTGAGCGCGGACATAACCTTGCGCGGCGGCGAGTTCGAACCAGCGCACGGCGAGCGCGTCGTCCTTGGGAACGGCCTCTCCATCGTGATAGAGAATGCCCATCTGCCATTCAGCATCGGGGTCTCCCTGGTCGGCGAGCTTGCGCAGTTCGTCGGTGGAGAGCGCGTGGCCACGGCGGTCCATGGCGGCAGGCGGAGGAGAAGAAGCTTCGGCGCTCTGCGCCGGATGCAGCCAATGCTGTTCAATCGAGGGCGCCAGCAGATAGCCGAGAGCCATCGCGGCGACGGCGATCGCCATGACTAGCAGCATGACGTGCGAAAAAGGAAAACGGCGGGCCAGTGGTCCGGCGGGTTCGGCGGGAGTGAGTTCGGTGGCGGTGAGGTCGGCGGGGTTGAGTTCGGCGCACCAGTCCGTGGTTTGAGCGGCGGGATTGTTCGGGCTTGTTCCGGCGGCTGGATTGGGGGCGCGATCGAGAGCTCGTTCGAGCGCCGGTTCGGGAGGGTGGCCGAACGATGATTCGGGACCTTTGATGGCCGGCGTGAAAACTTGTTCGCGGGCTGGCTCTGACAACCGTTCGGCGCCCAAGGCCTGGATTGCGTCTGGCGTGGTCGCGGGGCGCTGAGGTATCGAGCGCTGAGTCTCGCGTGGAATTATGGCGGGTTCCGTTATCAATAGTAGAGTTGGCGATGGCTGAATTGGCGGTAGTTGAGTTGGCGATGGCTGCGCTATTGGATGATGCTCGACTGATTCGGGTGCGACGGCTTCGTGGACGACCTCATCGACATCGAGGATCTCTTGAGCGCAATCTTTCTCGTCGAATCGTGGAACCATCTCGGCGAGCCTTTTCAGAATTGTTTCTTCGACTGTCGCGAAAGTGTGGGGGTAGGGAGAGAAGACTTCTAGCAGGCCGACGACTTGAAAGTCGGAAAAGATCGGGACTGCCGCGAACGAACCTAGCCCAAGCACGCGGCAAACTTCTGGATCGATGCGCGAGTCGGCTTCGGTATCGCAGCACGAAACCAGAATGCCTCGGCGCAGGCATTCGCCGGACAGGCCTGAGTCCACGTGGACTTCGGAACCGACGGGGGGAGCCGGCTCGCCGATTGAAGCGCGGCAGATAACGTGGTCTTGGGCGAGGAGCGCGAGAGCCGCGCCCGAAGCGCCTGTCAGCATCGCGGCGCGCTCAGTAATGAAATGGAGGGCTGATTCGTAGTTGACCGCCTCCCTGTCGGCGGCACGAGCAGCGACTCCGCGGGCATTTGCTCCAACAGCATTTACTTCGCCGGTCGCGCTCTCGCCTTCATGACCGAGGATTTCCTCAACTTGCCGCCGGACGTCATCCAGGATGGCAAGCAACTTGGCCTGATCGGATACTGGCGATGCGCCCGATTCGCGTACGGGGGATGCGACGGTCTCGCGCACCGGAGATGCGACGGCATCAAGCAGCAGCGCCCCGACCGGCTCTGGATCGGACGCGCGTGGATCAGGCATGCCCATAACGAACGGCTCGCGTTTGAGATGCTCGGGCAGTGGCTCCGGTTGCGATGATCGCGATACGAGTTCGAAGGAGCGGGCTTCCTGCCTTTGCTGCGCCAGTTGATTGGCGCGCGCGGCATGATTCGTCGAGGCCACGAGAAGGTTCGCGAACAGCCATTCTTTTAGTGCATGGCGTGAGGTGTCGGGCAAAAACGAAAAGCGGATTCCGGCGCGGCCGGTGTCGTCGGTCCACATAACCTGGCCACTGCCGTGGACGTATTTTTTCGTTTCCGGCAAGTCGAGGCAGAGCGTGACGGCGCGATTCGGCGCGAGACGGTCGTCATCGTGCGCGGCGTGGTCGTGTACGGCGGTTGGAATGGCGGTCTGCACGGCAAAGCCATCTTCGTGCAGGTCGAGCAATTCGCTCAGGTCTAGCACTGCGCCGGAGCGCGGCGTGTTGAAGCTGACATAGACCGGCGTATGAAGGCGTTGACGAACAGCGCGGCGCCGCTCACCGTAGGGAAGGCGCGTGTCCGGATCCGGCAATCGGAGACTCCGATCCATCGAAGCACCATATTAACTCAGACGTCATCCGGAGGGGAAAATGATCGCGAAAGCCGCATCCAGCGCGCTCAGACGTTGGCGGCGTAGGCCCGGATTTCGGGTTGTTGGGCGGCGAGCAGAACTTCGGGGACGGCCCACGCGCGCTCGAGCGCGTCGGCTAATGCGACCGGAAAATGCGAGGTCAGCAGATTGACGTCTAACTGAAGATCGTGATCGCTGTAGGTTCGGAAGACGAGCAGCGAACCCCACCGGCGATTCGCGGTCGTGACCAGATCGAGCGTCAGCTTCCAGGAGGGCTGGGCGGCGATCGTCATCAAGCGGGGAAACTTGCTCCAATGAACGCGCTGATTCTGCTCCACAGATGGCGAGTCGTGGGGCGGGGTCGCATGCAGTTCGAAGGCATCGAAATCGTTGGACTCAAAGGCAGCCACCAGAATGCGGCGCACCTGATCGAAATTGTCGGCGCTTTTGAGTTCGTCAACGGCTCGCCTCACCGACAGATTGTTGATTACGATCTGACGCTGCTCAATGGTGCGCTGTGCCACGCGACGCAGTTCACCGAACTCGGGATAGTTCAAATGCTGGACGCCCAGCCAGATGCCGGTTCCGACTACCGCGAGCACAAGGCCCAGCGTGCTTCCGGTCGGCCAGAGCAGGAACAGGCTCAGCATGGCGAAGACGGCCGAGACGGCGTAAAGAACGATCACGACTTGTCGGTGCGACATGCCCATTTGCAAAAGCTTGTGATGGATGTGCTCGCGATCGGCAGTGAAAATCGGGCGTCCGCTGATGAGGCGGCGGAAGATCGAGAGCGCAGTTTCAAGGATCGGCAGACCGAAGGACACTACCGGAATGGCGACGGCGACGAAGGTGGGCGCTTTTTGAGCTCCGGCGAGCGCGAGGGCGCTGAGCATGAAGCCGATGAACAAGCTGCCGGAATCGCCGAGAAAGATTGTGGCTGGATTGAAGTTGAAACGGAGGAAACCCAAAATCGCGCCGGCGAGCGTGACGCTCATCAGAGAGCAGAGCCAGGAATGATTGACGAGCGCGACCACGAAGAAAACCAGCGTCGAAAATAAGGCCGATCCGGCCGCGAGCCCATCGAGACCGTCAATCAGATTGAAGGCGTTGGTGACCGCCATCACCCAGAGCACGGTGAGCGGCAAACCTACATACCAGGGCAGCGTGTGCGGAAATAATAGTGGCACATCGAGCACGCGCATGCCGCCGGCGAAGAGCATGATGGCGGCGATCGCCTGCACGGCAAATTTTAAATAAGGGCCGGCGCCGTGCAGATCGTCATAGATGCCGAGAGCAAAAATCAGACAGGCGGGAATATAAATGCGCAGGAGAATGGTGGACTCGGCTCCGGCAGCGAGGCGAGGAAATATAACCGCGAGGCCTAGCCACAAAATGAGGCTCAGCGAGAAGGCAAGAAAGATGGCGATGCCGCCGAGGCGCGGGCATGCCGTTTGATGCAGGTGTCGTCCGCCCTGGGGATTGGAAACGTGCCCGCGTTGGATTGCAATGTCGCGAACCTTGCGCGTCGCCACGAAGGAGAGCGCAAGCGAGAAGACGAACAATCCCAGAAACAGCAGCGTCAAGCAGACGTTCCTTCCGGCAAGAGTGCCGGCATTTCAAACCATGAGAATGGGAATCGCCGATTGCTTAGTAAGTGGAAATTCCCGATTGGCGGCGCGCGGTCCGCAACAATTGCATTTTTTCGGAATATACCGTCGCGCGCCGGGCACGGCAATGCTGATTGCACATTTGACTGTTGATACTTCCGAGTCTGGGTATCGAGATCGACAATCCTTGTGAAAGGATTGCGCGCGCAACGCCGTGCTAAGCTCGTCACACTCGCAACTTAGGAGCATCGCATGTCAGGGTGGAATCACCATTTCCTCCTGCGCAATTTGCAGGTATTGATTCTTGGTTTGTGCGCTACGAGTCTTTCGGCGCAGGTCGCGCCAACGCAGACCAGCGTCCAAACACCGGGTGCTTCGGATATGCAGCAATCCTCCGACGCAAAATCGGGCGACGCGCCGACAGCGCACCATCTGGTCGCAAATTCAAATGCGAAGTTAGGGATCGGCGATGTGGTCGAGGTCATGGTGTTTGGCGTGCCAGACCTTCAGACCAAATCGCGCATCAGCGGATCGGGAGACATTTACCTGCCACTGATCGACTACGTTCACGTCGCGGACCTCACGACCGATGAAGCGCAGGAGTTGATTCAAAAGCGGCTGGAAGATGGCGGCTTTGTTCGCGGCCCGCACGTTACGGTGTACATCGATGAAGCACAATCGCAGGCCATCACGATGGTCGGGGAGTTGCAGCATCCGGGGCCATACACCATTTCCGGAAATCGCACGCTCTTTGACATGATTTCGGCGGCGGGCGGCCTGAGCGACAAGGCTGGGCGCGTTGTCACCATCATTCATCGCGACGATCCGGATCATAAAATCGAGCTGCAATTATCCGCGAACCTGGTCGAAGATACGCAGGACAATATTGACGTGTTGCCCGGAGACACGATCATCGTCTCGCGCGCAGGAATTGTTTACGTGGTGGGAGACGTGCAGCACCCGGCTGGTTTTGTGATCGAAGACAATGCGCTGAGCGTGCTGAAAGCGCTGGCGCTGGCGGGTGGAAGCACTCGCACGGCATCGTTGAACCACACGAAGATCCTGCGGCGGGGGCCGAATGGAACTCAGGAAATTCCGATTCCGCTGAAGAAGATTCTTTACGCGAAAGCTCCCGATGTATTGCTGGTAAAGGGCGACGTTCTGTTCATTCCGACCAGCTCGGCGAAGGCGGCCGCCTATCGTACGGCGGATGCGGCCGTATCCGCGACCACCGCTCTCGCGGTGGTGGCTGCTCATCCTTGAGCATGGCTTGCCGCTACGCGGCGGCGGCCCGCGTTAACTCTCTGGCACTCGTCAATTCTTTAAGAACCGCAATGTAATCCCGCGCGGTTCTCTCGCGCGATAATCTGCTGAGAATATATTGTCGGCCGTTGAATCCCATGCGTCGCCTATCTTCTTCCGCATTGGCATTGGCCGCCAGCGCGCAGATGCTCTCGGCGAGCGCGTGACCGTCTTCTGGCGGAACAAATATGCCGGCGCGTGCCTCGTCGACGATCTGGCGAGTCTGGCCGTCGACGGCCACGATCACCGGGCGCTCGCACGCCATGTACTCGAGCAGCTTGGTGGGAATCACAGTTTTGAAGAGATCGTTTTTTTTCAGCATGACGAGGCAGGCATCCGCTGCTGAAACGAGAGCGGGGATTTGTTGCCGAGGTTGTTGGCCGAGAAATTTGATATTGGAGAGACCGCGCGCCGCGGCAAGGTCGACGATGCGCTGCTTCTCTGCGCCTTCGCCGATCAGCAAAAACAGGCAATTCGGCAGGGTAGTTTGAAGTTCTTCGGCCGCGGCGATAAGAGTTTCGAGGCCGTGCGCCATGCCCATCGTGCCGATGTAGCAGATCAGGAACCGCTCTTCGTTTTCGCCGATAAGTTCTTTTCGAATCGTTGCGGCGGCGGGATCGGCGCGAAACAGGTCAGTCTCCACGCCGTTTTCGACGATTGAAATTTTTTCGGCGGGCACACGCCAGTGGCGAATCAAATGATCTTTGAAGGCAGGCGTAACGACAACGATGCGATTCGCGCGGCGGTAGAGAAATCCGGCGATTGCGCCCAGCGCGCGATGCATGACGCTGCCCTCGCCTCCAGCGCCGACGGCGGCTAGTGACTCGGGCCAAAGGTCGCGAACCTCGAACACAAACGGCACGCCTTTCGAGCGCGCAAGCCACCATCCGGAAAGTGCGACCAGCAGTTGCGGCGACGTGCCGATGACTACGTCGGGCTTGCTGAGAGTCAGTCCTCGCATGGCGGACGAAAAAAAGAATGATGCGTACGAACGGATTCGCTGGTGCGCTTTGCGGTTGGGCAAAGGCCAAAGCCAGGTGCGCGCGACGCGGACGCCGTCGAGCGTTTCTTTATAGCAAAGACGACGCAAACGCGCGCGCCATTCGACGGGCACGACTCCGGTGGGATGGTTGGGAAAGCCGGTGAGCACCGTGACGTCGTGTCCCATGCGCGCCCAATGCCGCGACAGTTCGTCCGCGCGCGCGGCCGGGGCACCCATTTCCGGAGGAAAATATTGCGAGACGTAGAGAATTTTCACGACTGGAGTGCTGAGTTGCGCCAGAAAAAAGCGTACACGACGAAGGGGCGTGGGTTACAGAGTTACACGCGCGCAGGGACCAGACTCGCAAACAGCGGAGCGGACATTTATACGCTCCGCGGTCGTTTCAAACTGGTATGGCTCAGGCCGCCGTGACTTAGTAATGGAAGAGTTTGAAGATGCTTTTCTCGGCAATTGCGCGCGCGCGATTCGTGCGCAGCCGCGTATAAGCTTCCCAGCGGTCGGCGAAATCCGCGAAACGGGCGTCGCCGGTGAGATTTGCCATCACGCGCAGCTGCACGATGTGCAGCCGGTGATAGAAGGGGCTCGCCAGCATCTTCAGGCGCGTTCCTGATTGCTCATACAGCGACCAGTAGCCGGTGTCGAAGCGCGGAAGATCGTGCAGGAGCGTCGCGACGCCACGATCGAAGATTTGTTTGGCTGCGCCGTCCGCGCGGGCGCGCCAGAAGTCGAACACTCCCCAAAGCGCCCACATGAATCCGTTCAGGATGTGTGTTGGAGGATTGACGAGATACTCTTCGATCCATAAGTTCTGCTCGCCATCTTCAAATAGAACGCCGCCCTGGCTGATGGGCATGGTTAGCGCAACAAACGCTCGCTCGGCAGCTTGCTCATATTTCACGTTGCCGGTGTGCGCATGGGCACGAAGCAGAAGTGAAACGCCCTGCCCCTGCGCGAGGCCGGAATACCACGGCGCCTTTAGCGTTTCACGATACTCCCAATCGAAGTGGTGGTTCCAAACCCAGCAACCATGCTGGTTTTGCTCAAGGTTCGCGGCCAGCCAGTCGGCGGATGTCAAAGTTCTTTGCAGACGGGCAGCGTCGGAGGTCTCGCAGAAGAGATTGAAATTCGCGAGTCCCCATTGTGCAATCGCAATCGGGTTATATTGCAAACCGATCGCGCCGCGATAGTCGAGCATGGGGATTCCGGCCGCATCGTAAACGCCGGCGTAGTCGGCCTTCTCGCGAAAAGACATGTAGTAAGGACCGGGACTGCGAGCTTGTGCTTCCGCATCGACGCTGGCTCGCGGATTTAACGCCGGCGTCTCATGCCAGAACGTGAGCTGGCTGCGACCGGATCCGAGATATGCGGGCAGAATGCGGCGATAGTAGCGCCAGCGCGCCGCGAGGCTCACGCCGGAAATGGCCTCTGCATGGGGGCCTGCGGCAGGTCTTCGAACTCGCTACTTCCTTCGCGAGTTACTTCTTCACTTACTTCCCGACCCACTTCCCAAAGCGTGGTGACCTGATCGTCCTCCTCAACGGCGACTGTGCTCGCGGCGAGGTAGTTGGTGGAGTTCTCGCCATCTGGCAACAGAGCGTTGCCATACTGGAAATAACGCATCGGCCATTTATCTTTCGTCCAGCGCGCAAGAACTTGCCAGTTATTTTGATCGGCGGAGCCAGCATCTGCCGAGCCAACGAGCTGCACCTCGCCGCTGGCGTTTACGGCGCTGGGCTCAACCATGGTCGTAAAGAACATTCCTTCGCGCATCCGGCATCCGAAGATCGAAGAACTGGCCAGGGGCGCGATCTCGTCGACTCTCCCATCGCGTCGAAGGCGCAAAACATGATTGGCCTCAAACGGCGTGTCGGTTGCGAGATAGAGCGCGTCCGGCATGGGGATGGCGGCGACGGCGCGGGCCTGCTGATTTCCTGAGAGAACAACTTCTACGGAGCGGAGGTCGGGGGTTGCGCGCAGCACCTTGCACTCGTACCCGTCATCGCCGGTGAGGATCCATAGGCAATCCGCCCAGCGATCGTAAATAATGTTGTGAACGTGGCGGATCGAGCGCGCGGGAAATGTATAGGCAGTCTGCCAGCTCTCGCCGCGATCGGTGGACGCATAAATATGAACCTCGGCGCGTTCGCGATTGTCGAAATATTCTCCCCAGTAAACAGTTCCGCCGGGAGTGGCCGTGATATGCAGCGGGCGCGTGCCGCGGCGGATGTGGTGCGTTACCCGGAATTCATCGCTGCCGGGGGTCCGCGTCACAATCGCGCCGGGAACGGCGGCTATCAGGGTGCGCTGAGCCTGTTTGTTGCGGTCGTCCATTCGCCGATCTTTTGTTCGCTGATCTTCTGGCGACTGCTCGCCCGGATCGCCGAGAATGGCCAACGCATGAAAGCCGTCGCGCACAAGTCGTGAAGTGAGCCGCGCTCGCGAGGTGAGATTTCTCCACCAGCCAGGATCGAAGCTCGCCACCGATTCCCACCGGACATCGACCCTTCGGCGCCTCTCGTTCGCCCGGGCTCTCCAGCGAATAATGTTGTAACCGAGACTCGCGTAGAGCATCTCGCCGTCCCAGGCAAGTGCCCGAACTCCGCTACAGGCGCAGATTCTGCGAAGGCTCAGAGCGGAAGCTGTGGCCGCGGTGGCGATGACGCTCTCAGGCATCCGAGGCGATTCGAGGTCGTGCTCTTCGTTCCGGTATTCGGTCTCGATCTTCACTGTGAGGCTCCACTCGCTCACTGCTCAGTCTTGCGGGCAATCATCGGGCCGATGGCAAGAACGTCCATCTTGGTTCGCTGAAAGCAATCGATCGCTTCCTGCGGCGTGCAGACAATCGGTTCATTCTCGTTGAAGCTGGTGTTCAAAATCACGGGGATGCCGCTCTTTTTTGCAAAGGTCTTGATGAGATCGTAGTACAAGGGGTTTTCATCGCGCGCCACGGTCTGCAATCGTCCCGTGTCATCCACATGATTCACCGCGCCCAGGCTCTCTCTTTTGTCGGCGCGAACTTTGTAGACGTGGAGCATGTAGGGCGAGGGATGATCGTGCTCAAAATATTCATGCTGCGACTCGGCGAGGATCGCCGGCGCAAACGGACGAAACCACTCGCGACGCTTGATGCGCGCGTTCAAAACATCCTTCATGCCCGGCAGACCGGGATGCGCGACGATAGAACGATTGCCAAGCGCGCGCGGACCCCATTCCATGCGGCCCTGAAACCAGCCAACAACATTGCCGCCGGTCATTTCGTCGGCGACCGCATCGAGCAACGGCTCGCGCTCAAGACGCTGGTACTTCACGCGCGCTGACTTGAGGGCAGATTCAATTTGAGCGTCGGCAAATTCGCAACCGAGGTAAGCGTGATCCATCTGCCGCTGCCGCGGCTGTTGCAGAATCGCGTGATGGGTGTGCAGCGCAGCACCAATCGCCAAACCCTCATCGCCGGCGGCGGGCTGAATCCAGGTGCGACGAAAAGGAGTCCGCGCAAACAGTTTGCCGTTGGCCACGCTGTTGAGCGCGCAGCCTCCTGCCATGGCGAGATTTTCTTCCGGCACGCGTTTGTGCAGCGCGTTCAATGTATGAAACAACACTTCTTCGAAACAATGCTGCATCGCGTAGGCAAGATCCATGTCACGCTGCGTTATTTCCGCCTGCGGATCGCGCGGAGGCCCAAAGAGCTTTTCCATCTTGTCGCTGAAATGCCGCGCCAGCCGCACCGTTCCGTCTGGCATCACCTGCATGCCCTGGCTGCTGCCAAGCGGCTTGAAGTAACTCATGTCGAGCTGAAAGCTGCCATTTTTCAGAAGAACGATCTTGCGGATCTCATCAACATACGTGTCCCGGCCATAAGGAGCGAGGCCCATCACTTTTCCTTCGTCTCCATACTTCTTGTAGCCGATGAAATCGCAGATCATGGTGTAGAAACTGCCGAGCGAGTGCGGAAGAAAAACGCGATCGAGGATTTCGATATTGTGTCCCTCGCACCGCGCCATCATCGTGGAAACGAAATCGCCGGAGCCGTCGTAGCTAAAACCCGCTGCTTTTTCCCAGGGCGAACAATAGTAGGAGCTGGCAATGTGGGCGAGGTGATGCTCGACGTGATGCTCCTGAAATTGCAATTCTTTCGGATCAAGGTCGAGAGCCTGCGCGAGCAGCAAACGCACGTCTCGCATGGATTCCTTGCGCTGGCGCATTTTGATGAAGTTCAGGATCTTCGCCGGATTGGCGAGCGCGTATTGAACTTTTTTAGCGAGATGGGCGTCGCTGTCCTGCCCCACAGCGACGTGCTGAACGTCGGTGAGCTTCGCGCCCGCCGCATCGAGGCAGGCTTTGACGGCGAGCACAGGGAACCCGCCGAAATGCTTTTGCCGGTTGAGGCGTTCTTCCGCTACGGCAAAAAGAATTTTTCCGTCATCGACAATCGCCGCGGATGAATCCGCGTGAAACATGTTCAGGCCCAGAATCAGCATTTACGTCTCATTTTCTTCTCAGCTGGTTGCCATTTTCAGCGCGGCGATTTTTTCGCGCAGGGCTGAAGCCATGAAACCGTTCACGTCGACATCGAGCGATTGGCCCGTCTGGCAGGCGTTTTGGAGCCGCAGCGTCGCCAGAGTTGAACCGACGATTTGTTCAAACGGAATCGGCGGTGGAATTGTTCCCAGCGCGGCCTCGATGAACAACCGCATCTCCGCAGCGTGACCCTTGTCTTGTCGCCAGCGCTCGCGCGAAACTTTTCGCTTTCCATTGCGAACAAGTTCGAGACCCCGAAAGTCTTCGAGAATAGCAACCGACGCGCCGCCAAAAACCTCAATCCGCTCCTTCGACGCTGACTTGTCGCCGTTCGCCATGTAGGTGATCGTGCCAGCGGCACCGTTCGGGAACTTCAAAGTTGCGACGATGTTGTCCGTGCTGTACTGACCGGAATTGCCGACGGCCTCGGCGCGAACTTCAACTGGAGCCGCATCCGCGAGGAAGCAAAGGAAATCTACGAAGTGGCAGACCTCGCCCAGAATGCGCCCGCCACCCTGATCGGGATCGTTGATCCAATGATCGGCCGGAATGTAGCCGGCATTTATGCGGTAGGTCATCGCAAAAGGTTCGTGGATGTGAGACAAGAATTCTTTCAGCGCCCCAGCCAGGGGCGCGAAGCGGCGATTGAAGCCGACCATGAGCAGGGGTACGCTCGCTTGGGCGCCACCGGTCTGCGAGGTTGCGCGCGACTCCCGCGACATCGCGCGCGACATTACTAGGACGATGGACGCAAGCTCCGCTTCCGTCAGGCAGAGAGGCTTTTCACAAAAGACTGCTTTCCGCGCATCGAGCGCGGCGAGAACCTGGCCGGCGTGAAGGTGATGACGGGTAGCGATCAGCACGGCGCTGACTTTGGGATCGCGCAGAAGATCGTCTTCCGAATTTGAGCAATAAGAGAAACCAAACTTTTCGGCAGCGCTCCGTGAACGCGGGCCAGTGGCATTGCACACACCGACAAGGGACACATTGGGAACAGCCTTGAGTGCCGGCAGAAGCGTGTTTTGCGCGAAGGCCCCGGCACCGAGAACGGCGACGCCAATCGAACTGCGACTGTCTGACTTCTGCGGCCGCGCAATCGCGCCGAGTGAAAGTTTTTCACGCGGATTTAGTAAATCGGTAAAATCGGCGGCGCTCTCCGCTCGCGGATACGTCAGCAGCACACCAAGAAATGGCTCGGCGGTGCGACCGAGGATCAAGTCATAGGCGCGCCCGGATTCATCAATTGAAAAGCGGTGCGTGATGAGCGATGCGAGGTCAAGCTTGCGATCGGCGACGAAATGCAGGAACGCATCCATGTTGCGCGTCTCAGTCCAGCGCACATGGCCGATGGGATAATCACGGCCCTTCTGTTCGTACGCCGCGTCGTAGCGGCCGGGGCCGTATGACCGCGATACGCGAAACGTCAATTCTTTTTCGTAATAAAGTTTGCGCTCCAATTCCATGCCAACGGTTCCGACAGCGACGACGGTGGCGCGATCGCGCGCGACGTCGGCCGCAAGATTGACGGGGCCACTCATCGGAGTCTCGGCCGTAATTAACACGGCATCCACGCCCGTGCCGCCGGTTTTCTGGAAACATAGATTGCGGAACTCACGCTCGCTCGTGCTGGCCGCCTCTGCTCCATTTTGAATCGCCAACTCGGCACGCTGTGCTAACAAATCCATCGCTAAGACTCGACAACCGGCAACGCGCAGCAGTTGCACCGTGACCTGGCCGAGCAATCCGAGTCCGATCACGGCCACGGTTTCACCGAGCGCAACTTCAGCGGCGCGGATGCCGTGCAGACAAACGGCTCCGACGGTCGCGAAGGCGGCTTCGTCGAAGGACACGTTGCCGCTCTGCGGAATTTTTGCAGCGAGCAGACGCGGCACGCAGGCGAGCTCGCCGTGAACCGCATATCCTGCACCGGCGCAAGCCACGCGATCGCCAGCGCTGATATCCGAAATGCCGTCGCCCACCGCGACCACAACGCCGGCGCTGCTGTAGCCCACCGATTGAGGCTGTGCGAGCCGCGAGCGCACGGTGCCGAGCGTCGCCGCGAATCCGTCGCGCTGAAGTTTGGCGAACACGTCGCGCACGAGGTCGGGACGTGCTTTAGCTTTTGCGGCGAGATTTTTGCGCGCGAATTCAGCCGACGCCCGCTCCGTGCCGGCCGATACGAGGGACGCCGCGGTTCGCACCAGCAAGCATCCCGGCAACAATTGCGGAGCCGGAACCTCGGTCACCGTCAGGTCGCCAGTGCGCGCGTCTTGTAAAAGTTGTTTCATGCGGAGATGAGTTCGGACGGGGCCGATGTTCGATTCGCAGACCTTCGCTCGGTCGCGGTTCGTTGAGACAGCGCTTTGTCCGCGAACGCGTGCGCGCCTCCATCGAGAAAGAGTTGCATCCAGATTTCGAGAGTCAGCAGTTGCCAGATTTGCATGGACCAATCTTCCGCCCCACGTCGATGCTCGTCGACGTAACGCCGAACTGTTTGGGGCTGAAAAAGTCCGCGGCTGCGAACCTGCGAATCGGAAAGAAGATCATCGACGAGAGGACGCAAATCGTGCGCCAGCCAGTAATCCACGGGCGCGGCGAAGCCGGCCTTGGGCTGCCGCAAAACGTCATTGGGCAGCATCTCCCGCATCGCTTCGCGGAAAATGTACTTCGTTGTCGGACGCCATTTGCCTTTCAATTTCCACTCGGGCTTCACGTCCCAGGCAACAAACTCGGCCAGACCGCGATCGAGGAACGGGACTCGAACTTCCGCCGACGACGCCATGCTCATTTTGTCGGCATAGGTGAGGTTGAGGGTCGGCATGAAAATTTTCGTATCCAGATAAAGCATCTGGTTGAGAAAGTCGGTGTGGCGGACTTTGTTGAAGGCCGCGAAATGGCGGGAGGCTGGGTCGAACGCAGCGCTGCTGTCCAACGCTGTCGCGAGAGCCTGAGTTGCGTATAACTCTCGCTTCTGCTCGGCGTCGAGGTAGGTGCAATTTCGGATGAAGGCCTCGGCCGGGCTCATTGCGGCGCTGCGCGCCATCTTCTTCGCCATGCGCACCGCGCCTTTGAAAGCTGTGCCACGCAGACTTGGGAGCGCGAGTGCGGCCTTTTCAGCGGCGGATCGCGCGAAGGCGGGCAGGCGATGAAATTCTTCCGCCCATCCATGAGCAACATGCTTGCGATATCCGGCGAATATCTCGTCTCCGCCAACACCAGAGAGCAGGACAGTCGCCTTCTTTCGCGCCTCGCGGCAAACCAGAAACGACGTGATGATCGCGGGATCGGCGGTCGGCTCATCCATGTGCCAGGCGAGTTCGGGCAACAAGTTCACAACATCGGGCTCGACTACGATCTGGTGATGTTCGCAGCCGAGACTCCGCGCCAGGCGCTCGGGGACGGCGGGATCATCGAGCGCGGATTCGCCGACGCGACATTTCTTCGGGAAGGTAATCGTATAGGTGCGCACCGGCTGCTTGCGCGCCATCGCGGCGACGATGCTCGAAGAATCGAGGCCAGCGCTGAGAAACGCGGCGATGGGAACGTCGCTGACCATCTGTTGCTCGACGGAGGCACAGAAACGCTCGCGAATCTCTTCTTCAAGATCGGCTTGATCTCGTTCGAAATTGTGGCCAGCGGGAGGGAAGGTCAGGTCCCAGTATTGTTCTATCTTAAGTTCGCCGCATTGCCAGACCGCGTAATGCCCGGCCTCGAGTTTGCGAATACCTTCGAACATGGTGGCGGGGTCGGGCACCCAGAGGAATGTCAGGTATTGATGCAGCGCGTCACGATCGATGCTGGCCTCAATGCCTGGCACTTCAAGCAGCGCCTTGACCTCGGATGCGAACGCCAGCTTGCCGCCGAGCTCGTGATAGTAGAGCGGCTTGATTCCGAAATGATCGCGTGCCAAAAACAGTTTGGGCGAAGCCCCACGCAAATCGCAGATGGCGAACGCGAACATGCCATTCAGCCGATTCAAACAATCGACGCCGTATTCTTCGTAGACGTGAACGATGGCTTCGGTGTCAGTGTGCGAGCGAAAGCGGTGGCCTTTGGCTTCAAGGTCGCGGCGCAGATCGGCGAAGTTATAAATCTCGCCGTTGTAGGTGATCCATACCGAGCCATCTTCGTTCGACATCGGCATGTGGCCGTCGGGCGATAGATCAAGAATGGCGAGGCGCCGGCTGCCGAGACCCATGTAGGTGCCGTCCCCGAAACGCCGCTCCCAGAGCCCAGAGTCGTCGGGTCCGCGATGCCATTGAACGCCGGTCATGCGGATCAGAGTTTCGGTGTCGCCGCAATTTACGAGGCCGCTGATGCCGCACATGGCTAGTTGCCTCCGCGGCGCAGCTCGTAAATTTTTGCCTTGGTGTGAAACATCTGCACGCCCTGGAATACGCAGTAGATCAGACCGGGAATGCCATCGAGAATTCCAAGACGCAAAAAGTAGCGATAAAGAAAAAGAAGAATAGGAGAGCCCGGCACGCGATAGAGCTTGCGTTTGAGCCAGCGCCTGCTCTGCGCCTGCGTGCCAAATAAATCGGCGCGCAATTCTTCGCCGCGCAACTTCCGCGATTGGCCCGCGGGCTGCAAGAGCACGCGCGCTTCCCAGTTCGAGTACTCGTTGTGCTTCGCAATGTAGCGTGAGAGCGACGCCACATTGTGATGCACGAGCGCGTGGCGCAGCTTGCCGGTCGCGCCGTCGACGACCACATGCTCGTGGATCTCTATATCGGCCATTGACGCATCTTGATCTTTCAAGCGACATTCGAAGCGACCGCGGCCTTTGCGAAAGAGCGAGAGCTTCCAGAAACTAGCGTCGCCGTGCCGCAACACGCGATCCAGAAAATGCATTTGCAGGCAGATGGAATAGCCGTCCACGGCGGGATCCTGAACGGCGGCGCGAATTTCGCTGGCGAGTTCGGGCGTCAGAATTTCATCCGCATCCAGCAGCAAAATCCAGTCGCAGGCGAGCGGAAGAGTGTCCATCGCCCACTGACGTTTTTTGGGCCAGCCTCCGGAATAATAAAACGGAACGACGGTCGCGCCATGAGCTCGCGCGATTGAGGCCGTCTCGTCCGTGCTTTGCGAATCGATCACATAAATTTCGGCGGCGTCCGCCAGTGATTCGAGGCAATGCGCAAGATTTGCAGCTTCATTGCGAACCGGAATGATCACGCTGACCGGCAGCAGGCGTGAAGGGGCGCGCTTCATGTCTCGCGCCTCGGGGCGCGTCATTTCGCGGGACAATTCGGATGTCGATACACCCGCGTGCGGCTTCGTTTCGACCAAAGTCATTTGGCGATGGAGATTCCACTAATGGTAGCCGATTGTCGGGAGGTGGATGGTTGCTAGTTGAGTTCCGGAGGAATATTTTGTTCGACCGTATTTTGTCCGAAGACG
>JBAWAI010000295.1:0-3530 GCA_049589215.1 Terriglobales bacterium | reverse complement strand
GCCAGACGCGGCAAACGAAATCTGATCAATGACAACGATGCACTGATCACTGGAAAGTAGAGCCATGGTAGGTCAAAGGATACGAATTCGGTTGAAGGCATACGACTATCGCGTGCTCGACACCTCGACCGGTGAGATTGTGGAGACGGCCAAGCGCACTGGAGCAACAGTGGCCGGTCCGATTCCCTTGCCGACAATTAAGAACAAGTACTGCGTGCTGCGTTCGCCGCACGTGGATAAGAAATCGCGGGAGCAGTTCGAGATCCGCACCCACAAGCGTTTGCTCGATATTCTCGAGCCGACGCAGCAGACGGTGGACGCGCTGATGAAGCTCGATCTGCCGGCCGGCGTAGATGTCGAGATCAAGGCGTTCGGGAAAGAACATAAATAGCCGTCACTCTTAGCCGTCAGCCATCAGTCAAGGCGCGGCCGGAGAGATTGACGCACCCAGCCAATAGACGGCGTTCAACAAACGCCGGGCCACGCTGGGAACGGAGAAGGAAATGGCAAAGGTTGCAGGGATTCTGGGCAGAAAAGTCGGCATGACGCAGCTCTTCGATTCGAAGGGCGAGGTGCGGCCGGCGACGGTGTTGCAGGCGGGGCCATGCGTGGTCACGCAGCACAAGAACGCCGCCAAGGATGGTTATGTGGCCGCGCAGATTGGCCTGGTCGAGTTTGTAAAAGAGAAGAAGCTGTCGAAGGCCATGCAGGGACACTTTGCCAAGCACAGTCTTCCGCCGGTGAAGTTTCTGCGCGAGGTCATGATCGAGGTTGAAGGGCCGAACGAGGATCCGACGAATGCGGCGGTCAAGGTCGGCGACCGCGTGCTGGTCGATATTTTCGAAGGCGAGCGGTTTGTAGACGTGGTTGGAACGAGCAAAGGCCATGGCTTTCAGGGTGTGGTGAAGCGGCATCACTTTGCCGGCGGCGCAAAGTCGCACGGTTCGATGTTCCAGATCACCGGTTCGATCGGCTCGTCGGCGTTTCCGTCGCGTGTGTTTAAAGGCATGCGCATGTCGGGACACATGGGCAACGCGCGCATTACGACCCGCAATCTGCGGATTCTGGGCGTCGACAAGGACGAGAACCTGCTGGTGGTTGAAGGCAGCGTGCCCGGCCCGAACGGCGGATACATCATGATTAACAAGGCGAAGAAACCGCCGAGAGAGCGCCGCGGATTCGCGGGTTCGGCGACGGTCGATCCGTTGAAGGCGGCCAAGCGAGCGGCCAAGAAGGCTTAAGAGCGCAGTGGGCCGTCCGTCATAGTCGACGCGCGGTTAAGTCAGGTAAAGACGAGAAGAGATATGGCAACTATCGATGTACACAATCTGAACGGGGCGAAGGTTGGCACGCTCGACCTGGCCGACGAGGTTTTCGGCGCGGTCAATGAAGACCTGCTCTGGGAAGCGGTGAAGCACTATCGCGCCGGGCAGCGCGCGGGAACGCACGCCACCAAGGTCCGCGGAAGTGTTTCTGGTTCGGGCAAAAAGCTCTGGAAGCAGAAGGGCACGGGGCGGGCGCGTATCGGCTCGGTCCGTTCGCCGATCTGGCGGCACGGCGGCACCGTGCATGGGCCGCAGCCGCGCTCCTACGACTACGCCTTTCCGAAGAAGAAGCTCCTCGGCGCGCTGCGTTCGGCGCTGGCCGCCAAGTTTGCCGACGGCAAGATTGTGGTTGTGAATTCGTTTGAGGTGAAGGAAGTAAAGACCAAGGCCTTCGCCGAAGCGCTCGGCAAGCTCAAGATCACAGGCACGACGCTGCTGGTTGACGGCTCGGCCGGAAACCGGAATCTCGAGCTGAGCTCGCGCAACATCGACGGCCTCGAACTTGTGCGCGGGCACGAGGTTCATCCTTATCACCTGATGCGCTATGCGCACGTGATTTTCGCGCAACCGGCGCTTGAAAAGCTGCAGGACGCGCTCCGCAAGGCCTCGTCGCGGCGCGATCATGCGGCCGAGCCCGCGGCGGAGCCGAAAAAGAAGAAGCCGGCGGCGCGGCGCGCCCGTAAAGCGGAGGTGGCATAAACATGAAATCCGCCTACCAGATCATTCGCAAGCCCGTCATCACGGAAAAAGGTCTCGGCATTAAAGAGACGCAGAACACGCTGGTGTTTCAGGTGGCTCCGAAGGCCACCAAGACCGAGATCAAAGAGGCCGTGCAGTCGATCTTCAAGGTGAAGGTCGCGTCCGTGCGCACGGCTAATTATCCGGGCAAGGAGCGTCGGCGGGGCAAGTTCGCCGGCTACCGTCCGGACTGGAAGAAGGCGTACGTGAGATTGAGAACCGGCGAGAAGATGCCGGAGTACGCGCAAAATCTGTAATTAGGAAAACCGCTTAAAGGCGGTGCTGAACCAGAGAGCAGGAAGGTTTTGCGGTAGCGCGATTCGGCGCCACCGGGGCCGGATCGCTCAGTAGGTCAAGAAGCTGAGAGCTAGATATGCCGATCAAAACATACCGACCGACAACCCAGACGTTGCGCTACCGCACGCACCTGACGACCGACGACATTACCTCGTCGAAGCCGCACAAGCCGCTGGTCGAGGGCAAGATCCGCACCGGCGGACGCCGCAACTCGGGCGACACCACCATGCGCTTCATCGGGGGCGGCAACAAGCGCAAGCTGCGCACGATTGACTTCAAGCGCGACAAGCACGGCATTCCGGCCACCGTGATCACCATCGAGTACGATCCGGGCCGGTCGGCGCGCATTGCGCTGCTCAGCTACGCCGACGGCGAGAAGCGCTACATCGTGCAGCCTGATGGCCTGAAAGTCGGACAGAAAATTATCAGCGGGCCCGATGCCGATATTCTGGTCGGCAACGCCCTGCCGCTGCGGAATATTCCGCCCGGCACGACCATTCATAATCTCGAGCTGAAGCCCGGCAAGGGCGCGCAGATGGTGCGCTCGGCGGGCGGTTCGGCGCAGCTGGTCGCAAAAGAAGGCGACTACGGCCTGGTGAAGCTGCCTTCGGGCGAGACTCGCAAGGTGTTGCTTGACTGCCTGGCGACGATTGGGCAGGTGGGCAATACCGACCACGAGAATGTGACCTGGGGCAAGGCGGGGCGCACCCGCTGGGTGGGCAAGCGTCCGCATAACCGCGGCGTTTCCATGAACCCGGTCGACCATCCGCATGGCGGCGGTGAAGGCAAAACTTCAGGCGGACGGCATCCGGTAACGCCGTGGGGCCAGCCGACGCGCGGCTACAAGACGCGCAACAACAAGCGGACGGACGCATTCATCGTGAGCCGCCGGAAGAAGAGTTAAGAGGAATTTATGGCACGTTCGACAAAAAAGGGACCGTTCGTGGATGCGCACCTGGCGACCAAGATCGAAGCCATGAATGCGCGCAACGAGAAGAAGGTGCTGCGCACGTGGTCGCGGCGCTCGACGATTATTCCGGAGATGGTGGGGCACACCATCGCGGTGCACAACGGAAAGAAATTCATTCCCGTGTATGTCACCGAAAACATGGTCGGCCACAAACTGGGCGAATTCAGTTTTACGCGCCAGTTCAAGGGCCACTCCATGAA
>JBAWAI010000294.1:0-31352 GCA_049589215.1 Terriglobales bacterium | reverse complement strand
GGCGGAAGCAACTCCGCACCTTTGATCATCCCCTGGGTGTCGTAATCGTAGAACCAGTCCTCGCCGGGCTCAAAGCTGGCGATGATCGGATGGCCTGTCGCTGCCGCGTGCTTGGATGCGTGCTGATTCGGAGAACTATCGCAGCATCCAATGTGTCCACACTCCGCACACCGGCGGAGATGAAACCACCAACTCTTAGGCGACGCCAGGCATTCCACACACCCATCGCCGCTCGGCTTTGAAGCCGGATTGATTCCACGTCGATCTTTTTTCATCTCCGATTTTCCTTTCGTCTACTTGGTTGCGAGAAACAAACTACCGCATAAGCCAGCGTCGCAAGATCCGCAATCGCAACGTCGTCATCGGTTGCAATTCTGGCGCTCGATATTAGCTTGTCTTCGCTAAACTTCGGCACCTCGCCCACTTCAGCACATCCCAGATCTCGCACTGCAAATAAAAACCTGACGAGATGGAAGGCGCGATCACTCCTTCGCTCACGGCATCATGAACCAGCTCGTGTACGGCTTCGTAGCCCGGAATCTGCACTCGCTTGGCGAGTTCGATCAGTTCTTGCACCGGAAGTTCACGTTCAGCAATCATCGAAAGCAGTAACATAAGGCCGTCGGGGCCCGCGAACCTGTCAAGAGCTAGTCCCTCAACGATGCCGCGGTTTTTTCTGAACTCGTCTCGTGGATTGTACTGACAGCCATATGACCCTCGCGACGATGGGCTCGGCTGTCGACGGTGCACCAACCGTAAACCGCTCACCTTTGGCTTTCCCTTATTGTCCTCTGCCGCAAGCCACTCCACCCAGCCCGCCCGCAGATCTGACACAAGCTCGCCGCAACTTTCACATCGCCAACCTGATCGAATGGATTTACCTCTGGCCATAATTCTCACCAACATCCTTCCATGCGAAGCGGCACGAGGTGAGGCTCCACAAACGGAGTTCGTCCTCACCTCACGATGCGTTAAACAGGTGACCGGTTGCACTGCAGTTTCGAAGCATGATCGGTCACAAGGGTTGGTTTCAAAACGCCCCAAACCTTCAGGCTCTCCTCTTTTTTTGAGGGTGCATGCCCAGATCTTGCCATGACGTTTCCGAGAGGTTGACGTTGTAGTACTTGGCTGCCTTTTCAATGTTCTCGAACGCCAAAGCACGATCCGCGTCCGAGACATCGATGACTTGATCGAACCGTGCGACTGCGTTACGCACGTGTTCCGCGTCGGTCAGAGGCTCTTTACGCTGTTTCGGAAACGCGTAGACGCTGTCAGGCAAGTCGCTCTGCGTCGTCAGCTTTCCGTGCTTGTCGTGAGGTTTCCAGGTCGCTTCAGGCATGTTCGCCATCCTTTCCTTTGTTTAAGTACTTCGCTCTTGCGCGAGCCTAGCGTCGAACCGCGTACGAAAGCGATCAGGCCACTTGTAGCTCGCGATGATCGTTTCTGTCCCGGCAGGCACCGCGCTCCATGCTGGTTTTAAGTGTCGCCCTCGCGATCAAATCGGCGACGACGCGACCATTAAACGCGAGGTCTTCCAGCGAATCAATTGGACGATGGTATTGGCGGCAAGTTGGTATTGCGGCTCCGTAGAATAACGTGTATGGCACCCCGCCTGGGCGCGAGCGGCAACCAACTCTCGCATTTCAAGAGCTAATACAAACGTATCGCCGATACCATCGTCCAATTGCCCCGTTTTGATGCCTCTGTTTTTATGCATTCAACAAATGCACCGGGATCGCCCGGCGCTGAAAGGATTCGCCCAAATGGCAACTTACGTTCAGTCAGTCGACCTCGAGCATCTGGCCGCCTCCGACGGGTACGACGCAATGGCTCGCGAAGTTCAGCTCGGCCTGACCGCACGGCCACGCTCGCTCTCACCCTGGATGTTCTACGATTCAGAGGGCTCGCGTCTTTTTGAGCGCATCACGACTTTGCCCGAGTACTATCCCACCCGCACGGAAAGAGCCATTCTGGCAGCACACGCCGATGCGATCGTCGCTGAAGCTCATGGCGCCGGAGTTCGCAATGATCGATCGATGCCATTGCGCCTCGTTGAGTTGGGTGCCGGCACCGCGTCAAAAACCTGCATTCTGCTCAAAGCTGCTCTGCGCCTTTCGGACAATGTCAGTTACGTGCCAGTCGACGTCTGCCCCGACGCTCTTGAGTTGGCGTGCCAGAACATTGGGCGCGCCTTGCCCGAAGTGCGCATAGAGCCTATCGTCCGGAACTACGTAACTCACCCGCTCCAACTCGAGCCCTTCGACGGCATCACACTGGCACTTTACATCGGGACTAGCATCGGCAACTTTTCGGGCGAGGAAGCAGGACTCATCCTGCGAAATCTAGGCAGCCAGCTGCGAACCGGAGATGCGCTACTGCTCGGGACCGACATGGTGAAAGACGAACCCACCCTTCTCGCTGCCTATGACGATGGCGCTGGAGTCACCGCAAAGTTCAACCTGAACATCTTGCGTCGGCTTAACAGGGAACTGGGGGCCGACTTTGACGTCGCTCGCTTCCGTCATCGCGTGCATTGGAATTCCATCGAGTCGCGGATTGAGATGCACCTCGAGAGCACGCGTGAGCAGATTGTACGGATCGAGGACGCGGACCTTGACCTTCACTTCACGCCAGGCGAAACCATTCACACCGAAAATAGCTACAAATTTACAGACCACGGCATTCAACGCCTTCTCGGAGAGGTCGATTTTCACATCAGAGGCGTATGGAAAGACAGTCGCAGCTGGTACGCCCTCACCCTCGCGTGCCTTCCGTAGCGTAACCTAATCAGACGCTCGGCTTCGATGAGGTGAGAATGCCCCGGTTGCTCTCGGTGAATGTTGGCCTTCCACGCGACGTGGCATGGAACGGCAAGACGGTCCGAACGTCAGTCTGGAAATCTCCGGTTGTCGGGCGGCGGATGGTGCGCAAACTCGACATTGATGGCGATGCGCAGGCCGATCTCGAGGGTCATGGAGGCGAGCAGCGCGCCGTATTCGTTTACCAGATGGATTCTTACCATTACTGGGAGAGATTTTTGGGCCGCAACGATTTTACTTTCGGCCAGTTCGGAGAGAACTTCACGGTCGAGGGACTTCCCGATGACGAGGTGTGCATCGGCGATCGATACCGCATTGGCGGAGCTGAATTTGAAGTGTCACAGCCGCGGGTGACGTGCTACCGCGTCGGCATTCGCATGGACGAGCCCCGCATGCCGGCCCTGCTGGTAGCACAACATAGGCCAGGATTCTACTTTCGCGTGTTGCAGGAGGGAGAAGTTGGTGCGGGCGATGACATTGTAAAAATTGCTGACGGTCAAGAGCGGATGACCGTGGCCGATGTCGATGCCCTCCTATATTTGCCCGGACAATCCAGCGACCAACTGCAACGCGCACTGCGGATTCCTGCGCTCAGCAAGGGTTGGCGGGGCTCGTTCGAGGCGATGCTGCAACAGGACTTGAGCCCCGCGACGGCAGCCGGGAATCCGGGGCTCGCGAATGAGGAGCAAGCACCCGCGTGGCCCGGCTTTCGAAAGATGCGAGTCGCCAATATTCACAAAGAAAGCGCTGGCGTCACTTCTTTCATTCTGTCGCCAATCGATGCACAGCCGCTGCCTCTGTTCAGGGCGGGCCAATTTGTGGTCTTGCGGCTCCTCATTGATTCAGACAAGGATCCGGGCAAACCGCCGGTTCTTCGCAGCTATTCGCTCTCTGATCTGCCTGCGGCCGATCATTTTCGCATCAGCGTCAAGACCGAATCGAAGGGGATTGCGAGTTCGTTTCTGTGCAACCGCGTGCTGGCAGGCGCTGTATTGGATGTGAGTGCGCCGCGCGGGAACTTTACTCTGCGTCCAGGCCAGAGCCCCGCGGTTCTGCTGAGCGCTGGAGTGGGCGCAACGCCCGTAATGTCGATGCTGCACTCGCTCGCCGCTGAAAAATCGCAACGAGAAGTCTGGTGGATCTATGGAGCCCGCAATGGTGCTGAGCATCCATTTGCGGAAGAATCGCGCTCGCTGCTGAAACAGCTCGCTCGCGGACGAGGGTACATCGTGTACAGCAAGCCCGCTGCAACGGACCGCCTCGGCACGGACTTCGACGCTACGGGGCACATTGACCCAGCGCTGCTTCAGAAAATTGGAGTTCCGGCGGATAGCGACTTTTATTTGTGTGGCCCGACTACCTTTTTAGAGAATATGCGCGACGGGCTGCAAAAGCAGGGCGTGCTCGCAGGCAATGTGCACACGGAAATCTTCGGTTCTCTCGAGGCTATTACCCCTGGCATGGCGCAGGTTGCTCACGCTCCTCACCTGCCGCAAGGACCGCCCGGATTGGGCCCTCCGGTCTCATTTTCGCGCAGCGGGATCACCGCCGCATGGGATCCGAAATTTGCGAGCCTGCTTGAATTGGCCGAGGCGTGCGACGTTCCGGTCAGATGGTCATGCCGGACTGGCGTCTGTCACACCTGCATGACTGGTCTGATTGCCGGATCGGTCGCTTATAACCCCGAACCGCTGGAGAAGCCCGCTCCAGGGAACGTGCTTGTATGCTGTTCACAGCCAAATGCGAGTGTCACGCTGGATCTTTGAGAGGAACGGTCTTTAATAAACACTGTAATAGAAACGATCTTGAGAGAAACGAAAGGAATCCAATTCATGCGTTCTGATATTGTGCCCGGCGGCATTTTTCCCGACTACGAACTGCCCGATCAAACAGAAACGCGACGCAAGCTCAGCGAGCTTCAGGGTGACGACCCACTGATCCTCACGCTGGCGCGCGGTCACTATTGCCCAAAAGAACATCAGCAGCATCTGGAACTCGCCGCGTTTTACCCGAAGATCGCGGTGGCCTACACTCAGGTCGCGACAATCGCCACCGACGATCACCATACGCTTCAGGAATTCCGCGCTTCAGTCGGGGCCCAGTGGACATTTCTTTCGGATCCCGAGCGAAAGGTTCAGAAGGACCTCGACATCCAGGAGTACACCGACCCCGAGCATAATCCGATGATCCCGCATACGCTCGTGCTCAAGCCGGGCCTCGTCATCTACAGCATCTACAACGGCTACTGGTTCTGGGGGCGTCCGTCAATCGCCGATCTGTGGCGCGATCTGCGCATCGTGACCAGCGAAATCCGGCCGGACTGGGACTTGGGTATTCCCGGACTCCGCGAGAAATGGAATGCAGGCGATCTCTCGCCGTTTCACGGGTGGAACAAGCAGGCGGATAAAGGAGACGCTGCAACCCCACGGAAGAAATAGCAGCGCTTTTTTTCTTTCGGCGACCACCGCCGCGGCATAGAATGCGGGGTTCCTGAGTTCAATTCGAATCTTGGGAGTAGTGAGTTGCGCGACAACAGCGGAGAGAGATGAAGCCGACTGCTTCTCCAAATCTGTGGCGACCGCTTCGAGTAACACTTTTCCGCAATCTGCTCATCGCAGATGTAGTGTCCGATATCGGCGCTTTCATGCAGAACGTCGGCGCTGCATGGTTGATGGTCTCGCTCGGCGCCGGACCGATTTACGTTGCACTGACGCAGACTGCCGCATCTTTGCCATATTTTCTACTGGCCCTCCCAGCAGGCTCCGCCGGCGATATCGTCGACCGCCGCAAGCTGGTGCTATTCACCGAGTCGTGGATGATGGGCATCGCGTTGGTTCTTGCGATCGTGACCATCATGGGGCTGATGTCGCCTTGGCTGCTGCTGGTGCTTACGTTTGCTCTGTCGGCGGGAGATGCGTTTGAAACGCCGGCATGGCGCGCCATCCTCCCTGAATTGGTGCCCAGGGAAGACCTGGCCGCGGCTTCTGCGCTCAACGGGATTGAATTCAACCTCGCCCGGGCGGTTGGGCCAGCCCTCGCTGGCGCGATCATATCTGTGGCGGGTGTCGCCACAGCCTTCGCCGCAAATTTCGTATCGTTCTTCGGCGTAATCCTTGTTGTTGCCCGGTGGAAAAGGCCTGCCCGCAAGAGAAGCGCGCCGCCGTAATCGTTTGCCGGCGCCACCGTCGCCGCAATTCGATACGTCCGGCACTCACCCGCAATCCTGACAGTATTGCTCAGAACAGGCGTGGCCATGTTCTTCTCCAGCGCCCTCTTTGCGTTGCTGCCGACCGTTTCTCGAAGTGTGAATAAGAGTGCAACCGGCTACGGACTTCTGCTTGGCTGCTTTGGCGCTGGCGCAATCATCGGTGCTTTAGTCATGCAGTCAGCTCGTAACAGATGGACCATGGAGTCCATCGTGTCGACGGGCGTCGTGAGCCTGGGCCTCGTGATTCTGGGGATGAGTGGTTTGCACAGATTGAGCACGCTGGCCGCCGTCATGCTGATCGGCGGTGCTGCTTGGATCGTTTTCATTTCCCTTATCAATGCTCTTGTCCAGAACCTGGCGCCTGACTGGGTAAGGGCGCGAGTTCTCGCCGTCTTCGTTCTCGTTTATCAGGGGAGTTTTGCGCTCGGGACCGCGGCATGGGGCGCCGTCGCTCAACGATCAGGCGTGGGGACCGCGCTTGTCTATGCTGGAGTCGGGACAATCGTCACCGCAGGAATCGCCCTTTTCGCGCCACTGCCCAACGCGACCGCTGATCTGAGTCCCTGGAACCACTGGCGCATGCCCGTCCTAATTGGTGATGTTGGGGCCGATGTTGAGAAGGGACCTGTACTGGTGACCGTCGAATACACCGTCAGTCCAAAAAGTACAGCTGAATTCGTGGATGCCATGCACGAATATGGTCGGATACGGCGCCGCGACGGCGCGTATCGGTGGGCAATCTTCCGCGACACTGAGGTCGCGGATCGTTATCTGGAGATATTTCTGGTGAACTCCTGGGCCGAGCATCTGCGCCAGCACGAGCGGCAGACCCAGGGCGACCGCGAGTTGGAAGGGCGCATCAACACTTATCTTTCCAGAGAACCGGCGGTGCGTCATTTGATCGGTGCCTACGATACATAGCAAGCCTCGCGGAGCTGCCCGGAGGTTCTGGAAATGGCTCGGAACTAAGGCCGCCGAGGCGCATCTAAGAAGTGAATTCGAGCAACCGTTCCACAATTTGCAAAACTGAGGATCATTTTATGAGCACCGATCGTGTCGCGCGCCCTGGCTCTGCAAAAGTCGTTCCCATGACCACCAGCGCAACCAATGTTTCACATGTTCTGCAAGAGCGAGGGTATGGCGCACTGCCATTCATCGGGACGGAAGATGGCTTTTATGAACGGCACTTGGTTTTCGACAGGGCGATCGACCCAAAAGCGGCGAGCGCGCGGGAACGCTTCGAGGCGTTCTCCCACTCCGTGCGGGACGTTCTCGCTCAGCGCTGGGTGCAGACCAAAAACACTTATGAACGACAAAATGCCAAACGCGTCTATTACCTGTCCATGGAGTTTCTGATCGGACGATCGTTGGCCAACAACATCACCAACCTGTTGCTGGATCCCCTCTTGCCGGATGCAGCTCGAGAGAACGGTATCGACTGGCTTGAACTGGTCGAGCAGGAACCGGATGCTGGCTTGGGCAACGGAGGCTTGGGCCGCCTCGCCGCGTGCTTTCTCGACTCGATGGCGACCATGCAGCTCCCTGGCACCGGGTATGGTCTCCGCTATGAGTACGGCATGTTCAAGCAATCGATCGTGGATGGCTGGCAAAAAGAGAATCCTGACAATTGGCTTCGCTACGGCGATCCCTGGGAAATTGCGCGGCTTCACGAGAAAGTGGAAATCAAGCTGAACGTCTCATTCAAGTTGGAGGGCGGTAATTTTCACGTCATCCCCGACCGGCCCTCGAGCTTGATCGGTATCCCGTTTGATCGTCCCGTCGTCGGCTATGGTGGAAAGACGATCAACACGCTCCGGCTCTGGGCCGCGGCGGCGCCCGATTATTTCGATTTTGAAAAGTTTGGCACTGGAGACTTCGTGGGCGCGCTCGGCGAAACTCTTCAGGCGGAATCGCTGACTCGCGTGCTGTATCCCGACGACTCGACGACCAAGGGGCAAGGCCTGCGCTTTTTGCAGGAGTATTTCCTGGTCGCATGTTCCATGGCCGACCTGGTGCGCCGTTTCCAGCGCCACAATTCGGATTGGGAAAAATTTCCAGAGAAAGCTGCGATTCAACTCAATGACACGCATCCTTCCATGTCGGTCCCTGAACTGATGCGAATCTTCCTCGACGACGTGCACATGGGATGGGATCAGGCCTGGGACTTGACGAAGAGGACTCTTGGATACACAAATCACACCCTGCTGCCCGAGGCTTTGGAGAAATGGCCGGTGGCGTGGTTTGAAAGACTGCTTCCTCGTCACCTGGAACTCATCTACGAGATCAACCGTCGGCTGCTCGATGAAGTTCGGCTTCGCTTCCCAGGCGACGAGGGGCGTGTGCAGCGCATCAGCCTCGTGGAAGAAGGCAGCCAGAGCAAAATCCGAATGGCGAACCTTGCCATTGTTGGATCGCACAGCACCAACGGAGTGTCGGCCGTTCACACGCAGCTGCTGCGTACCACGACCGTCAAGGATCTCGCGGAAATGTTTCCCGAGCGTTTTAGCAACAAGACGAACGGAGTGACGCCCCGGCGCTGGTTGCGCGAGGCCAATCCCGCGCTGGCCCGCGAAATCACGGAGTTCATCGGAGATCGCTGGATCACGGATCTCAGTTTGCTCAAACAGCTGAAGCCATTCGCGGAGGATTCCAACGCTCGCGACCGCTTTCTCAATTCTAAGCGAGCGGCGAAAGTAGAATTTGCCAATTGGCTCAAGTCAACGTCAGGGGATGTCGTGGACCCGGATACCATCTTCGACTGCCACATCAAACGCATTCACGAATATAAAAGGCAATTGATGAATGCGCTGCGAATTGTGATCGTTTATAACCGGCTGCGGCAAAATCCCGGCATGAAGATCGTACCCCGAACATTTTTCTTCGCCGGTAAAGCAGCGCCCGCTTACAAGCTGGCCAAGCTCATCATAAAGTTCATCAATAACCTGGCAGGCACGATTGACGACGACCCGACCACGCGCGGCCGCCTCAACATCGTCTTTCTACCCGAATACAACGTTTCGCTCGCGGAGCGGCTGATTCCTGCCAGCGACGTCTCCAACCAGATCTCGACCGCCGGCTACGAGGCTAGCGGAACGAGTAACATGAAATTCATGATGAACGGCGCCTTAACCGTCGGCACCCGCGACGGCGCGACCATTGAAATGGCGGAGGAGGCCGGAGAAGAGAACATGTTCCTGTTCGGGCTTACTGTGGAGCAAGTCGAGAACAGCCGCGCCTGGTACGACCCGCACTGGCACTATGAACATGAGCCGGAGACGCGTGCCGCTCTGGACTTGATTTCCTCTGACTACTTCAGCCGTAACGAACCAGGAATATTCGCTCCCTTGCACGATACGCTTTTGGCCCAGGGCGATCACTACATGAATCTGGCGGACCTGACCGCGTATTGCAACGCACAAGACCGGCTCGGCGCGCTCTATGCCGATCCCGGCTCATGGGCGAAGAAAGCAATTCTGAACGTCGCCAGCTCCGGGAAGTTTTCGAGCGATCGCTCCATAGCAGAATATACAACCGAGATTTGGAAGGTGAACCCATGCCCAGTACTTTAGAAACACACTCCCCGGTGGGTGAATACATTTCGCCGCTGGCAGGCAAACCAGCGCCGAAGGAGTTGCTGATCGACGTTGCCCGTTTGCAGAAGGAATATTTCGAACGTCGTCCCGACCTGGACGATCCAAACCAACTCGTCAGCTTCGGCACCAGTGGACACCGAGGCTCGCCCCTGCGTGGCACATTCAATGAGGCGCACATCCTCGCCATTACGCAGGCGATTTGCGAATACCGGCACGCTCAGGGGACTGACGGCCCACTCTACATGGGGAAAGATACCCATGCCGTCTCAGAGCCCGCGCAGCGCACCGCCCTCGAGGTGCTCGCGGCAAACAACGTAGAAACGATCATTCAGCAAAACGACGGGATAACTCCGACGCCGGTCATCTCACGAGCGATTCTGGTCTACAACCGTGGCCGGGAGCAGAAAGACCATCCCGCCGATGGCATTGTCATCACGCCATCGCACAATCCGCCTGAGGATGGCGGCTTCAAGTACAACACGCCGAATGGCGGACCGGCTGACACCGACGTGACCGGCTGGGTACAAAATCGTGCGAACGAATTGTTGCGGGCAGGGAATGCGGGGGTCAAACGAATTCCGTTTGCTAAAGCGATTCAGTCCGCAACCACTCACCAGGAAGATTTCATCCTGCCGTACGTTCGTGATCTCAAGAATGTCGTCGACATGGATGCGATTCGCGGCGCCCGCCTCAAACTTGGCGTCGACCCTCTGGGCGGAGCTTCATTGCCCTACTGGGAGCCGATCAACTCCATCTACGGGCTGGACATCGTCGTCACCAATAAAATCATTGACCCGACCTTTTCGTTTATGACCGTTGACCACGACGGCAAAATTCGCATGGACTGCTCGAGTCCCTACGCGATGGCCCGGCTGGTTGGTCTGAAAGATCAGTACCAGGTCGCTTTCGGTAACGATACCGACGCTGATCGGCACGGCATCGTGACTCCAACTTCCGGTTTGATGAACCCGAATGATTACCTCGCCGTCGCCATCCAATATTTGCTCACGCATCGTCCGCAATGGCGCGAGACGGTTGCGGTGGGAAAGACGCTGGTGAGCAGCAGCATGATTGACCGGGTCGTCAAAAAGCTGGGCCGCAAGCTCAGCGAAGTGCCCGTCGGCTTCAAGTGGTTTGTGCCGGGCCTGGTCGATGGCTCGTATTGCTTCGGTGGAGAAGAAAGCGCTGGAGCGAGTTTTCTTCGTCTTGAGGGCACGGCTTGGACGACCGACAAGGACGGGCCGATCATGGATTTGCTGGCGGCGGAAATCATGGCGCGCACCGGCAAGAATCCGGGAGAACATTACCGCGAGCTGACAACCGAGTTCGGCACGCCATACTACACGCGCATCGACGCGCCCGCCACGCCCGAACAGAAAGCGAAGCTGGCAAAACTCACGCCGGACGCGGTGAAAGAGTCAGACCTGGCGGGTGAGCCAATCACCGCCAAGCTCACCAAAGCCCCCGGCAATGATGCCCCGATCGGTGGCTTGAAAGTCGTGTCGCAAAACGGTTGGTTCGCTGCCCGACCCTCCGGCACCGAAAATATTTATAAGATCTACGCCGAGAGTTTCAAGAGCCAGACTCATCTGAACGCGATCCTCGGCGAGGCGCAGCAGATGGTGAACAATGCGCTGGGCTCAGGAGCGCGATAATGACCGACAACGACGGACGCATGAGTGTTCCGCCGTTTCCGCCCGACTATCGCGTTTCCGGCTTGCTGTTGCACGTCACCTCTCTGCCGTCTCCATATGGCATCGGCGATCTGGGCTCGTCCGCGTTCTCGTGGATTGATCGTCTCCACGATGCCGGGCAAGCATGGTGGCAGGCGCTGCCGCTCGGTCCGACCGGTTACGGAAACTCTCCCTATCAATCGATGTCGTCGTTTGCCGGCAACGAACTGCTCATCAGTCCCGACCTCCTCGTTTCGGACTGGCTCATAAAAGCGGGCGATGCCGAGTCGCGCTTCTCGGATGACGCGGTTGACTATGATTCTGTTATCCCGTTCAAACAGCGGCTGCTCGAAACGGCATGGGCAAACTTCAAAGCTGGGCAAAAAAGTACTGGAGACCTCGCGCCTGCCTACGATGAATTCTGCGCCGCGCAATCGCACTGGCTGGAAGACTACGCTCTGTTCCGCGCGCTAAAGGCGAAGTATCACGGCGCGTATTACCTCGAGTGGCCGGCGGACTTGGTTCAGCGCAGCCCGAGCGCCCTCGCCGACGCGCGCCGCGAGTTAGCCAGTCAAATTGATCAGGTCCGCTTCGCGCAGTTTTTGCTTTTCCGCCAGGCGGATCAACTCAAAGTGCACGCCCATGCCAGGGGCGTGAGCTTGATCGGCGATCTGCCCTTCTTTGTTTCGCCGGATTCCAGTGATGTTTGGGCGAACCCCGAGCTGTTCCTGCTCGATGAACAGCACCGGCCTCGCTTTGTCGCCGGTGTTCCCCCCGATTACTTCAGCGCGCAAGGTCAGTTGTGGGGCAATCCCGTTTACAACTGGGATGTCGCGCGTTCGACCGACTATCGGTGGTGCATAGACCGTCTGCGTGCCCTGCTCAATCACGTCGATGTGATCCGCCTGGATCACTTCCGCGGGTTCGCCGCTGCGTGGTATGTTCCAGCCGGAGCCTCAACAGCTCAGTCCGGGCAATGGGTCGCGGGCCCGGGAGCCAGCTTTTTTCAGGGCGTTCAAAAAGAGCTCGGCCATCTGCCGTTCATTGCGGAAGATCTGGGTTTGATTACAGCCGACGTGCAGGCCCTGCGCGACCAGTTTCTTCTGCCGGGGATGCGCATCCTGCAATTCGCCTTCGATGGTCATGAAGACAATCCATACCTGCCGCGCAACTTCGTCCACAATACGGTCGCCTACACCGGCACGCATGACAACACCACAACTCGTCAATGGTATGAGGAATTGCCCGACTACCAGCGGCAGAACTTCTGGGGCTACTTGAAACGCGCGCCGGGAACCAATGCCGATGCCGCTCCGGAGTTGATGCAACTGGCATGGTCGTCACCCGCGGCACTGGCGATCGCTCCGTTGCAGGATCTGCTCAACCTGGGGAGCGAAGCTCGTATGAACGTGCCCGGTCGAGCCGACGGGAACTGGCGTTGGCGCGTACGAGAAGACATGCTCTCCTCTCAGGCTTTTCAATGGCTGCACGATTTAACGAAAAGTAGCGGGCGCTCGATCAGCCCTGTAAAAGATGTGGCAGCGCAAGTGGACAGCAGACAGGCAACCGCTCAAATCTAGAAACAGCCGGAAGGTCTAGCGTGGTAGTCATTCAAGTTGCCAAGAGTATCCTCCTGGTGGTGAGTGCGCTGTTTCCGATCGTGGATCCGATCGGAGGCGCTCCGGTTTTTCTGTTGCTCACACGAGACTACGCGCCCGACACGCGACGAGTGCTGGCTCGCCGCATTGCGGTTGACAGTTTCATATTGCTGATCGCCTCCTTTACCCTCGGCGCCCACGTCCTCTCCTTCTTCGGGATTTCGCTCCCGGTTGTGCAGGTCGGCGGCGGGCTGATCGTGGTTTCAGCAGGCTGGGCGATGCTGAATCAGAAAGACGCGAACGATCAAGGTTCTCCCCGGCGAACGGTCACCTGCGCGGATGCGCTTAGCCAGGCGTTCTACCCGCTGACGCTTCCTCTGACGGTTGGTCCAGGCTCCATCTCGGTTGCCATCACTTTGGGTGCGAATTCTGGGCAGCACCTGGGTGCAAATCTGCTGATAATCCTCGCAGCCGCTGCGGTCGGTTCCGCCTTGGTGGCAGTCAGCATTTATCTTTGCTACGCCTACGCCGATCGGCTCGCCAGCAAAATAGGCGCTACCGGCACAATCGTAATTTTAAAGCTCACCGCGTTCCTGCTGGTCTGTATTGGTGTGCAAATATTCTGGAACGGCGCGAGCAAATTGCTAAGTTCCTTGCCGCAGTTTGGCGGAGTTTTATCGCTGCCGCATTAGGCGCAAAGCGATCGGCCGTGGGCATGAAGATCACGCCACAAAGAGAGGTGCAGTGAACAGCTCAAGCAGTGATGTGCCCGCCAACAAGGATAATCCGGCGAAGGCTCCCAATGACGTTGCCGCCCCAGTCATCAAACGACCGACCTGGGATCAGTCTGAGGGCAACCCTTTGCCGCTTGGCGTCACATGGATCGAAGAAGAGCAAGCGTTCAATTTCGCCATTCACTCCGAGCACGCGGAGAGCGTCACTCTATTGCTCTATTCTCCAGCCGATCTGGTGAATCCTCTTTTGCGGCTTCAATTGGATTTTTTGCACCACAAGTCCGGGCGCGTTTGGCACTGCCGCATCCCTGTCACAAAGATGACCGAGGCTCGCTATTACGCCTACTCCGTCTCGGGAGAGAGCATTCCTCAACTGCACAGTTTCGACCCGCAGAAGGTGCTGCTCGATCCCTACGCGAAATGCATTTTCTTCCCGCCCGGTTTTGATCGCAACCTGGCCATGCGAGAGGGGTCCAATGCAGGCAGCGCGCCTTTGGGAGTGCTCTTTGATCACCGCTCGACGTTTGACTGGGCGGCGGTTCGGCCTCCGTATCACGAGTCGGATGCGGTCATCTACGAACTTCACGTCAGAGGGTTCACGAAGAACCCAAACGCAGGTGTCGATCCATCGCATGCCGGCACATATGCCGGTCTCATGGAAAAGATCCCCTATTTAAAGGAACTCGGGGTGACGGTTGTAGAACTGATGCCGGTTTTTCAGCGTGATCCCCAAGAGGGCGACTACTGGGGCTACATGCCTTTGAATTTCTTCACGCCGCATGCACAGTACGCGAGCACGCACAATGTCGATGATCTGCGACTCGAATTCAAGAATATGGTGAAGGCTTTTCACGAGGCCGGCATCGGCGTGGTGCTGGACGTCGTGTACAACCACACTTGCGAGGGCGACTCCAAAGGGCCGATCTACAGCTTTAAGGGTCTCGACAGCGCCGGCTATTACATGCTTTCCTCCGATCCCGCAAACCCCTACGCAAATTACTCCGGCACGGGCAATACTCTGAATTTCGGCCAGGCACACGTTCGCAAAATGGTGATCGACAGTCTGCGTTACTGGAAGCGGGGGATGCACATCGACGGATTCCGCTTCGATCTGGCGTCGGTATTCAGCCGCAATGCAGACGGGTCTCTCAACTGGGGAGAGGCGCCCATCTTCAGTGAAATTGCCGCGGACCCGGAACTAGGGCGCGTGCGTTTGATCGCGGAGCCCTGGGACACGGCCGCTTACCAGCTCGGGCGCGGATTCCCCGGCCTCACTTGGTTTCAGTGGAACGGTCGGTTTCGCGACGACGTTCGCCGGTTTGTAAAGGGCGACACGGCCATGGTTCCGGAGCTGATGCGACGTATCTATGGCAGCGATGACTTGTTTCCAGACAACCGCCTCGACGCGTATCACCCATATCAGAGTGTGAATTATGTGACGTCCCACGACGGCTTCACGCTCTACGATCTTGTCTCTTATGACGGCAAGCACAATTGGAAAAATGGAAATAACAATCAGGATGGCACGGACGCGAACTACAGTTGGAATTGCGGACAGGAAGGGGATGAAAATGTCACCCCGGCAGTCCGCGCGCTGCGCCGTCAGCAGGTGAAGAATTTCTGCTGCCTGCTCTTCTTGTCGAACGGTACGCCGATGTTTCGCGCCGGCGACGAATTCCTGAATACGCAATTTGGCAACAACAATCCCTACAACCAGGACAACGAAATCGGATGGCTGGATTGGAGTCAGCTCCAATCCAACATGGACATCTTCCGCTTCTTCAAGAAAATGATCGCGTTTCGCAAAAATCATCCTTCGTTGAGCCGGAGCAGATTCTGGCGTGAGGATGTCTCCTGGTACGGCGTCGGCCCCGCGGTTGATCTGTCCCCTGACTCACGCAGCCTCGCATTCTGCCTGCACGGTGCTTCTCAGGGTGATGACGACGTCTACGCCATGATCAATGCGTATTGGGAAGAGTTGGAGTTCAATGTCCAGGAGGGAACTGCCGGGGAGTGGAAGAGAATCGTGGACACGGCTTTGCCCAGTCCAGATGATTTCTCGGACGACGGAATCTCTTTAGCACAGACGAAATACCAAGTAGCTCCCCGATCGATTGTCGTTTTATGTCGACCCAGGAAAAGCAACACCAGGGTGGGTTCATAAGCCCCGGATCGAGAATTATTATCGTGATCACGCTTCGGCCCCGCCGCCATCGATGAATGACTCCGGAATTGTCCCGCCAACCAGGCGCGTGGGGTGCAGCCCAGACGAGGCTTGCCTCGCGGCTTTCGGCGGACTTTGGCTCTTGACAGGGTGCCGGTCATTCCTATAATTGGTGAGCCTCGCCAAAGAGCAGATCCTGCTCGTTAAGACGCAACACCCGTTGAGGCGAAACTCCCTCCATAGAGGTTCATGCTTTATGAGTGCTACCCGTGGCGCCCTGACCCTAGTTCTGTTTTCTACGCTCCTAATCACTGTCGTTCGCCGTGCGCATGCTCAAAGCGAAATCGTACTGTACAGCTTCTGTTCTCAGCCGAACTGTGTCGACGGCGAGGGTCCATCCTCTAGCCTCACGCCGGACGGCGCAGGCAACTTCTATGGGGCCACCCAACTGGGTGGCGCCAATATGGAGGGCACTGTCTTTGAGCTTTCCCCAAACGGTGTCGGCGGCTACAACGAGGCTGTCTTGTACAGCTTTTGTTCCCTGGAGAACTGCGCAGACGGCAATGATCCAATGTCTAATCTGATCCTCGACGGCGCCGGAAATCTCTACGGCACAGCTTGCTCCGGGGGCGCGAACGGACAAGGCATCGCGTCAACATGCGCCGATGGTTTCAACGGATACGGCGTTGTGTTCGAGCTGAGCCCCGAGCCGGATGGCGGTTGCCCGGGCGGCAGCAACAGCGGTAACGGCTGGTGCGAATCTGTCCTGCACAGTTTCAAGTCGAGCCCCGACGGCGCCTCCCCGTTTGCCGGGCTTACCTTCGATCCATCCGGCAACCTCTATGGCACAACTTACGCCGGAGGCGGCGGAATGGGAACGGTTTATGAGTTGTCCCCGAACCACAGTGGCAGTTGGAGTGAGTCTGTTCTCTACAGCTTTTGCGCTCAGCCGAGTTGCGTCGACGGCGCCTATCCCGGCGCGCAGTTGCAAGTCGCGAACGGGAACCTCTACGCGACCACCGAAGATGGCGGTACATACGCGGCCGGCACGGTGTTCGGATTGAGCCCGCAACCGCCCGGCGGGTGCGCAAGTGGCAGCTATACCGGCAACGGTTGGTGCGAGGCCATCCTTCACGCCTTCGCCGGCCACCCGAAGGACGGCAATTACCCCACAGGCACGCCGCAACTCGATAGCGCCGGAAATCTCTACGGCACGACCGTCTATGGCGGTATAGGGACGTGCGACTCCCACCTGGGGTGCGGCACCGTTTGGAAATTGACTCCTTCCGGTGGCGAGTATACCGAGGAGGTTCTTCATTCCTTCCAGTCTGGCCCCGGCATCCTCGGATGCTGCTTCTCGATTCGAGCGCCCAATCTTCCTTCCGCCGGGATTGTGCTCGATCCCTCCGGCGACATCTACGGCATGACCGAATATGGCGGCAGCTCCACGTACTGCACCGAAACAGGGAAGCAGAAGAAGGAGGAAAGGTCAGGCTGCGGCGCGGTGTTCGAACTCGCAAAGCGCCCAAAAGGGGCACACTTTAAAACCGACATTCTTTGGATTTTCAGCTGGACGGACGGCGCTCATCCGGTAACGAGTCTGATTCTGAACAGCGGCAGTTTATACGGAACAGCCTACAACGGTGGCGTCGGTGACTATTGCCTCGATCCACAGGGTTGCGGGATCGCGTTCGAGTTCAGGCCGTAGGTGCGAAATGCAGGCGTGTTTTTTCGAACTGGGGGTGATGTTCTGAACCCAGATCTGAAGCCGGAGACGAGGAGAGGGATATGCGAGGCGTTCTGACGTTAGCTGGACTTTTCGGACTGCTGTTGGTTGCTCTTCCACGGGCGCACGCTCAACCGGAGACCGT
The DNA here is from genome assembly GCA_049589215.1 of Terriglobales bacterium. Lineage (GTDB taxonomy): Bacteria > Acidobacteriota > Terriglobia > Terriglobales > Acidobacteriaceae > Acidiflorens. Next base: position 13,692 of record JBAWAI010000294.1, on the reverse strand, counting down.
ACTCTACAACTTTTGCTCTCAGGCGAACTGCGTGGACGGCGAGAACCCAGCGTCAAGCCTCACGCCCGACGGCGCGGGAAACTTCTATGGGACCACCCAGCTAGGCGGAGCCAATATGTACGGCACTGCCTATAAGCTTTCTCCAAACGATAGCGGCGGATACAGCGAGACGGTCCTGTACAGCTTTTGTTCGCTTGCTTATTGCTCAGACGGGTCGAATCCCGATTCCTATCTAACTTTCGACGGTCGCGGCAATCTCTACGGGACCAGCTACTACGGAGGCCTTTTCGCGTCGGGCCCTTATTCCGGATACGGTCTCGTGTTCGAGTTGAGCCCCGAGCCGCGCGGTGGTTGCCCAACTGGCAGCAACACCGGAAGTGGCTGGTGTGAAACCGTCCTCTACAGTTTCAAGTCAACCCCCGATGGCGCCTCCCCGTTTGCCGGCCTTACCTGGGACTCCTTCGGAAACCTATATGGGACGACTTATAGCGGAGGCACCGGCTCGGGAACAGTTTACGAGTTGTCTCCGGACGGCAGTGGCGGGTGGAATGAGCAGGTTATTTATGACAGGGGTGGCTATGCCGGATTAACGATAGACGGCGCCGGCAACCTCTACGGCGCCGACGATGTGGGACACGGCCACATCTTCAAGCTGTCACCGAACGGAGGAGCTTGGAATGCGATGATCCTTCACACCTTCAAGGCCGGCCCGGACGACGGGTCGGGTCCTGAAGGAACTCCCGTGCTCGACAGCGCCGGAAACGTCTATGGCACGACGGTGAGTGGCGGCGCACAGAAAGGCATGGGAACGGTTTGGAAGCTGTCTCCATCAGCTGGAGAGTATACGGAGGAAATTCTTTATTCCTTCATGTGGCCCGACGGCGCCAATCCCAAGGCTGCGGTCATGTTTGACTCATCCGGGAACATTTACAGCACGACCGGATTCGGTGTTTTCAAATCTCCGTGCTACGACGGATGCGGCGCTGTCTTCGAACTAGCGGGCAGCGGTTCCAGCTACGAGTGGACGTTTCTCTGGTCTTTCAATGGTACGGACGGCGCCAACCCGATCGACACGCTGATTATAGATAGCGGCAATTTTTATGGAACGACATACGGCGGTGGAACATCCAGCAACTGTCCTGGCTCCGGTGGTTGCGGTGTTGCGTTCAAACTTAATCCATCGGCTCGCACCACAACGACAGTGCTGGCCTCTTCGGAGAATCCATCAACTCGCGGAGACGCAGTGACCTTTACCGCGGTAGTCACTCCTGCGCCGCCGGATGGAGAGACAGTGACCTTTGAGAATTACACCAGGGTTGTGGGAACAGCATCATTGAGCGGTGGTTCGGCGACGTTCACGACCTCCACGTTGCACGTGGGCACGCCACACATCAAGGCGGTGTACGGCGGTGACCAGACTCTGGAAGGCAGTACGTCGAATGGAGTGAAGCAGGTGGTGGGACACTGATCGCCTGGATCCTCCGCAAATTGGCGCTCGGCGTTGCTCGCTTTCTTACACTACGTGCCGGCTCGGATTATTGCGTAAATCGGACCCTCCGCATAAGGCTCTCAAAGCGCGGATCGTCGCGCAGCGGATCAAACGCCGGATTCACCTTGAGCGTGGTCAGAAGGTTCGAGTGGTCTGCATAAGCTTTTTCAAACCAGGCAAAGATTTCGTTCCGATCGCCGCCGCCAAGCAGTGCCCAAAGCATGGGATCGGGACTGATTGGTTGGCGCTTGTAGGAAAGCCGCACTCTCTCCAGGGCCCGCTCAGCCTGTGCATGCTGGCCTCCTCGCCCATAAACATAGGCGCGCCACGCCCACGTCCAGGCTTCATTTCGGCGATCGTCTGATTTTTCAAATTCAGCCAGCGCCGTCGCGAATTCCCCCTTCTCGACCAGCGCTGAGACCATCATCTGGGCTCGCGGGAAGTCTGGTTCCATCTCTCTGACCCCGCGGAATTGGGCGATGGCCTCGTCATACCGGCGCGCGTAATACAGAATCGCGCCTTTGTCGGCGGCAATGATCAGCGAAAGAGGATCGAGTGCCCGCGCCCGCTCGCTTTCCGCCAACGCTTCATCAAAGCGCCCAAGCAAGGCAAGATATTCGGCGTACCACTGGTGGGCCGTCGCATAGCTTGGATTCAATTCGATGGCGCGCCGGTATTCCTGCTCCGCTTTGGCCCAGTCGAAATCGAAATTCTCCGTGATCAGGGCCAGCGAGGTATGAGCCTCCGCCAGGCCGCTGTCCAACTCGAGCGCTTTGAGAGCGGCGGCGCGCGCTTTTGGCATCGACTCATTCTGCGGAGTCACACCATACCCGCCAAGCAAGGCATAAGAATCAGCCAGCCCCGCATACGCGCGAGCGTAGCCCGGATCTTTCGCGATGGCTTGTTGAAAATAATCGATCGCCTCGCGAAACCCTTCGACAGTTCTCTTGTTCCAAAAGAATCGCCCTCGCAGGTAGAGGTCATACGCCTCGTAGGCATTCGGTCCCTGGGAAGACGTAGGCGCGGCGTCGATCGGTCGCCGGCCGCTCAGGCTGAATTCGATTTCGTTCGCGATTTCCCGCGCGATCTCCGACTGGAGCGTCAGCAGGTTGTTTAAGTCACGATCGTATTGACGTGCCCAAAGGTGCGTCTGGTCCTTGGTTTGAATGAGCTGGGCAGTAATCCGAACCCGCCCCGCATCCCGCCGGACGCTTCCTTCGATCACATATTGCACCCCCAGCTCCTTGGCAATCTGACTCAGGGGCGCCTGCTCGTGCTTGTAGTGCATCACCGACGTCCGGGCGATCACACCCAAATGTGCCGGATCGAGGTTTCCCAACTGGCTGATCATCTCTTCGGTGAGCCCGTCGCTGAAGTAATCCTGAGTGGCATCGCCAGTGAAGTTCTCGAAGGGTAGCACCGCCAGCATCGACCGGCCAGTCGGAGGCATCGGCGAAGTTGAACGCCGGCTTTGAAGGTAGACGACCAAAGCTGCGGATAGCACGATGACCAATCCCCCAACGAGCCCCAGGCGAAGCCGAGAGGAACTGGTGCGATCCGGATACGCGCTCGCCGTTATGACCGTAGGCGATGCGTCTTGCGGCGTAAAATCGGAGACACGCTGGCCGGGCAGACCTTGCGCATTTTGGCCCAGGCCGGCGACTTCCGGGACGGATATTGGCGCGAGAACCGGCGCGATAAATCGATATCCCGAACCCGTGATTGTTTGTATGAACTGCGGCTGCTCCGGATCGTCCTTGAGAGCCTGCCGAATCTTACGAATGGCGCCGTTGATGCTATTGTCTGTATCGAGAAAAACGCCGTTGCCCCAGATCCGCTCAATGATCTGCTCGCGCGAGACGGTCTCGCCATTTTTTTCGATGAGTAAAACCAGAATTTCGGTTGGAATACGCTCCAGCTTCAAGGTCCGCCCGGCGCGAGACAGCTTCTGTGAGCGCCGGTCAAGCTCGAAATCGTCCCCGAACCGGATTGGCGTCGACTCCATAAGCGGCTTCCAGAAAACCAGCGTCCCGATGGAGCCACTTATTCTACCAATGCGCTCCGCTGAAATTGCTCAGCGCGCGGCCATCATCGGCACGCTGGTCACCAGATTCCTCCTGCCCAAACCTATATAGATCCTGAAGACGAGCGCTTCCCGAAGCTCGGACCGTCGCGCCCGTGCGTAGGCACGCCCCACCTCCTCGGTGCGACGCCGGGAATCTCCTTTGTTTTCTGAGGCTTAACGGGACAGGAAAATTAAGCAATTCGACAGCCCGCCGCTATTGGAAAGTCGCCCTCGTTTCTCCAATATCCAGCACGTTGTGGGATAGACGTTTTCTATGCGCCACCTCGCCGTAAGGCAATCCCATCGCACGTCAAAAACTAAATAAATTAGGAGAGAAAAAAATGAGAGCATTTTCAAGAATAAGCAAAAGTGTGACATTTCTGGCAGCTGCGACCTGTTTGGTTCTTGCCGGAGCAACCGCCGCCTTCGCCGTTCCGGTGGCGCAAGTCTTCCGTTACACAAACAGCCCCGTGACGTTCACGGGAGTGTGTTGTTCTCCCTGGGGTGAATCAGTCAGCATCACCGAGCCAAAAGCGATCGCTCCCGTACTTGTAACATTCAATGCCGATTACCAGGCCACCGCCGAGGGAAATGCCGGCATCAGTCTCAATGGCGGGGAATGCAACATATTCTTTGGGCCGAACCGGCTGCCGGAATTCAACCTCGGCTCGGGAGGTAACGGATCGTTCGGCAACGCCAGCTATCAATGGGTGATCAATCCATCCGATGGCCTAAAAGTCGGAAAAAACACCTTCGCGTTGTGCGGCGGCGGGTCGGAGGGAGGTAGCAGCACGATTGTCCTCGGCTTCAATACGCTCGCGGTGCAGATTTCAAAGTAGCCGCAAAGTACCCGAGGAACCTCAAGTGGCGCCATCCTCCTTCATGCACGTGGAGGATGGGCCGCTCGGGTTCATGAATTGGAGTGCATGAATTGCAGTGAAAGATAAATCACCATGCTCGCACTCTCGATCACGACGCGCCGTCGCTCATGCCCCTGCGATCAACTCACTGGATATCTACCTCGCGGAAGCCAAAGCCGTGTAGCATGCCCGATATTGTGCTGCGTGCATTGTCTGCCGCGGTTTTGAGGATCCCTCCCTGCAGCGCGGCTTGCTGGAGTTGGCGCTCAGCTTCTTCGCGAACCTCGCTTTCGAGATCGGGATCCGGGGAAGAGAATAGACCAGTGTCCCGGGAATATACTTTCGTCATTGCATTATCGATTCGTGTGCTGAAGATTTCGGCGGCCGGCAGGTGAATCGACACTTTCTCCCCCTGCACTCGGACATCACCCGGCTGCAAAGCCGCAAGGTTTATGCCCGCCACCACCTCGGCGTGTACCACCAGCAGCAGGCGGTCACCGGCCAGAAATTTCGGCAGATACGCATTCGCGTGCTCGCCCGAAATAATCTTATCCATCGTATAACTCACGGTTTCAAGCCGCTGCAGCTGCTGAACTTGACGAACTACCGTGGGCTGATCCACGTTGATACGCGTGCGCCCTCCGCCCAAACCCAAAAGGTGTAATAGGCCGAGTCCAGTAGAGAACCACAGCAACGATCCCAGCACAATCAGCGCACAAACCGCACCCAGCAGGCTTCCGAGAACCCATGCAAACACTCTCGAGGTATTTCCTCGAACTGCCGCTTCGTTTGTAGAAGGTGCATTTCCAATCGTCATCTGGCTAGCCTAACGCACCTTCAGTGTAGACCGACCCAACGCCTCCGGCGACCTTCGTCGCTGAACGGTCGGCGTATTTCTTCCACAGACAGCAGCATCGACGGCCTCTAGAACGTAAACCGTAGCGCGAATTGTCCTATGCGGGGAGTCGCCCCACGGAAGCTGCCGGTTGTCGTAACCAAGCCGAACGTTGGACTGTCAATATTGGCAGTGTTATTGAGCAGCGTTGGTTGAGCGAACTCCGGATGATTCAGGGCGTTGAAAAACTCGGCGCGGAACTCCATCTTGATGCGCTCGGTAATCGTAGTCGTTTTGGCAATCGCGATATCGAGATTGGTCAAGGTCGGTCCACGCAGAATATTGCGCGGCACACCGTAGGTTCGATCCGCCGGGTTGTTCACCGGATCGAGTTGCGGGAAGCAGGCGTTCGGAACGCCGCCGTCGTAATAGTTATTGTTCTCCAGCGGCACGTTCGAAAAACTGTTCGGATCAAAGATAAAGTTGCCGGTCACCGCCTGGGTTGAGATCACGCACTGGTATTGGTTCGTATTGGGTATTTGCACCGAGTTATACGTAACCTCCTGAATTGTCCGCACGTGCCTGGGATCGAAGGTTCTTATCGGTGCCACTGCCGCCGCCCGCGTCAGGCCGGGATCGCCCGCGCCGGAAGTACCGGGGTTCGTGGGATCAATGGAATCGGGCAACTGGGCTGAGAGGTCGTAGGGGAATCCTGTCCTGTAAGTAAAGATGGGGTAGACGCTCCAACCCTTAGTGAGGCGCTTCGGTCCCGCTCCCCACGCGCGTTCGATCGGCAAATCCCATCCTCCACTGAGGCTGATGCGGTGGCGCACATCGCTGTCGCCGGAAGCATAGAAAAGATGGGGCGCGTAGGTGGGCACTGAGTAATTGCGCTGCTGAAAACCTGACGCATTGTCGAGGTTGTGGCCGTAAGTGTAGGCGAGCGTGTAATAAACCGTGCCCAGACGAGAGTCTTTCGGTTGCCGAGTCAGGCTCGCTTCAAAGGCGTTGTAATTGGCATTGGATACGTTCTGGAATTCCGGAAGCTGTCCAAAACATCCCGGACAACTGCTGTCCAGCACATGGTTTGTGGTTCCGAGAACCATGGGGTTAATGTCTTTGAGGGAAGTCAGCCCACGCCCGGTGCTGCCTACATAGTTCGTTTCCAGAACCATATCGGCGAACACATTACGTTGCAGGCTCAAATTGTATTGGTAGACGTAGGGTGTACGAAGGTGCGGGGCGTCCAAATAGATGGCGCCGGTGCTGTTGATCGGCAGAAAAGGGGTGAAGTCAATGTTAGAAGCAGGTGGCTTCGATGGAAATGTGTTGGCCACGCCCAAACTGACGCAGTCGCCGTTCAGGTCGTAATTGCATGCGTTCTGAAAGGGCTGGGTCATATAAGTCAGCGGCGCAGTTACTGTGCAGCTATTACAGTAGGGTGCGAAATCCGGGGAAGTGTAGAAGAGTCCCGCGGAGCCCACGAACGGCGGCTGGCCGTTGAATTGGAGATTGTCTTCGCCCTTCAGGATGTCATAGAAAATCCCCACTCCGCCGCGCAGGCTGGTCTTGCCGCTTCCCGTCGGATCCCAGGCAAACCCGAATCGCGGAGCAAAGTTCTTGCGATCGGGGAAGTTCGTCCCTTTGGGTGCGCCGGGATCACCCGGAAACACCAGTCCCAGCGGCGCGTTCACAAATACGTGCGACTGTTCTCCCGGGATAACCGAGAAGGTTCGTCCCTTGGTGTCATATTTGGGTGAGTTGTACTCGTAGCGCAGGCCCATCGTCAGCACCAGGTTCCGGGTTACATGCAACTCGTCCTGGGCGAATGCGTAGGTACTCTTGCTGCGAATGTTGGAAGGTGCCAGCGCGTTCTGGAAGTAGGCATCCGGCGTGCCCAGCAGAAAATCGGCATAGTCGTTTCCCGAGCCCACAATATTGTCCGAATAGAAATCGAACTCTCCATTCAAATAAAATCCATAGTCCAGATTCTCCTGGTAGGGCGAAAACCCGGCGCCAAACTTCCAGCTGTGTTTCCCATGCGTCCAAGAAACCGAATCCGTCCAGGAGAATGTGTTTTCGATGAAGGTCGTGGGGCCGTTTTCCGTCGGGCCGATCAATAAGCCGTTATCGAAAAAAATGTCGGTCGGGCCCGTCGCCAGGTCGGGAGTGATCTGGATGCCGAGACTTGGGCCGGTCGGCAGCTTGTTCGCTGGTTCGTCGGATAGAAAATTGGTACGGTGCACGACGAAATGAAATTCGTTGAGTACGGTCGGCGTAAAAATTCGCGTGTAGGCGAGGTTGAGATAGTAGTAATTCTTCTTATTCGTGGCGGGAAAGCCCGGCACGCTGGCGCTGGGCGCCGGGTTATAAGTCCCGGTGAACGGGTCGCCGGCACGGTTCCAGCCTAGGGTCGCGGAAATCTTGTCTTTGGCATTGAGGTTGAAATCGATTTTGCTGGTCAGTTCGTTGCGGTTGTCTTGTGCCTCTTCCGACGTTGAGAGCAGACCGTTCGGCGCAGTCGGAATCAGCCCCGCCTTGATGTAGTTCTGAGCGATGGGATCGATCTTGGTGGGGTCGATGATGGCATTGGCCACGCTCCCATTGGGAGTCGAAAACCATGGATTCGCCGCGAGAAACGCCACTACATTTGGATCCGGGCACCCCGCGCTGAGTACACAAACAACGCCGTCGAACGGTTCGGCCTCAGAAAAATTACCCTGCAGCTCCTGCGGCGTGTAGACCGGAGAATCAATGAGTGGGTACCCCTGATTCTGTCGCTGCCCCTGGTAGGCGAGGAAAAAGAAAGTCTTATCTTTAACGATCGGGCCGCCCAACGTAGCTCCAAACTGGTTGCGCTTCAGGTCAAGCCGCGGAAGATCCTGCTGCTTGTTGAAATAATCGTTGGCATCAAAATCCCGATTCCTTACGAATTCAAATACACTGCCGTGGATGCTATTAGTTCCGGACTTCGTGACTACACTAATGATCCCGCCTCCATTGCGCCCGTACTCCGCGGTGTAATCGCTGGTTAGAATCCGGAACTCTTCGATCGCGTCGGGATTAGGATCGAGCACGTTACTGTTATCCAATAGGTCGTTATTGTTTCCGCCATCCAACAGGAATGTCACTGAGTCGGTGCGCCCGCCGGCGATGCTGTACTTGCCCGCACCCTCGTTGTCGTCATTACTCTCGGTTACTCCGGGTTGAAGTAGCGCCAGATCCATCATGTCACGGCCATTGAGAGGCATGTTGGTGAGGGTGCGTCCCGTGATTGACTCGCCCAGCGTGGGGTTGACGGTCTCCACCAGCGCAGCTTCGGCGCCCACATCTACAGTCTGACTCTCCGCGCCTACCTCCATCTTGAAATCGATGCGCAGAACCTGGTTGATCTGTAGCTTCTGATCCTGGCTGACTATTGTGCGAAAGCCGGCCCGCTCGGCCGTGACCTTATAAGTGCCGATCGGCAACCCCAGTAACTGGAACACTCCTTCTTTGGTGGTCATCGCGACGCGCACTTCCTGGGTCGCTATATTAGTAACAGTGATCTGCACCGCAGGAATAACTGCCCCTTGCTGGTCGTAAACGGTTCCCGCAATTCTTCCAGTCGCATCCTGAGCCCAGGATAAGCCCGCGCCCAGCGTCACAACCAGCAACAGCAGTACAACCCTCGGAAAGTTCATGCCCAACTCCTAAACATCAACTCTTCAACAGCAAGTGTGCAGATGAATCTCCCCGCTCCGCGCGGAGATTGGTCAATAAACTTCGTGATTGGCAGCCGTGCTCTCAATGCGGCCATTCACAACAGAAAGTAAGTAGTTCGTGCCACCGGTGCCCGTCCATGAGACAAGATCAAAGCGTCCGCCAGCCGGAAGCTTATAAACGCTGACGTTACGAAAAGTAAGAGGCTCGCCCTTTTTGCAAACCTCCGGCGCAAGCGACGGCCGCAGAAAGTAGACGCCTTTTCCCTTACCGACCACAAATCCCGTTCCGTCCGAGCCAACCAGCAAAGCCGATTTTTCGTCGACCGCAATCTCGCGCGGAGTTTTCGACCATCCATCCTGCATAACTCGGGCAAGAAAGCCCAAGGTTCGCCCCATGCGGTCACGGGTCGCAAAATGCGAATCCGTCAGCAGGTTCTCCAGGTGCGGAACAGTTAGAAATCCGCGCGCCAGCGTCACGCGCTCGAAATAGGGATTAGCCAGCACTTCAGGGGAAGCAAGGTCATTGTCGTCAGGGCGGTCTCCAAGCGCGCCATACACAAATTCACCAAGCACAGCCAGCCCGGCACTGGTGCCTCCGATCGGCTTGCCGTCGGCGATACCCGAATTGATCGCATCCTGCACCGGCGTATCCTTCCAGCCGCGGATGTAATTAGCCTGGTCGCCGCCGGCGATGAATATGACTGCCGCGCGGCGGATAATCCCCGCCGCTGTTGGTTCCTGCGCAGACTGCCGGTCGGGAATGATAAGCGTCGCCACTGAATTCAGCCTGCACAATCCGTTGATGTATGAGTTATAGGCGTCGCTCCCGGTCGCTCGCAAAATCAGAAAATCGCCGCCCGCCCCCAGTTCGCAGAGCCAGCGGAACGCCTCGTCAAGATCTTCGCCGCCTCCCATCATTGCCGTTCCCGGCGCAGGCTTCGTCTGCATGTCGTTCTTGTTTCCGACGCGGAAATATTGGTAAGACCCGGCATGCGCAAAACTCGCAGCCAGCCCCAAGAACGTCAGCAGAAAAGCGGATAGTCGAGATCGTTTCATTTTTCCGGCGAACCTTCTTCCGTGGCGCTATCGTTTCTGTTTCGCCCTGGCTTTAACTCCGGCCTTTGCCGCAGGCAGACCAGCCAGCGACCCTTGCTGCTGCAGCGATCCCAGGAATACGCTCTCGGCATTCGAATCTTCATCCAGCCAGAGCAACTGCCCGCCATTCGCCTGGTAGATCGCAACCGTGTAACTCGGGTCGGCCATAACGGTTATGTTGAGTTTCATCGTGTAGCGGCCGGCATTGGCGCCATCCGGCACGGCGGTGCCTGAGAATGTCCCGGTATCGGTTCCATCCGGCGGCGTGTTATTGAAGATGAAGAACGGATCGCTGATCAGGCCGGGCGCTCCGCTGAAAGCGTCACTGCTCACCGAGGCCTGACCAACGAAGTCGAATTCCCATCCAAGGCTCGGCCCGCGGGCATTATTGTCAGCCTGCGCGCCAAAGGCGTAGCCGCCCGCGAAGCTCAACGTTGACGTGTCCGTCTGTGGAAGTAAAACCCCGGTGCCGCTGAGGTCGAACCCGTCGAGTTCAGCAATCAACGCCCCTCCCAATCCGCTGGTAGTGTTGTTCGGGTCGCTGATGTTGAGAAGCGGGTCCGTCATATAAACACCAAACACGCTGACGTCTCCGAGGTCGGCAGGCGTGATCGTCAGGCTGCCGTATCCATTGCTCGCGACCGCATAGCTGCCCGCAATCGTCGCCTTGGGAGCAATCACGCCGTTGTAGTATTCATTGTCGTCCCCGACGCCGCTGAACGTGCCGGCGTCCGGATCCGTATTCAGCATGCCCGCCGCTGCATAGAGATTTCCGAACGAGCTGCTGGCAACGCCAAATATTGAGTTGCCGACCGAAGCGTTGCTGAAAGTGCCCGCGCCCTGTCCGTACACCGAGCCCACTCCTGCATCGCCAAGGTCCGCATCCACATTGACGACCCTTATCGCCTCCGGACCAACAACGTAATAGTTGAGTGAAATTGCCAGAGCAGAGCTCGCGATGGTGCCCCGGCCAAACGCATCGGGGCCGGTGATTGATCCGCTGAAAGGCGTTCCCAGCGTGGGAGTCGTCGCAGCTGCGGCATCATCAACGTCGAAGGTGCCCTGCAGCGCAGTACCGCTGCCTGAGATCGAGAACACCCCCCCAAGCACAATCGGCTCATACGACGGGTCAACTCCCGAATAAGTGAAGGCATAGTTCCCATCGTTGAGCGCGCTCGACAAGGTCTGCGCGTCCATGCTGCCGCTCGATGTTGCCGACCCGTCAAATTGGACGATGAGCGCGTGGTTCGTGTTCACAAACTGCACCCCCAGCGTCTCAACGCCACTCTGGCCGAGACTCGAATTGTTCGTCGTCAGCGTGAGCGTTCCCTGGCCGGTCGTAGGATCCACGATCAGCGCGGACATCGCCGGCAGGATCGTGTCTCCGGAAGGTTCCGGCGAGTTCAATCCGAAGCCGTCGTTATAGTCTTGTTCGCCGCCCAGCACGTTGCCATTGCCGTCCACGCTCACCGATCCTGCGAGTGCGTAGAAATTCGGTCCCGCATTGATCGCCTCCAGCCCACTCAAATAGAACGCATAACTGATCGGTTTGTTCGTCAAAACAAAGTTGGCAGGCTGCGCGCCGTTCGCCACCGTCGCCGTGACCGTGTAGATCCCAACCGAGCCGTTTGCCGTGAACGTCACCGATGTAGCCACGCCATTCGCGTCGGTTGTCGCCGTATTCACTCCACCGGCGAACGTTCCGCTCGGGCCTGTCGCTGGAACTTCAAACGTCACCAGCGCCCCGCTAACCGGAGATCCATTCGCCATCACCGTTGCCGCCAGCGGTGCAGCGAACGCGGCATTGACGGTCGCGCTTTGCGGTGTTCCGCCGGTCGCCGTGATCGATATGACGGCTCCCGTTATGTTCGTCAAACTGAAATTTGCCGGCGTCGCTACTCCCGTGACAGACGCCGCGACCGCATATCCTCCCGCTGTTCCGTTGGCTGTGAATGGCGCCGAGGTGGCCATGCCGTTCGCATCCGTCGTTTCCGTGTCCGTCGCGGTTCCATTCGCGAACGTGCCACTCGCGCCTGACGACGGAGCCGTAAACGTAACTGTCGCGCCGCTCACCGGATATTGATTGCTATCCACCACCGTTGCCACCAGGGGCGCAGCGAACGCCGTGTCAATCGTCGCATCTTGCAGCGATCCGCTTGTGGCGATGATCGAAGCCGCCGCCCCCGATGTATTCGTCAATGCGAAGCTGGTTGAGCTGATCACGCCCGCGACCGTGGCGGTCACGGTGTCGGCCCCGATGACTCCATTGGCGGTGAAAACTGACGACATAGCTACGCCGGCCGAGTTCGTCGTATCCGTTTCGGAAGCAGATGAATTCGATGCGAAGGTGCCGCTCGCTCCCGACGATGGAGCCGTGAAAACAACAAATGCTCCGCTGACGGGCGTTCCGCCCATGGTCACAGTCGCCACCAGCTGCGCTGCGAACGCGGTGTTGACCGCCGTGCTTTGCGGCGTTCCACTCGTCGCCGCAATCGATTCAGACGGGGGATTGAAGTTCGAGCTATTGCAGCCTGGCAGCAACATCAATGGCGGTAAAAGGAGAACCAGGAAAATCAAACTGCGGACATTAGCGTAACCTGACTTTTTCATCGCGACTCCCCCGTCTGTCCCGTTTTCTGCCCAGTTCGTTGACGTGCTTGGGGAGACAACTGCACCCCGTGCGGATTCCGCAAGGTATAAACCTCGCCACCCACCGTCATGGTGCGCACCAGAAAGACGGGCTTGTCCTTGATCGTCCTCATCACGCCCCTCACCTCAATCTGTTGCCCGGCGCTCACGGAAACGCCGCCGGAGCCGTGCAAACCGAACCTTCCCAAACTCGCATCCACCCGACCCGACGATGAGGTCAAAAGCAAATGTGACCCACCGATCATTCCCGGAGCGGCCTTTGCCACGATGCTGGTCACCGTGCCGGAAAGCGTAACTTCATCTCGGATGTCGTAATTGAATGGCGCCGCCGGCCGCGCCACGCCCGTCGCTGTCTGCGCCTGAACTGGACGTAGAGATGAAATAAATAAAATAACGGTCAATGTGCACAGTGCGCTCGACAGCCGTTTCATCACTTGCCTCCGAGTTAAACTCAGATTCGAAATTTCCATCCCGCTCTCTGATTGCGAGCGGACAACCAGCATCAGCAAATTTTGGTCATGAATCTGAAGACTTCGCCGCAGAATTTTCTGCTTAAACTAATGCCGGACAGTCTAACCCCAGTTTCGCGAAAGCAAACGTCAAAATATGTAACTCAACTCGCGGTCACATTGCTTGCTCGAATTCGCATGTCGTGAAGTCACTCCGCGGTCACAAAATGACGACGAGAAAAGCTTGGAATCGCCCACCCCATAGCCGAACACCACAACGCCGTATGTTGAAACCCGTGATCTATAATCGCGGCATGTTCGGGCACAGCCAATGACGCGCGACGCTCGCTCTGAGGCAATCGCCGGCGGCTCCCCGCAGCGCGCATCGCTTTGGGCCCGTTTTGCCGTACTCCTGGCCGCATCTCTGGTCGTCGGCTGCCGTTCTTTGCTGGCTACGTTCACGCTGGCGCTGCACGACGACGAATACACGCACATCCTGTTGATTCTTCCCGTCAGTCTGGCCCTGATCGCTGCCGAGTGGCCGTT
>JBAWAI010000293.1:0-2478 GCA_049589215.1 Terriglobales bacterium | reverse complement strand
GCTGAAGCGCTGGAAGCTGAAGGAAATTGTGCGCAAGACGGCGCTGGTGCCGGAGATTCACTCCGACGCCGAAGTCGTGGCGGGCCGGTAAAGGGCCAGGGGAGAGACGAACATGGCAGTAATGATGAGATCCATGCTCGAGGTCGCCGATAATTCCGGCGCCCGCAAGCTGCAAATGATTCTGCCGCTCGGCGGCGGCACCGGGTTGCGCGCCAGGCTCGGCGACGTGATCACGGCAAGCGTGAAAGAAGCCGCGCCCGACGGGCAGGTGCAGAAGGGCAAAGTCGTAAAAGCAGTCATCGTGCGCACGCGCAAGGAGCACCGGCGGCGCGACGGCACCTACATCCGCTTCGATCAGAATGCGGCCGTGCTGATCAACGACGCGGGCGAGCCGGTGGGGACGCGCGTCTTCGGTCCGGTGGCGCGCGAGCTGCGCGAGAAGAAGTTTCTGAAGATTGTTTCGCTGGCGCCGGAAGTACTGTAGGTCGCAGGTGTCAGGTCCTAGGTTTCAGGAAAAGCGAGTTCAGCTCGCAGAGTGCAGAGATTGGGGATTTTAGATGGGAACAGCAACTACGAAAGTACACAAGCGAGTCGACATCCGGCGCAACGACACCGTGAAGGTGATGACCGGGCGCGATACCGGAAAAGAAGGACGCGTGTTGCGCGTGCTGCCCGACGAAGGCCGGGTGCTGGTCGAGCACGTCATGACGGTTAAGAAGCACGTGCGGCCGAATCCGCAGCGCAACATCCAGGGCGGTATTGCCGAGCAGGAGCGGCCGGTTCCGATTTCGAACGTGGCGCTTGTCTGCGGGACCTGCGGGCCGGTGCGAATCGGGCATCAGGTGCAGGGCGACCGCAGGGTGCGGGTGTGCAAGAAGTGCGGAGCGACGCTCGATAAATAGATTTACAAAATTCCTCACGAACCGGTAACCACTCCGAAACCGTGGTGAAGAAGGCAAGAGCGAACATGGCAAAAGAAGAGCAGAAGCAGGACCAGAAAAAAGGCGACGCGCAGAAGCCCAGGGCGGCGAAGGCCAAGGGCGAAAAGTCGGGCGCCGACGAGATGAAGGCTGGACCCGAGGCGGCCCGGCATTCGGCGAAGGAGCGTCCGCGTCTGCGCTCGCGCTTCGAAAAGGAAGTTGCGCCCGCGCTGGTGAAGGAACTTGACCTGAAGAATCCGATGGCGGTTCCGCGGCTTCACAAGATTGTCGTCAACATGGGCGTAGGCGAAGCGACGCAGAATGCCAAGATCATGGATCCGGCGGTCAACGAGCTCGGCCAGATTACCGGCCAGAAGCCGATTGTGACCAAGGCGAAGAAATCCATCGCCGCCTTCAAGGTTCGCGAAGGCATGCCGATCGGCGCCATGGTGACGCTGCGGGGCGACCGCATGTATGAATTTCTTGATCGCCTGGTAACGATTGTTCTGCCTCGGGTGCGCGATTTTCGCGGAGTGTCAACCAAATCGTTCGACGGGCGCGGCAACTACACGCTCGGGCTGCACGATCAGCTGATTTTTCCCGAGATCGATTACGCGAAGGTCGACAAGCTGAAGGGCATGAACGTAACCATTGTGACGACGGCAAGGTCGGACGATCAGGCGCGGAGTCTGCTCAAGCATCTGGGCATGCCATTCCGGGCATGATGGGTAGAGACGCGGCCCGCCGCGTCTGAGACGGGGCAAGCCCCGTCTCTACAAAAGGAGCTGGAAACTAAGTGGCAACTACAGCAAAACGAGTCAAGGATGGCGCGGAGAGCAAGACCAAACCGCGCAACAGGAAACTCCCGAAGTTTTCGTCGCGCAAGCACAACCGCTGCAAGATCTGCGGGCGTCCGCGCGCCTTTCTCCGCAAGTTCGGCATCTGCCGTTTGTGTTTCCGCGGATTGGCGTTGCGGGGCGAGATTCCAGGGGTTTCGAAGTCGTCGTGGTAAGTGTTGTCAGTCGTCGTTGTCGGTTGTTAGCTAACGACTAACGACTGGCGACTAGCGACTGACGACGTAGCAAGTAAGCCGCTGACAGGTTCTCCGCGGAACGCGGAGCGAACGGGTGGCTCGAGGAGAAGCAAACGATGAGGTTGACCGATCCGGTCGCAGACATGCTGTCGCGCATTCGCAATGCGATTCGCGCCCGCCATCAAAAGGTTGATATACCAGCTTCCAAGCTGAAGACCGAAATTGCCCGCATTCTCAAGGAAGAGGGCTATGTCGCGAACTTCAAGCCGACGGAAGAAGAGGGCCACAAGGTCCTGCGCGTCTACTTGAAATACGGCAACAACAACGAAGCCGTGATTTCAAACCTGTCGCGCGTCTCGCGCCCGGGCTGCCGCGTCTACGTGCGCCGCACCGAGATTCCGCGCGTGCTGGGCGGGCTCGGGATCAATATCCTGACTACGCCGAAGGGCGTGATGACGGGACGCCAGGCGCGCAAGCAGGGCCTGGGCGGTGAGTTGTTGTGCGAAGTTTGGTAGACGCGGCGGT
>JBAWAI010000292.1:0-5643 GCA_049589215.1 Terriglobales bacterium | reverse complement strand
GTCTCGTGGCGTCCCGCTTTACCAGCATTTCGCCGACATGTTGGGCACGCCCGCGACTGTTCTGCCTCGACTAACCATCAACCTTTTCAGCGGGGGGAAACATGCGGGTCAGCAAGTCTCGGTGCAGGATGTCCTGATCATTCCGATGTCGGCTCGAACCATTGATGAAGCGCTGGTTTCGGCATTCGATGTTTATCAGGCCGCGGCTGACCTCGTTTTGACAAAGTACGGAATGCGCCTTCTAACTGCAGATGAAGGCGGCTTAGCTCCGCCCTGCCGCTCTGCTGAAGAGATGTTAGGTCTGGCCGTGGAAGCAATCGAGAAGGCAGGCTACACGCCCGGTAAAGATGTATTTCTCGGGATCGATGTCGCCTCTACTCACTTCTATCAGGATGGCAAGTACCTCCTCGATGGGCACGTTCTCGACAGTGCTGGAATGATCAGAACAATCGTACGGTGGCTGGATCGGTATCCGATCCTAAGCGTGGAAGACGGGTTGTCGGAAGACGATTGGCAGAGCTGGCCTGACCTTCGCAGCGCGATGGCCGGACGGGCTCTCACATTAGGCGATGATCTTTTATGTACTAACTCGGCCCGCATAAGTCGCGCGATCAAGACGAACGCGTGCGATGCCCTATTGCTGAAGGTCAATCAGATCGGAACACTCACTGAGGCGCTTCAAGCCAACAAGCAAGCCCGAGCGGCCGAGTGGGCGGTTACACTTAGCGTTAGAAGCGGTGAGACCGAAGACAACTGGGCGGCGGATCTGGCGGTAGGATGGCGGGCAGATCAATTCAAGAATGGCTCGATACGGCAGTCTGAGCGTTTGGCAAAATACAACCGCCTACTCGAAATCGAGCAGACCACACGCTGGCCCATGGCGCCGTGGCCGGCTCGCAACTGAGTTTCGTCGAGATGTTTGGTGCGTGGCGGAGGCAGCAGCATTGAACGCGCGTGGAACGTCGGCCCGAAACACGATGCGTCGCCTGCTTGCGATCCAATTGTCATTTTTGTGTGCGGCGGCTTCTTTGGTAGGCGCGCAGACTCGCCTCCAGGGCGGAGATGGCTATATACGTCGAGAAGGTAATGAATGGACAATTGGAACCGTCAGTGTTGAACGAAAGATTCGGTTTGACGAAGGCCGGCTTGAACTCGTTTCGCTGCGAAACAAAGTGACCGGGCTTGAATACCGTAATGCCGAGATCGACTGCTCGGACATTCGATTTATGGCAAACAATGAAGCTGTCGGTGGGCCCGCCTGGCACTGGCAACTTGGAAGTGAACACGCCAAACAGGCCTCGCAAGGCGAGCTTCAGCTCGATATCGACCTTGAATCGCCAGGCATACGCGCGACCAAGCACTATGTGGTCTATCCGGGAACTCCCGTTATTCGGGAGTGGCTTACAATGCAGAATCTATCTGATCGGCCAATACATATCAGCCACCTCGACTTCTTTCATGAACACTTCTTAAGTTCCACCATCCACGGTGCTCAGTTTAACTATTTGACCGGTGGAGGCAATTACAACGGAAGCC
This sequence comes from Terriglobales bacterium, assembly GCA_049589215.1. Taxonomy (GTDB): domain Bacteria; phylum Acidobacteriota; class Terriglobia; order Terriglobales; family Acidobacteriaceae; genus Acidiflorens. Next base: position 4,107 of record JBAWAI010000292.1, on the reverse strand, counting down.
AATTGCTCAAGACCGAGCCGATGGGCCCGACTTACCAGCGGACACTGGATTCCAACGGCGGCGCACAGCCCGGCAACTACAGCAGCTTTCTGCCTCTGGTCTTTCTGCTTGATCGCAGGACGGACGAAGGTATAGCCGTAGGGTGGGACTATCTCGGCCACTGGCGTTTTACGATAGGTGATCAGGCCGGTTCATCCATCGACATGGCCCTCGAGGTCGCCGGGTTCGAGAAAGACTTGGAGCCCGGTGCGTCGATTGAGACACCTAAGGCGTTCGCCGCGACGTTTTCCGGCGGAGTTGATGCACTTGGAAATCAACTGCTCGATTGGCAGTATGCATACATGTGGGAGTTCACGAATCCCGATTACTTCGCCAAGACGCGTTGGGCGGTCGATTGGCCTGATCCATGGGTTGGTGAAGGAGGAACTCCCAGCGCTGACAACTGGGGCCGGCGGTTGGCGCTTGACCTACGTTACATCGACCTTATGCGCGAAACTGGCACTGACATTCTGTGGGATGATGCCGGGTGGTATGACAAATGGGGTACGTGGAACTCGCCGGACTGGAAAAGAACGACGGACTACTTGCGTAAATATGGAATGAAGTGGGTGCTATGGTATCCGACATTCCTAGCGACGCAGGGGTCAAAGGTTGCGCAACAACACCCGAACTGGCTGATTCCGGGACAACAAACTTTGGAACAGTCGATTCCGGAAACCGCCGAGTGGCAACGGCGGTTGCTCGACGACAGCGTTGCCGCATGGGGTGACTATCAGTGGCGTTATGACATCGCTCCCGCAGCAAGCTCGAACGACACCGACGCGCTGGCTGCCGACCAAAACTTTCGACGGCTATTAGAGACTTTCAAACACGACTACCCACAGTGCGGCATCGATGCTTGTGATGGTGGCGGCCGTTGGATTAGTTATGACATCGCTCGACTGGCGGAGTCAGGCGAGTATACAGATGGGGGTGTCGGCCCCTATAGCGCTTACTATACTTCCCTTCTCGTCCCTCCCGACAAGCTGCACAATGTCGTCGATTTCGATCATACCTACTACAGCGCGGACACTGACCGAGCGCATCTGGCGATGGACCCGACATGGTATCGCGATCCGGGCGATGGGCCTGATGTGGAGTCGATCCGGCGAGATTGGGATTTATACCACTATCTCGTGGTTCAAGGGGTTGCAGGGCGCTGGAGTCACGTATTCCGTCCGAAGGTCGAGAACGATGACGCGATCTGGTACTTCCAGCGAATGAATCGAGATGGCTCAAAGGGCGTCATCCTTACGAAGCATGCAAAGCACGGGTCTACTTATTACTTGACCAGCCGCTTGTCAAAGGCGGCGCCGGGCTTGGCGGACCAATACCGCGGCGGAGCAGGCGAGATGGATCTCGTGAAGACGACGTCCGCCGCTTCGCTCGAGACCGGGATTTACGAAGATCCAGTTGATGGAGCATTCCGGTCTTATGGCGTTCCCGGGCAGGAATTTGGGCCGCTTAACGTCAGGTATCAGACAGACACCGGCGCCGATTCGCTGGTAACCGGAATCGTGAAACTGGGTGCGGAACGGCGAGTTTCAGCCCAATCTTTCGGAATGGCAATCCAACTGGAGCACCCCATGATCATTACCCAGCTGGGGCAATTCGATCCAGGGAACAATCGCGGCACCTATACTTTGTCGCTGGTGCGAGCAGATGACAACAAGGTCATCGTGACGGCCGATCTCGACATGAGTCAAACCCATCCCGACGAGATGGGCTTCAAGTATGTTCACTTGAGTCGGCCGGTAAAACTGGAGGTCTCGCCAAAACCGGTCATCATTTATCCGCGCGGACTTCTACCGGCAGCGACCTACGAGGTGCGCGCGAGCATTGCGGGCTTACGGATTGTTAAGACTGGCGCCCAGCTAATGTCTGATGGGATTGACCTCGACACGATTGCCGGCGGTGAGATGATATTTCTGAACCTATCTGGATATCCGGGTTCTGGAACGGACCATATTCCTCCTAGCTCGCCCACCGACGTAACCAAGCGAGTCGGAACCAATCTTGGCGCGCAGGGCATCGAACTTTCGTGGCACCCCGGCCACGCTGAGAATTGGATCTCATACTATGAGATCCATAAGAATGGGCGAGTAATCGGGAAGGCCGCAAAGGGAAACTTCTTCTTCGATCATTCCGCACTCGCCCGTGACGAAATAGGCGACCGCTATGAGGTTGAGGCGGTCGACGGAGATGGCAATCACAGCGTCGCGGTATCCGCCCGGGAAACGGCGGGCGATCCTAGAACGTACGACGCCCTCGGAGATTTTTCGTCAAACCAGTCCGCGCCGGGCTGGGCCTATGAAGAAACGATCGAGAACGGCGAGTACAAGAAATTAGTGTGGGACAAGGGTGGCTATGAAGGTCGCTGGATAGGATCGGGACTGGGAACAATAGGGAGGATATGGATGCAGCCTTCCGCCGCATACGATCTCTCGCGCACGTTCATTCCTCCAGTATCTGGCGTGATCAGTACATTCGGTTCGATACGAAAAGATCCCAGCGCAGAGAATAAGGCGTCGTGTTTCGTAAGGATCCTCCTAAACTCGACCCAGATCTGGCCACCCTCGGGATGGGCGGAGGTTTCTCCGGATTACAACAAACCGACAAATTACTCGCTGTCGAATCTTCAGGTCGCGGCCGGGGATAAGATGCGATTCGTTGTAAAGCACAATGGCGAGAATCGCGCAGACCCAATCGTCTGGGACCCCATTGTCGTCTTTCAGAATTCAGAATCGACGCCGTGAGCAGTGGTGGCAACCCACTAACTCCAACCGCCGAAGCAGCAGCGTTTAGGGCTCGGCCATGTCACGGAAGGCGCCGAAGCAACAAAATGTCTGAACCGTAAAGCTGCTCGTCAGCGAATTCCGGAATCGCTCCGTCACCGCTTGCGAGCCATTTGTCTGGAAGATGAACCTGTATGCCATTCAGCAAACTTTCCCCCATCATGTCTCGCTCTCGTCCAGGGCGGTCGTTCAGGCTAGTTATTCGATAAGTTGCCTTCGCATCTAGCCCGCGCAGATGAATTCTCGTGTCGGCAATTTCGGACTTATCCCGAAAGATATAGACCACCGACTCGCTGGCATCGTCCTTGACGTATTGGATGGAACTCCACCCGACAGCCTCGACCTTGGGGTGATAGACGTCTTCCAGAAGAAGATGGCGATACTGCTTGAAAAATAGCAGATTGCGCACCAGTGCTTCGACGAAGCCTGGAGGTGCCGCAGAGAGGAACTGCGACGACATGCCGTTGATGTTACCGAACGTCACGCCGTGCATGAAGTGTTTACGGAAATAGTAGTCAAGGGCTGAGGCACTATACCAACGAGCGGTAAGGTACTCGCCTCCCGCGTCGCCGTGTCCGGCGGCGGCAAGCGAACCCCAAACGTTCGGACTCAGCATCGGGCCGGTGATGAACTCATTGGTGTATCCGCCCGGCAGCAGGGTCTGAGGGCCGGGGTTAGTTCGCGCAAATTGCAGGGAGGGATCGCATTCAAACCCGGACAGGTTGGGAAAACGCTCGAGCAGATAGCGCATGATTTCCAAGCGGCCACGATAGGCAGCATAAGCCCCATCGGTCTTTCCATGACCATGATCGGTGCGATTGCACTCATAGCTCACAGTCGACGATGGGTCCCACTTAATCCAATCGAGATGCCACTTTTCGATGATGTCCCCGAGTTGCTTCTCGATCCATGCGACTACTTTAGGATCACCTAGGCATAACTGCCTAGTCGGTGCGAGGGAGGGATGCGTTGTACCAATCGTCTTACCATCAATCATCGCCAGCCAATCTTGCGGGATTTCTCCCGACGCGACTCGTGCCGCGTCCACATTTCCCGGGTCTACCCATAGGCCGAACATCAACCCGGCGGCGTGAACCGCATCCGACAAACTCCCAAGACCGTGGGGGAATTTCTCCTTATCCTGTTTATAACTGCCGAGCCCAAGCGTCCAATCGTTCATGCCTGGAATTATCGAGGCTCCCTCGTACCAGGTAGCATCGTGATAGAAGACGTCGAAACCCGCCCTTTTAGCCAGCTTGAGCTCTTGCAAGAG
>JBAWAI010000291.1:0-19154 GCA_049589215.1 Terriglobales bacterium | reverse complement strand
CGCCGGTGCTGGATCTTGCGTTTGATGCTTCACACAAAGTGATGGCGTCGCGGGCGGTGTCGGCGGACCCAAAGAAGGTGATCTCGTATGCCCGCGAATTTCTGCTGGGCTTGCGCGAGGCGGGCGTGCTTGGTTGCGGCAAGCACTTTCCGGGCCTGGGCGAAGGCAAACTGGACAGTCATCATGAGTTGCCGGTGATTCAGAAATCCCTTAAGAAAATGTGGGTGGACGATATTGTTCCTTATCGAATCCTGCGCAACCGTCTTCCGTTTGTAATGGTCTCGCATGCTGCTTATCCGGAGGTGACTGGCGACCCCGCGCCCGCTTCGCTTTCGAAGAAATGGATGACTGACATTCTGCGAAAGCGCATCCGGTACAACGGGGTCATCGCATCGGACGATATGGAGATGGGCGCGGTGCAGAAGTACGCTCCAATAGAGGAGAGCGTTGTGCAGCATGTTCGCGGCGGCGGCGATCTGGTTTTGATTTGCCATAGCGAAGAATTGATTACCCGCGGATATGAGGCGTTGGTGCAGGCCGCGAAGACGGATTCGCGATTTCGCGCTCGAGTCGCGGAAGCTGCGCGGCGGGTGTCGAAGGCGAAGAGGTCGCTTGCGGATTCGGTTCGGTTTTCAAGGGCTGCCTCCCCGACGCCACACAAAATTGAGCGGCTTTCGCGCGGGCTTTGGGAGTTTGGTGAAGAGGTTCGGCTGGCGGCGCTGGAGCGCTCCGCATGATTGTGGCGGGCGTGATGAGCGGAACTTCGGGCGATGGAATCAATGTGGCGCTGGTGCGGATTGGGGAGCCCGCATCGCTCAGAAAGTCTTCTCAGCCCCGGCCCTCACGCAGACTGGAGCGTCTGCGCCACACGACCATGCCCCGCCACACAATCATCGCTCATTCCGAATATCCCTTCCCTACTCGGGTGCGGCGGGCGGTTCTTGCGGCCATGAATGCCGAGATGGCTTCGGTTGCTGATTTGGCTCGGCTGAACTTTTTGCTGGGCGAACTTTATGCCGAAGCGGTGGCTCGAACGGCGCGCGCGGCGCGGGTGAACCTTGATCTGGTCGGGTGTCACGGTCAGACGATTTATCACCAGGGCGAGGCGGCGCCGTTTTTGGGGCGCAAGATTGCGGTCACGTGGCAGACGGGAGAGGGTGCAGTGATGGCGGCCCGGCTGGGCGTGACGGTGGTTTCCGATTTTCGCCCGGCGGATATGGCGGCGGGCGGGAAGGGAGCGCCTCTCGTGCCGTTTCTTGACTACCTTATTTATCGCGACCCACGGGTGGGGCGGATCGCGCAGAACGTTGGCGGGATCGCGAACCTGACGGCGATTCCGGCGGGCGCAACATCGGAACGCGTGATCGCGTTCGACACGGGTCCCGGGAATATGGTGATTGATGGCGTGATGCAGGCGCTTTTTGATCGGCGTTACGACCGCGATGGAAAAGTCGCCGCGGTGGGACGGGCGAACGAACGGGTAATCGGAAGACTGATGCGAGCGACATTTTTTGGGCTGCGGCCTCCGCGAACGGCGGGGCGAGAAGAATTTGGACGCGAATACGTCTTGCGCTTTTTGCGGCTTTGCCGCGGCGCTATCGCGGCCGATGTGGTGGCGACTGCGACCGCGTTGACGGCGCGTTCAATTGCCGGAGCGGTTGGGCGTTTCGTTTTGCCTCGGCAGAAGAGTTATCGCGAATTGATTGTTTCGGGAGGCGGTGCGAAGAATCCTACGCTTATGGGAATGTTGCGAGGCGAGTTAGCGCCGCTGGGAATTAAACTTCGCTTTTCGGATGAGTTTGGCGTGGCGGCTGAGGCCAAAGAGGCGGTCGCATTTGCGGTGATGGCGTATCAGACGTGGCATGGGCGGCCTTCGAATGTGCCGTCGGCGACTGGAGCGCGGCGGGCGGCGATTTTGGGAAAGATTTCATATGCGTGAAAGCCGCGCACGGGATGAGAACAAATCCAGATCTCTCGCTCCCGAACTCTGGTCCGAGAAGAACGGTCGTCGCGGTCTCTCGTCGCTTCGGGTGGCAGGCGTTACGAGTGTAGGATTGCTCCGGCCGCTCTTCTTGGCATTTCTCTGTTCTTTTCTTTCGTGTTCAAAGGCTCCTGATGCGAATACGTTCGTCATGATTATTGAAAGCAGCCCTACGAATCTAGACCCGCGAGTTGGGGTCGATGCGCAGTCGGAGCGAATTGACGAGCTGATTTTTGATTCACTGCTGACGCGCGATGAGCACTTTAATGTGCGACCGGGACTGGCGGAGAGGTGGGAGGTTCCGGATGCGCTGACTTATGTTTTTCACTTGCGGAACGGGGTCAAGTTTCACGACGGTCGGCTGCTAACTTCGCGGGATGTGAAGTGGACGCTCGATTCACTGCTCGAGCGCAAAGTGCGCAGCACGCGCGCGGCGACATTCCGGTATGTGGATCATGTCGATGCACCAGATGAATACACGGTCATATTTCATCTGAAGGAGCCGTTTGCCAGTTTGCTATGGAACCTGTCAGAGGGCGCGATTGGAATCGTACCCTATGGGGCACTCGGCGAGATGGCGCAGCGGCCGATTGGGTCTGGGCCGTTCAGGTTTGTAAGCGCGGAGCAGGACCAAGACGTTGTTCTGGAACGCAATGACAATTATTGGGGCGAGAAAGCACGACTGGCGCGCGTGAGGTTCACCGTTGTGCCCGACACGACGACGCGTGCGCTGGAACTCCGCAAGGGGAGCGCCGATGCGGCGATCAACGCGCTAACTTCGGACATCGTGGTGGCGCTAGAGAAGGATCCGAAGCTGAAGGTGGAGGAGGCGCCGGGGACGATTCTCGCCTACCTTTCTTTTAATATGCGCGATCCGGTGCTGCGCGATTTTCGCGTGCGGCAGGCGATTGCGTGTGCGATCGACCGGAAACCGCTGATCGATTATCTCTGGCGCGGTTTTGCGCAGGCAGCAACGAATCTGATTCCGGTACAGAGCTGGGCATACGACGCAGACGTGAAGAGCCTTCCGTACGATCCGGAGAGAGCGCGGCGGATTCTGGATGCGGCGGGCTATCCGGAACACGATGGCGTGCGCTTTCATTTGACAATGAAGACTTCGACGGAGGAGACGACGCGATTGCTCGCGGCTGTGCTGCAACAACAATTGCGCGCGGTGGGAATCGTCCTTGATATTCGCACGTATGAGTTTGCGACTTTTCTCGCGGACGTGAGCAGCGGCGCGTTTCAAGTCTATTCGTTGCGCTGGAGCGGCAATGAGGACCCGGACATTTTCGATACGGCATTTCATTCGCACAACTTTCCTCCGGCTGGGCGCAACCGGGGGTATTATTCCAATCCGAAAGTGGATGAACTGATCGATGAGGCGCGGCGTGAGACGGATCAGAACGCGCGGCGGGAGCTGTATTTCAAGGTGCAGGAGATTCTGGCGCGGGAAGTTCCTTATGTGGATTTGTGGTATTTCGATAATGTGCTGGTGCATACACGGCGAGTGAGCCATCTCTCGCTGACGCCTTCTGGAAACTATGATTTTTTGCGAACGGCCGAGATCATAAACCCATAGTTGGCGACGGGCTGGTCTCTGAATTCCGCGTGATACCATCAAAATCTGATTCGGTTTTTTGCGCGCCTCCCACTCTCGACGAACATTTTATGAATACGGTTTTGAAAGTTGGAGATTTGTCTTGAACATTCTCTTTATCGGTGACATTTTCGGACGGCCCGGGCGAACCATCGTTAAAGACCGTTTGACGGAACTGGTGCGCGCGCACTCGGTAGATCTCGTCATCGCCAATTGCGAGAATGCGGCCGCTGGATTTGGAATTACTCCTTCGCTGGCGGAAGAGCTTTTCGATCTTGGGATCGACGTGATGACGACCGGCAACCACGTCTGGGATAAACGCGAGATCATTGAATATTTTCAGATGGCGGATGGGAACCCTCATAGTCCGGCGCGGAGGCTGCTGCGGCCAGCTAATTTTCCCGCGAACCTGCCGGGTTGGGGCGTTTACGAAGGGAAGAAGAATGGCGTCGCCTATGCAGTGATTAATCTGCAGGGGCGCGTGTTTATGGGATCGGCCGACGATCCTTATCGCTATGCCGACCGATTGCTGGAGCAGATCAAGGCGAAGATTGTGTTTGTCGATTTTCATGCCGAGGCTACGTCGGAGAAAGTTGCTTTTGGCTGGTATCTGGATGGGCGGGCCTCGGTGGTGGTGGGAACGCACACGCATATACCTACGGCGGATGAGACGATATTGAGCAAAGGGACGGCCTACATCACCGATGTGGGCATGACGGGACCTTATGACAGCGTTATCGGAGTGAAAAAAGAGCTAGTCATTGAACGCTTTTTGAGCGGGATGCCGGCACGCTTTGAGCCGGCGACGAGCGACGTGCGGCTATGCGGCGTGGTTGTGGAATGCGACGACCAGAGCGGACGCGCTCGGCGGATTGAGCGGATCATGCTGCATTGAGGCGTGAAGCCTGTAAGCGAACTCTGATCGGCACCCGAAAAAGTTTGAACCATTGGGTAAATAAAGATCCGGGAGCCTAATTCAGATCACCCGGACATCCCTGGCGTTACGAGTGTAGTTCTCTAACGAGTATTTCTTTTGCAAGACATCGGCTTCCGGGCATTCTATAGTTTAAGTATGCAAAGCCTGCTGCGAGAAGTGTGTCTGGCGCTGGGCGTGGTGTGCGCGGCGGGCGTTTGCCTGGCTGACAACACACCGGGGCCGGTTCAGACTCCAACCGCAGCGGCGATTCCGGCCGCGGACGAGACGGCGGCTTCGGTTTCGCCTGCAACTTCTTCGTCACCCGGCGATTCTTCGACTGCTTCTCCTTCGGCGGGTTCTCCATCATCGGCAGCATCATCCCCTTCTTCTGGCGCCACCCCCGGGCCGACTGCGGTTTTTATTCCTCCTTCGCGAAAAGATCGCAAGGCTGCAAACCACGCCTTTACGAGCGGACTCAAGCTTCAGCAATCGAACCGACTGGATCAGGCTTTCTACGAGTTCGAAGAGGCTGCTCGGCTTGACCCCGAAACTACCAAATACATCGCCGCGAGGGAGATGACGCGCGAGCACCTGGCCTCCACACACCTGGACCTTGGAAACACCGAACTGCTGCAGGGGCGGCAGACCGAGGCGCTGGCGGAGTTTCGCGCGGCGTTGAACCTCGATCCGCAAAACGAGTTTGCGCAACAGCGAGTACGCGACGCCTTGGGACCTCCACCAGCAAACGGGCCGGGGCCGGCGCAACTGGTCGCGCGGCAGGATGATCTCGCGGTTAAGCCGCTTGCGTCGCGGCATGATTTTCACTATCGCGGCGATGCGCGGGGATTGCTGACGGCGGTGGCAACGAGTTATGGATTGACGGTCGATTTCGACGACAGCTTCCCGACGCGGCAGGTGAGATTTGATATCGACCAGGCCGATTTCCTAACGGCTTTGCGGGCAGCATCCGAGGTAACCAAATCTTTCAGCGTCGCGGTGGAAGACACGGTGCTGTTCGCGGTCGCCGAGACGGTGGACAACCACCGGCTCTTCGATCGCATGGGGATGCGCTCGTTTTATATTCCGAGCGCCGATGCGAGCAAGGATTTGCAGGACGTGATGAATACCCTGCGGAGTTTGTTCGAGTTTCGCTTTGTGAGCCTGAATTCGTCGGCAAGCACAATTACGGTGCGAGGACCGATGGGGATGCTGGAAGCGGCGAGCGAGTTTCTGGAGCAGCTTAATTCCGAACGGCCGGAGGTGCTGCTCGACGTGCAGGTGATGGAGGTTGACCACACCTACGCTCGAAACATCGGGTTGCATGTACCCGACCAATTCAATCTGTACAACATTCCGGCGGCGGCAATTGCCTCGCTGGGCGGGGCGAACATTCAGGATTTGCTCAACCAGCTGATTTCCGGAGGAGGCATTAATCAGGCGGGGAATATGACAATCGCCGCGCTGCTGTCGCAGCTGACAAGCCAGCAGAGCGGGATTTTCAGCCAGCCTTTGGCGACCTTTGGAGGAGGGCTTACACTCGAGGGACTGAGCCTTGACAGTCTTTCGGCAGTGCTTTCGCTGAACGAGAGTTCCGTGCAATCGCTGAACCACGTAACGCTGCGGGCGTCGCAGGACAAGGAGGCGACATTCAAGCTGGGGGCGCGTTACCCGGTGCTGAATGCGAGCTTTTCACCGATTGCAAACAGCTCGGCGATCTCCGGCGTGCTGGGGAACCAGTCTTACACCGCGCCATTTCCGTCGGTCAATTATGAGGATATCGGGCTGACGCTGAAGGCGAAGCCGACGGTGCACCATAATTCTGATGTCGCGCTTGAGCTGACGGTGCAGTTGCGTGCGCTAGGAGCAACCAACAATAACGGCATTCCGATCATTACCCAGCGGGAATTCACGGGCGGAATTCTGCTCAAGAACGGCGAGCCGGCATTTGTAGCGGGCATAATCACTACGGTCGACCAGCGCAGCCTGAATGGATTGCCGCTGTTCGCACAGGTCCCAGGATTTGGGGTGCTTACCTCACAAAACTCCAAGCAGAGCGAAGAAGATGAGTTGTTGATTCTGCTCACGCCACACGTGGTAAGCCAGCCCCAGCGCACCGAAGCGCCTGTTATCTGGATTAACAAATAGCTGCAGACCAGTAGCCGCGAGCACTAGCTGCTAGCGCGCGAAAAACTTACCAGCGGGAGGCTCACCGCTTCGCGTCCGCCGCTCGTTATCTTACTTTGCGCTTTTGTCTGACGTTCCCTTCTCCTGACTGGCTGCGAAATCTACGATTTTCTTCAACGTCTCCAGCGGCGCCGTGGCGCCTACTGACCGGCCGTTGATGAAGAGCGTGGGCGTTCCGGTTACGCCTACTGCCTTGCCGAGGGCTTCCGAGGCCTCGATGCGGGATTTGGTTTCGGGCTTGGCGGCACAGGCTGCCATTTCATCGGCGTTTGCGCCCGATGCGGTCGCGATGGCCTTCAGCTTTTCGTCGACGTTGGCTTCGGTAATGTTGGTCTGGTCTTCGAAGGTTTTCTGAATAAACTTCCACACTGCTTCGTTCGAGGCGCGGCCGACACAATCTACGTAGGCGGCTGCCTTCTCCGCCCAATTGTGCATGGGCAGTGGGAAATTCTGAAAGACGAAATGCGCATCGGGTTCCTGGGCGAGCAACGACTCGACGACGGGCGCGGCCTTCTGGCAGTGAGGACACTGCATATCACTGAACTCAATGATGGTGACAGGAGCATTGGCCGGACCTTTGGCCGGACCGTTGACGCCCTGCTCGAGTTTTTCGCGAGCCTCTTCGTACGGCTTGATGCCAAAAGGCAGGATTTCGCCGGTGATCGCGTGTTTGCCGTCAGAGCTGACGAGCAACCGATTCGCGTTCGAGCCCTGCGGTGTCGTGATTACGACATCTACGGCGGCGAGGCCGGGAATCTCAGACGGCCGGATATCGCCAACCTTCCAGCTGATGGTGGGATCGTATCCGAAGGTTTGCATGAGAAACGAATTTACCGTGTCTTCGGTCGGAAGAACGGTAGCGGGCCCGACGGGATTCGCCACCTTGGATGCGGGCTTGGCAGCCGGGCGATCGGACAGCTGGGGCTGGGTTTGAGCTTCGGTCAGAGACAGGAGTGATCCGGAAACCAAGAGACCTGCGAGCATGTTGCGATGGATACGAGTCATAAGGGTTGGCTTACTGTGTGGAATTCGATTGTTACAAATGCATCGAGAATTGTCATTCCTCGGCGGATGGACTTGGTCATTCCGCTTTGGCGGCGATGGGGAATCTTCTGCCATAGCCGAAGGCCTTGGGGCTGATTTTGATTCCGGGAGCGGCTTGCTGACGTTTGTATTCACTGCGCACAATCATACGAATGACCCGCTGCACGAGATTGAGATCGTAGTTGTGAGCAGCCGCAATCTGTTCGGCGGAGCGCGAATCTTCGATGTAGTCTTCGAGAATTGTGTCGAGGACGTCGTAGGGCGGGAGCGAGTCGGAATCTTTTTGATCTGGACGCAGCTCAGCAGAGGGCGGTTTTTCGATGGTGGCGAGCGGAATGAGCGGAACGCTGCGGCGCGAATTGACGTAGGTGGCGAGTCGATAAACGAGGGTCTTCGGCACGTCGGAGATAACGGCGAGGCCTCCGACCATGTCTCCGTAGAGCGTGCAGTAGCCGACGGCGAGTTCGCTCTTGTTTCCGGTGGAGAGCACGAGGGCGCCGAACTTGTTGGACATCGCCATGAGGAGCAGGCCACGGGCGCGCGACTGAATATTTTCTTCCGTTGCATCTTCGGGCCGACCGGCGAAAACGGGCGCCAGCGCGTGACGCGCGGATTCATAAATTTCGTTGATGGAGAGGAGTTCAAAGCGAATGCCGAGATTGGCGGCGAGTTCTCGAGCGTCGCTGATTGAGCCGGGGGAAGAATAGGGACCGGGCATGCCGACACCGATTACGTTTTCAGCTCCGAGGGCGTCGACGGCGATGGCGGCGGTGAGCGCGGAATCAATGCCGCCGCTGAGTCCGATGATGGCACGCTGGAAACCACATTTCTGGACGTAATCGCGCGTGCCGAGAACGAGAGCATGGAACGCGCTGGCTTCTTCGCCTTCGATCTGCGGGTGGAGGTCGCCGGTGAGATTCGCGGAGTCGAAAAAGATGAGATCCTCTTCGAACGATTTGCCTTGCGCGATGACTCGACCGTCGGGCGCAATGACCAGGCTTGATCCGTCGAAAACCAGGCTGTCGTTGCCTCCTACCTGATTGACCATGGCGACTGGTACTTTTTGATTTTTGGCGATGGCGGCGAGCATGTTGTGGCGAAACTCGCGCTTGCCGAGCCAGAAGGGAGAGGCGGAAATGTTGAGAACGAAATTGCCGCCGGCGCGGACCAACTCTTCGACGGGGTCGACTATGTAGAGCCGCTTATTCCAGAAGTGCTTGTCGTTCCAGGCGTCTTCGCAGATGGTGAGGGCCATTTGGCGGCCAGAGAAGTCGAACAGTTGCTGGCTGCGGGCGGGAGCGAAGTTACGCATCTCATCGAAGACATCGTAGGTGGGCAGGAGCATTTTCGACTGGATGAATTCGATGCGACCGTTGCGAAGCAGCGCAGCCGAATTCATAACGCTCTTGCCGGACTCGGCGTGAGCGGGCGTAACCATGCCGCAGATCACGGCGATGCCGGCGGTTTCGGCGGCAATTTGCTCGACGGTGACGCGGTTGCGCTCGACGAACGATGGGCGCTCGACGAGATCGCGGGGCGGGTAGCCGCAGACAGCGAGTTCGGGAAAAAGGATGAGTTCGACACCGGCGCTCTGCGCCTGGCGTGCGAATTGTATGATCTTCGCGGAATTGCCGGAGAAATCCCCGACGGTGGGATTGATCTGGCCGAGGGCAATCTTCACATAGATAGTTTAAATGTTGTGAGGCGTCGGGTCATTGACTCATCGGGTGGAACTGGCGAACTCTTACGTCACGAAGAGGGAGACCCGTTGCTTCGCTGAGAATGATAGTCAACAGAACCACGCTCATCGGGACACTCGCAAAGAAGCGGATCAGAGCCAACTACTCGCTGGAAGCCAGTTGGGGCCAGGGTCGCCGCCTGGCGGGGCGGGTGGGCCCGGAGCGTAGACCGGCGGCATGTTGGACGGAGCCTGCGGGGATGAGTCCGGCATCTCTTCACCGGGACGGCGCAGCGTGGGCGCACTGGCGGGATGATCACTCTTTTTGGCTACGGTGGTCTGGTCGAGATCAACTTCTTTGTCTACACGCACTACCTTCTGGCCGTCGACTCTCATGGTTTCGACGCGCACGACTTCATCGCCGACGAAGCGCACGAAGTCTACGTCTTCGGGAGGCACGCCGAAGATCCACTCTTCGTAGTTGGTATCGCCATCCTGCTCGCGCACACGTTTGGGCGGACGGCCCTTGGCATAGATGACCATTTGCTGGTTCATGCCGACGAGGACGTGATGATGCTGGATGGCGTCCTTCACTTTGGGGGGAACGGTTTCGAGATAGGCCTCGAGCGGCGATTTCGAGTCAAAATCAAAGACGGGACGCAGCAGTTGCTTCAGCTCGGGGCCGGTCATTTCAGGAACAAACTTATCGAAGTGGAGTTCGACGTAAGAACCATGAGGGTTGGTGGGCTGATCGCCGCCGGGCGTGATGGTCTCCGGCTGCGCACCTTGAATTTGAATGCGGCGGTACCACTTGCCGCGTTTGACGGGACCGCCGTTGATTTCGAAACGGATGAAGTTGGACTTGATGGTGACGTCGCTGATGCGAGCCTGATCTCCGGGCTTGGCGGCCGGACCCCAGAGAGCCATCAACTGTTGGAGGTCGGAGCCATTCGGAGTGAGGGTGCCGTCCCTGAGCTTAAGACCGGTTTTGCCCATCGGAAAATTGGTGCGGATGTAGACGAGTTCGGCGTTGAAGGCGTGCAGAATCTCGGCGCGGGTTTGAACCGACATGGGTCGCGGAGCGGAGGATGGGGGCGCGGGTGTTGTCGGATCGGCGAATGCGACTGACGATGGGAGCAGCAAGGAGGAGAGCAGCAGAACGGCTAGCGGATAGAGTCGACGTCCAATATGGAGAGAACGGAAGTACTGCATAAAGCACCGCCTAACGCACCCCAGAGCCCACGCAAGCATTATATCCCCGGCTGCAAGAGCTGATGAGACGGCTCGCTGAGCGGTCATTTTGAGGTGGCCCGGCGGAGCTTGAATGGGCTAGGCGTGGAGGCCCCCGCCGAGATTTGGAGGCCGTGGCGGGCAACTTTGAGGGGGAGCATGCGACCTCCGGCCTGCGATACGGCGCGGGAAACGGCTTCTTTCGCGCCCTCCTCGACCATGAGCAGGACACAGCCACCTCCGCCGGCACCACAAACTTTGGCGGCTTGGCCACCGTTTTTTTGGGCGGCGGCGATCAGCTTGTCGATCAGCGGTGTGGTGATACCGGGGGCATTGGTGCGGCGCAGCTTCCACTCTTCGCGGAGAAGGCGGGCGACGTCTTGCCAGTCGCGGCGTAGGAACGCCTGGTGCATGTCCCGGGCGATGGCGACGATTTTTTCAAAGTTGCGAAAGACGGTTTTGTCGCCATTGATGTGGGCTTTGAAGACCTCCCAGTTGTTGATGCCGGACTGGCGAGGCGCACCGGTATAGGCGAGGAGGAAGCGCGTTTCAATCTCTTCGGGCGGGATTGGAACGGGAGCGCGATGGATGCCATCGGCGTCGAGGTGAATGGCGCTGACGCCGCCGTAGAGCGCGGGATAGTAATCCTGGCAGCCGGTGGGGACGTGGATGATCTGAGCCTCGATGTTCTGGGCTATGACACGAAGTTGTTCGAGATCGAGATCGCGACCGGTAAAGCGGGCGAGAGTGGCGCAGGTTGCGATCATGAGCGCGGATGAACCGGAGATGCCAGCGCCGGCGGGCGATTCGGAGTCGGTTTCGAGGCGGAGGCCGCACTCGGGCGCGAAGAATCGTACGGAGTAGGCGGCCAGCGGATGGCGTGGCTTTTTGGCTTTGATGAGTTCGGCGAGATTAGCGAAGGACTCTTCGCGGCCGGTATCGAGGGAGAGCAACTCAATACGTTTTCCGGAAAGCGGCGTGATGCGGCAGGTGGTGAGAATTTGCAGCGCGAAGTTGAGAGTGAGCGCGCCGGGATGAAAGAGGTAGAGGGGCCAGAGATCGATGGTGCCTCCGGCGAGGTCGGCGCGGCAGGGAGCGTGGGCGGTGATGGTGGAGGTTGCCGACGCAGCGGACTTTGGGGCCATGCTGAGTTTTTATCACGGTTGTGGATGCGCCGCTATACGACTGCGGACGAGACGGCGGCGCTACTTTTGGATTCGACGACACACTTTCTCGATCTCTTGCGCCAGAATTGCCGGGCCGGTCAGACCGTGCCATTGTTGCGCGGTGCTGCCATCAGGCGACAGCAGGATCAGCGTGGGAACCTCGGTGACGCCGAGGCGTGCGGCCACGTGATTGCGATCATCCTCCAGCAAAGGGACGTCCAAATGCCAGTCATAGCTGGCGTTGAGCAGAGCGTCGTGGCCGGGCGGTTGATGAGTGACGAGCGCGGACGAATCGATAATCACAACTCTTAATCCGCGAGCGCTGTATTGATGGTTCATGCTCAGCAGAAAACCGACCTGCTGACGCGACGGCGTGTCGGCGAGGTCGGGGACGGTTTGCAGAAAGGCGAGAAGTACCGGCTGAGAACGCGCGGCGTGTAGATCGAACACGCCGCCGCGAACCTGCGGCAATGCAAAGTCAGCCACGGCGGTTGGAGACTGATCGCGGTGGCAGCTTAGGAGGCTCGTGAGGGCGGCCAGTGCCAGCATCATGGTCATTAGCACGCGCGGTGTGAAGGACGCTGACTGATGCGGTCTGCGCGCCGCGGCGGGCATCTTCATGGTCCCTGATAGGCACCGATGTTGAATCCGGTTTCGGCGGGGAGTGGATTTCCCCAAAAGTCTTGCGTGCCCATGGAGCAGCCGCTGATTCCGGTGCAGACATTGGCGCCCGCGCCAGTGGCCGGAGAGCCGGATAACAATTGGAAGGCGGTGGTGGGCCTGCCAGCTTCGTGATACGTAGGGCTGTTCAGCATCGGGTCGGTGTTGTAGCCATGGAGATCCTGATTCGCTCCCGTTTGGTAGGCGCTGAAGTTCGTGTAGGTGGTTGAGCCAACTTGCCAGGTGGCGGAGGATGACGAAATTGTCCAATAAATATTGTTGTCGAGAAGCAGCGGAGCGGTGGTCTGAATCATGCCCGGGACGGTGGCGTAAATGATGTTGTTTTTGAAAAAGAGTGGATCGCTGCCTGAGTAGGTGACTGTGCTGGCGTTGAGAGCTGCGGCATTGGAGGCGGGATTCCAATAGAACGTGTTGTTGTATATCTGGACGCCGTTGAGGGAGCCTTGGTCCCAGGTATAGAGGAAGACCTCACCTTGCGCGGACAATGCGCTTCTCTGGCCGTCATTGGAGCACACGTTGTAACGGAAAATGTTGTCGAGGCTGGCGGCGCCACCGGAGCCAAAGAAAGCCACGCAATAACCCACCGAGTCATGCCCGTAGTTGTACTGCACGATGTTGTCGTTGTTGTAATAGTCGATGTCGAAGTCTCCGCCATCGCCGCCCCAGCTTTGATTTGCGTACGACTCATTGTTCTGCACGGTGCAGGTGTGGCAGTACCACTCCCACAAGCCAACCGGAGTGCTGCCGGTGCAGTTTGGGCATAGCCCGCTGTTGTAGACGACATTGGTCTGAAGCATTCCATTGTTCAGTTCGGAGATGAGAATTCCATCGCCGTAGATGTCGTGCGCTGTCGAATTCTGCACGGTGACATTGCTGCCGAGAGGTTGGGATTGGCCGTTGCCCCCGGCCCATGCTCCACCGGCATTTACATATATGCCTTCGGAGACGTTGCTGCTGTAGGCCATCACTCCATCGATAAGAACGTCGTTTACGGTCTCACCGGCCGCGGTGGTTGAGATGACAACCTCGCCGGAGTCGCCCCGCGTGGTCGATGTGTAGGTGGCGCCGTGAACAGTCAGGTTCTTCAGGTAAATGTGGTTGATGCTGACATTCGGAGTATTGCCGGAGACGAAGACACCGTCGAGGGTTCCACCGACGATCTCGAGGTTGTTGATCTCCCAGTATTGCTGGTTGTAGAGAGTCAGGGCAGCCTGGGACGCGCCGCCGTTGATCACGGGCTGGACACCGGTGCCATAAGCGTCGATCACAATGGGGCTCTTGGCGGAGCCGGAACCTTTTGGGGCGAGGGCTCCGGTGCAGGTTGTGCCGCGGTTGACGAGAAGTTGATAGCCGGGGAGAAAAGGGAATGCGTTCACGCTCGCCGGGGTGTTCCATGGCGAGGCCTGAGTGCCCTTGCCGTTTTGGGGCGCGGAACAATCGAGGTAATAGGTGGCAGATTGGGGAGGCGGAACGGTCATCGACGTTGAACCGGCGCAGGCCGGGAAGGTGGCTAGCAAGAGTAGCGCGGCAGCCGACATCAGGCCGATTGGCGAAGCTTTTGTAAGCGGGCGCGGCGTTTGGTGTCTCTTTTTTGTCGTCGTGGTCGGCCGGGGCATCGAGGAAGTGTACCTTGGTTCCCTACCCTCCGTCCGCCCCTGGTCCGCCGCGCCAGTCCGCGCAGGCGCCGGGGCGTCGCTAGCGATGCCTAACTGACGTAATCTTGGCTTCCCGCAAGACTGGACGTATTGTGCTCGGAGAATCGCCTGTTTGAGGGGCTTTGGGGGGCTGTGCCATGAGTCTGCCGTGGAAACAATCCATTCTGATCGCGGTTCTCGGCGGTGTTTCGTGTCTTTGCGCGAGCGGGCAGGATTCGCCGTCGCTGGGCGATGCGGCGCGGCAGGCGCGGCAGCAGAAGCAGAGCAAGGGCACGCAGACCAAGAGTGGTACGGCGACCGCCGCGGCAACATCCAAGGTCATTACCAATGACGATATCGCGGGCGGCTCAGACGCGGCCGGGGATGCCTCCGCGGGCGGAAAGAATCATGGGTCGGCGGGCTCGGCTCACTCTTCATCGTCTTCTTCCTCGTCAGGATCTTCGTCCGGCGAAAAGATGTCGGGCGAGGCATGGAAGTCGCAGATTCAGGGACAGAAGCAAGCGGTTAACGCTCTGCAGGCAAATCTCGACAACCTCAACGACTCGATTCACTTCACGACCGGCAATTGCGTTTCTGGGTGCGTGCAGTGGAACGAGCGCCAGCAGCAAAAGCAGCAGGAAGTTGAACGGATGCGCGCGCAGCTTGAGCAGCAGAAACAGCAACTGCATGACATGCAGGAGTCGGCCCGCCAACAGGGCTACGGCAGCTCGGTTTACGATCCGTAGAGTTCGGCAGCGGGTCGCTGACCAGTGCCGTCCTTCTTTCGCTGGGTCGCTTTCAACCTACACGAACCGCGCGGTCCCCTACTTTTTGTCGAGAGCTTCATTTCCTGTCAGCGTTACCGTCGATGAGACGCTTCCCGCGTATTTCGCATTGCCCTTATAACTGGCTTCGACCGCGTGCTGACCAGAGCCCTTTGGTGCGACACCAGTCGCAACGGCTGTGGCAGTTTGCGTCTCTGCCGTGAGCATTACGGTTACCGTGTAAGCCGTATTGTTGCCTGCGGCCAGATCGGGAAGGCCGTCGCCATTAAAGTCTCCCACTCCTGTGCCTATGGGGTTGTTGCCGAGGGGCGGACTCAGGGGCGCGGCAAAAGTTCCGTCTCCATTGCCCAGGAATATGCTGGCGTCATTTCCCCCAGCGTTGCCCGTTACGAGATCAGCCTTGCCGTCTCCGTTGAAGTCGGCGACCGCGACGGTGTAGGGAATGGAGCCGGACTGGAGAGTTGGCGCGGTGGTGAAGGTTCCGTCGCCCTTGCCGAGAAGGACGGTTACGGTGCCCGGGTTGGGATAGCCGTAGTTCTGGTTCGAGACGGCGAGGTCAGCGATGCCGTCGCCATTGAAATCGCCGGCGGTGATGGAGAGTGGTTCAACGCCGGTCGATGGCGTCGATGCCACAGCCGTAAATGTTCCGTCTCCGTTGCCGAGGAAAATCGTGACCATATAGGTGCCACCGTTCACAACTGCAAGATCCGCGATGCCGTCGCCGTTGAAGTCCGCGACTGTGATTGCCGTGGGCTCAGCGACTGAAACCGTCGCCCCAGTCGTGAATGTGCCGGCGCCGTTGCCAAGCAAGATGTAAACAGCGGTCGCGCCGGGACTCACTACGGCCAAGTCTGCATTGCCGTCTCCATTGAAATCACCGGTGGCGACCAGAAACACTGCGTTGACCGAGATGGGCGTCATGGCAGTGAAAGAGCCGTCGCCATTACCGAGCAGCACCTGCACCTGGTCAGCGTCCGGAAGCGAGATGGCAAGATCCGGTTTGCCGTCGCCGTCGAAATCGCCGACTGCGAAATTGTTGGCATTTTGGCCGCTCACCGGAAACGCCGCAGCGGCGGTAAAGGTTCCATCGCCATTTCCCAGAAAGACGTTCGCGTCGGCTTGCGGAGTAAAGATGCTATAGACCGGGACAGCCAGGTCGAGGTGTCCGTCGCCGGTAAAATCTGCTACGGAGACATATTGCGGGTAGGGATTGGTCCCCGGCGCGGCCGACTGCACGAAGTTTAGCGCTAGTGGGCCGGCGCCAAGTTCCGCTTTTGCGAGGACGTGGTTCGCGTCCGTCGTATCGACGAAAGACACTTTTCCGGCGGGCGCCGCCGCAGTTGCTGCGTTCACCAGTCCCATTACCGTTGCAGTCAGCGTGTAATCGCCGGCGCTGCCGGTCTCTGAGATCGAAGTGGCGGTCGCGAATTTACCGGTCACCGAGAGCGGTGCTTTTCTGGAGATGCTGCCCGAGTATTCTTTAACTCCGTGGGGCGTGCCGGCAAAGATTGCTTTGTAGCTATGCTTGCCGATGCCGGGAACGAACTTCATCACCGCCGCGCCAGCGCTGGTTAATTGCCCAGTCCCGAGCAGATTGATATCCGTGCAGGCCTTCGCGGCAGCGTCACAAAAGCTTACCTGCCCGACGGTGACCGCGATCGCCATTGACTTCACGGTGGCGGTCAGCGTGACAACCGTGCCCGATGGCACGGAGGCCATATGGGCGTCACTCGAGGTCAACGCCAGAGTGGTCGTGGTCGGAGTGGTAGCCGCAGCTGTCTGAGTGAATAGCGCGAACAAGAGGACCGAGGCTGGCTGTGGAAAGATGAACGTAATTGCTGATCTTCATGGGCTCCTCCTGGGCGGAGCTTGGCAGGCCTTTTCGGTGATGCCTCGACGAAGGGGCTTCTTCTGGAAAAACTCGACGGATATCGTGACTTGACGCCCTCGGGCGGCGCCACTGCCCTCGTCATTAGACCACAGCAACGACCCGAAACACAGCTCTGGGTGCTTACTGCAAGGCTAGGCGTCAGCAGCACGCGAAATTCCGAAATAAGGTCTTCCCTATCTGCGGTTATCCGTGGCCTGAGTACTTCAGTAACGGTCGGCTGTACTTTAAGCACATGAGGTAACCAGCACGACGCCACTTAAAATGAAAGGCACCGGACCAGCTGTCCCCGCGCTCGGGCCGAACCGATTGCCTTTTGAAGCTGAAGCTGCCCATACCCGCGCGCATTCCGCTCTTGTACGTCATCCTTGGCGTGCTCCTGGCGATCAGTGTTCTCCCGATGTACTTCTACTCGGCGCAGATCGAGGAGATGAATCGCAAAGCTCTCAAAACCAATGAACGGCTGCTGCAAAATACGGTTACGCGATCGCTCGCGGACGATATTTCTCAACACCAGGAAACGCTCCGCATGATGCTGGCGAATCTGTCGTCGTCAGTGCAGGTGGAGAGCGGTAATGACATCGGCGGCGAGAATATTCAGACACCCGAACTGCGAGCTTTGCTGGAAAATTTCGTCTCGTCGTCGAACGATATCGCATACGCAACCTTGTTAAACGCCGACGCGAAGGGAGTTTCTGCCGGGCGCATCGAGCCCGATGCATTCCTGCAGCGTGAGCTGGAGCGCGCCTATCAGGCCGCTCGCGAAGGACGCGTATATAGCGGCCAGCCGCTAATGGTCGGGGCTGGAAAGTCTGCCAAGACGGTGATGCTGGTAAGCTCGCCGATCATGTACGGCGGGCGTTTTCTAGGAATGGTCGGGTCGGTGGTCGATCTTGCATACCTAATCCGGCGATTGCAGACTGTCAGCCTGAGCGGGTTGGTACCGTACGTCGTCGATAGCCAGGGACGACTTGTGGCCGCGGCCACTCCGCAATACGCCACCGGGCAGGACATGACGCATTTTGAGATTGTCCGCAGCTTTGTCGACGTGGGCGCGAAAGTCCAACTGGCGGCCACCAGCGAATTTACGATTGGTGGCGACAAAAAGCGGCAAGTGATGCTGGGGACGTACAGTCCCGTGACAGCTCTCGATTGGGCGGTGGTCGTGCAGAAGCCGCGCGACGAGGCCTACAGCGGAATCTATGAGATGCAGCGCACGGCACGCTTGCTGGCATGGCTGGCGGTGTTTGTAAGCGTCGGCTTGAGCATCGTTTCGGCACGGCGCGTAACCAGCCCGTTGCAGGTGCTGGCGCAATCGAGCCGGGCGATCGCTCGCGGGGATTTCTCGCAGCGCGTGCACGTGAAGACGCGAACCGAGATCGGCGAACTGGCCACCACGTTCAATACCATGTCTGACGAACTGGAGCAGTTCGTCGAGGATCTGAAGCGGGCAGCGGAAGAGAATAAAGCGCTGTTCATGGGTTCGATCCAGATGCTGGCTGGCGCGGTCGACGAAAAGGATCCGTACACGCGGGGCCACTCTGACCGCGTGACGCGTTACTCGCTGTTGATTGCGAAAGAGATGGGACTTGATCCGGGATTCCTTGAGATTCTGCGCATATCGGCGCAATTGCATGACGTCGGCAAGATCGGTATCGAAGACCGAATTCTGAAAAAGCCAGGGGCATTGACGCCGGAAGAATTCGAGATCATGAAGACCCACACAACCAAGGGCGCGAACATTCTGCGTCCGGTGACGCAGCTGCGCGAGATGCTGCCAGGAATCGAGTTGCATCACGAGGCGCTGAACGGGCGCGGATATCCGTATGGCTTGAAGGGCGACGAGATTCCGCTGCTGCCGCGAGTTATCGCTGTGGCCGATACGTTTGACGCGTTGACAACGAACCGACCTTATCAAAAGGCGTTCGATCCGGTCGAGGCGGTGCGGATTATACGGAACCTGTCGGGGCAGCGGCTTGACCCGACGGCCGTGAATGCGCTGCTCACGGTATTTCAGCGCGGAGAGATTCGTCTCCAGAAGCAGCTTACCGAAGCGCCTGCTGTGGATCCCGTTGTTCAGTCCGCGGCTCCAGCAATCGTAGCGCCGGTCGTGGGCGACGCATTGGCCATTGAAACTTCGCGGACCTAACACTAACACCTTCGCCTGCGAACTGCTTCTGCGCCTCCATCGCCAGCATTCTCTTATAATCGTTGTCTGATGATTCAGACTCTTTTTGGCAGCCTCGACGAAGAAAAGAAGCCGAGTTTTATTGAGCGGATGAAAGAGGCTGTCTCGCGCACCCGCGAGAACCTGGCCGAACGCATCGAGGAAGTGGTTTCGATCGGGAAAGAGATCGACCGCTCCAC
>JBAWAI010000290.1:0-3999 GCA_049589215.1 Terriglobales bacterium | reverse complement strand
CGTGCACGGGCGCGGCGCCCGTGCCTCCATTTTCTTTTTAGCAGGCTAGTTGATTTCGCGTCAGCTTTACGCCGGTCAAATTGCCGAGGATGGTGACTGCGATCTGCTCGGTGCGGAAAAATTCTTCTGCCGTCCGCTTGAGGTCTTCGACCGTGACTGCTTCGATGCGCTCGATCAGTTCGTCGAGAGTGTAGAAGCGGTCGTAGTACATTTCCTGCCTTGCCAGGTTTGACATGCGCGCCATCGACGACTCGAGCGACAGCATCAGGCTGCCCTTGAGCTGATCCTTCGAGCGGCGGAGTTCTTCCTCCGGGACGAGCGTCGTTTTCAGGTTGGCGAATTCGGCGACCACACTCTCCACAACTTTGATGGCTGACTCGCGCGAGGTGCCGGCGTAGACGCACATGGTGCCGGTATCGCGATAGGGATTCAGGTCGCTATAGATGGAATAGGCGAGTCCCTGGCGCTCGCGAATATTTTGAAAGAGGCGCGAACTCATGCCCCCGCCGAGCAGCGTGTTGAGAATGTAGGAGGCGTAGCGGCGCTCGTGCGCGACCGGATGCGATGGGACTCCGATGCAGATCTGGACTTGCTCCAGCGATTTCTTGTTGCGCAGATTGATGCGCGAAAAAGTCTTGGGCGCGGGCGAGTGCAGTCCGTTTTGCGCCGGCTTTACCTGCTCGAAGTGTTTTGCGACCAGGTCGACAAAATTCTGGTGATTGAGATTGCCGGCGGCGCAGACGACAAGATTGCCGGGCGCGAAGTGGTGTCCGTAGAAGCGCGAGACCACCGGGCGTTCGAATTTCTTTACCGTTTCGCGCGTGCCTAGAATCGGCAGGCCGAGTGAGTGATCTTTCCAGAAACTCTGCGTGAAGATTTCGTGGACCAGATAATCGGGATTGTCCTGATCCATTTTTATCTCTTCAAGAATCACGCCGCGCTCGCGCGCGATATCGCCGGCATCGAAGACCGGGTGCAGGACGAGATCGCTGAGAACGTCCATCGCCAGCGGCAGGTGCTCGTCGAGCACTTTGATATTGAAGCAGATGCATTCCTTGGCGGTGAAGGCGTCCATGTTGCCGCCGATGGAATCAACCTGGCGGGCGATGGCTTCGGCCGAGCGCGTCTCGGTGCCCTTGAAGACCATGTGCTCGATGAAATGAGAGATGCCGTTCCATTCCGAGTCTTCGTCTCGCGAACCAGTTTTGAGCCAGATGCCGATCGAGACGGAGCGGATGTGCGACATCTGCTCGGTGATGATGGTCAGGCCGTTCGGCAATACTTGACGACGAATGTTACGGGTCTCTTTTACCATGTGCTCGCTTTTCTAGAATTCAAACTTAATGAGGCTTGAATGGGTCCGACTTCGATGGGCCTAACGTCAATGGGCAGGTACTCTCGGGAGCAGCAGGGTCCGGAATCGCACGGGAGCTGCTGCGCCCAAACTCTATTTTCCCACAAACTGCGCCTTGCCGCGCCGGAGGCGGTCATTCTCAAGTTAGCCTTTATTTTTGTTAAAGTTACGCGGATTTGTTCCGGCGATTCGTTGGCAGTACACTCAGGCATTACACTCAAATCAGATGCCGCCCGCAGCTTCCAAATCGTTATTAGGCTTTAACCTTCAAGAACTTGCCGATCTTTGCGCGGAATTCGCGCAGCCCGCCTACCGGGCCCGACAGCTATTTGATGCTGTATACAAGCAAAAGATTGAGCGGCTGGACCAGATCTCGACTCTGCCATTGGAGTTTCGCGCGGCGCTAGTCGAAAAGGGTTGGAGTATAGGCATGCCGGCGATTGACCGTAAGTTTGTTTCGCGCGATGGGACGGTGCGCTATCTGCTGCGACTGGCTGACGGCGAGACGGTAGAGACGGTCTGGATGCCGGAGGGAGACGGCGGCGAGAGCGGGGATGGGACCGAGGCTGGGGATGAAGTGGAGGATTCGGAGGACGAGGACTTGGGTGATGGCGGTCCCCTTTCTCGTTCCCCACTCAAGCCAAAAGATGGATTGAATGGGGCAAGGTCGTCTGTTAGTTCTCCGAGAAATTGGCGGCGCGCGACCATCTGCGTCTCGAGCCAGGTCGGGTGCGCGGTGAACTGCAAGTTCTGCTTCACCGCGCTGCTGGGCGCGAAGCGCAATCTCGAGGCCGGAGAGATTGTTGGGCAGATCGCGGCGGTCTTGCGCGATCAGGCGGTTGAGCCGCCCTGGCAGCGCGTGAATATTGTCTTCATGGGCATGGGCGAGCCGTTTCTGAATTACGACAACTTTATGAAGTCGGTGCGGCTGCTGGTGGAGGGCGTGGGGATTCCGGAGTCGCGCATGACGGTGTCGACGGCGGGGATTGTGCCGCGCATCTATGATTTCGGGCGCGAGGCGGTGCGGCCGAAGCTCGCGATTTCTCTGAATGGCTCGAACGACGCGCTGCGCAGCGAAGTGATGCCGCTCAATCGCAAGTGGGACCTCGGCGAGTTGATGAAAGCTGCGCGGGAGTTTCCGCTGCGCGCGCGCGAACGGCTCACCTTTGAATATGTGCTGCTCGACGAAGTGAACGACGCGCCGGAACACGCGCGCGAAATTGTGAAGCTGGTGCGGGGAATGCGGGCCAAGGTCAATTTGATTGCGCTCAACCCTGGGTCGGAGTTGCCGTATCGCACGCCGGATGCGGCGCGGGTGGCGGCTTTTCAGAAGATTCTCATGTCGGCCGGGATACCGGCGTTTGTGCGGCGTCCGCGCGGACGGGATATTTTTGCGGCCTGCGGGCAGTTAAAGGGGACGGTGGAAGTGCGTCTCGAGCCCCGAGTTACGAGCGCCGATCAGATGGAGAGCGCCGGCGATCGGACATCTTAAAGATGATTGAGAAGGGTTAAAACGCGCCGTGCGCCGCAGCGCGTGGCGTGCCCGCTGACTTTGAGGCGACGGGGAGTTCGAGACGGAACGCGTGGACTCCCGACTTCGATGGGCGCAAGAGCCGCCCGCTGTGTTCTTCTACGATTCGGCTGCACGCGCTCAGCGAAAGCGTGGAAGGCTTGTTGACGCCTTCCGAGGTGAGCAGCGTGTCGCAGTCAGGCCGCGACATGAAGGTCGTGCCGGTGGAGAATTCAATCACCACGAAGTCTTGTTCGAGAGCGGAGCGGACGAGCAGCGCGGAGTGCGTTTCAGAATCGTACTGGCCGCCGATCTGTCCCGCCAAGTGCCGGCAAACATGTAAGAGTTGATTTGAGTCGGCGAGCACGTGCGGCAGCGCCGGCCCAAGTTCGAGGCGCGTGGTAATGCCTTGCGCCTCCAGTTGCGGCTGAAGCAGGCGCATCGCGGTCTGGAGTAGGGAATTGGGCTCGACCGGTGAGAGTTTTGCCGGCGCCTGGCGCGCGAACGTAAGCAGGCTCGCAACCAGTGTTTTCGTGCGCCGCACCTGTTCACCAATCCTGGTCGCCTGCTGCTGCTCCGCGACGGGCAGATTCGAGGCGCTGAGGAGATCGGAATATCCCAGCATGGCGGTGAGCGGATTATTGATCTCATGCGCGGCGCCTCCGACGAGCTGGCCGAGCGATGCCAGCTTTTCAGATTGAATGAGCTGGGTCTGCAAAAGCTTTAGTTCGTCGAACGAGCGATGAGACTTGTCTAGAAAGTGATTGAGTTCAGCGCCGAGCAGCCGCTGCCGCCAGAAAACCATCACGCCCATGGTGATGGTGGCCCCGAGTGCGGCGACAATGCGGAAGGAGCGCACCGAACTCGGGATCTGCCCATCGAGTTCAGCATGCAGAGCCGCCCAGGGCAAGGTGCATAGAGCAAGCATGCTCAGGCGCGTGATGGCGACGCCCAGTAAAGGCTTCGAGGTTTTGGTAGCGGACAAATCGTAGCTGGAAGCCAGCGCCGGAATCGCTGCCATCCACGCGATCGAAATGGTCAGAGGAATGTCGTAGACGCTGCCGCTGTAATAGGTTTTGTGTCCGATCGCCCAATTGGCAAAATAAGAACTCGAAGCATAGAGCGCGCAGGCGCC
>JBAWAI010000289.1:0-2749 GCA_049589215.1 Terriglobales bacterium | reverse complement strand
CTGTAGCCCCGCTGCCGCCCGTGCCACCTCCCATCGAGTTGATCGTTTCCGAACCGTCCGCAGGATTGAATTGGTCGGCATATCCGACCGCTTGAATAATCGCCGGCAGCGGCATCGCCGAACCATTTTTCAGAACCATCTTGTCGAACACAATCGTCATCGTCGACGGCCCGTCTTTCTCGTGAGCTGTCACCTGTGTGATATGTCCCACAACCTCGCAGCCCTTGTTGGCGAGACCGGGTGGCACGGACTTGAGGTCATCCATGGTTTTAGCGGTAACCTGGTCCCCCACCTGAGCTTTTTTCGCATCTACTGTTTTGTCAATCGTCACGCGAACTACCGTTCCCGCCGTGAATTGCATCGCCATCGGTGGCGTCTGCGATTCGCCAGATGCCGCTGCGCCCGTCGCAGGCATCTGCGCCGCCGGCGAAGCCCCAGTCTGTCCGCCCGACATCCCGGTTAGCAGCCCGATTGTCAGTAACAAGAACCAAAAAATCTTCATAACCGTGACCTCCACGCCGGACAGTATATCCCCAACTCCGCGCCTCTCACCTCTCCACCACGACCCAATCTTCATGGTATGTTGCTATTCAAACCATGATCCGCTCTCACAAAGGCCACACCCCGCAGATCCCCGACACCAGTTACGTCGACGACTCCGCTCAGATCATCGGCAACGTGATCCTCGGTGAGCATTCCAGCATCTGGATGAATGCTGTCCTGCGCGGCGACGTCCATGAGATTCGCGTCGGACACTACTCGAACATTCAGGATGGCTGCACGCTCCACGGCATGAAAGAACAGTTCGGTGTCTACGTCGGCGACTACGTCACCGTCGGCCACAACGCCATTCTCCACGGCTGCCGCATCGAGCCCCGCTGCCTCGTCGGCATGGGTTCCATCATCTTGAATGGCGCAGTGATCGGCTCCGGCTCCATCATCGCCGCCGGCACGCTCATCACCGAAGGCACCGTCGTCGAGCCCAACTCCCTCTGGATGGGCTCCCCCGGAAAATTCCGCCGCAAGCTGGAGAAAGCCGACGAAGACTCCATCCTCCGCTACGTCGAAAACTACATTGGATATAAGAAGCAATATTTACTGGAAAGAAAAGGCGGCTAATTCCGGGCGAGCTGTGGCCTTTATCCTTACTTCACAGCGTTTTAGTTTTCAATCCTCTGCGACGCCATCGGTTTTGCAGCCAGAAGGAAGCTACGATGCGCTGGTATCACTACCTGGCCTACTTTTTCGGAGGGCGAATTCCTCGCCGATGCCCAGCCCCATCTCGCCAACGGAGTCTCGGGGAATGCCTTCCAGAGCCCCTTTGCACCGCCGCCCGGAGTTGGGTTGTCTTGCTCGACCGTCAATGTCCTATGGGGCTTCTTCAACCTTGGCGTCGCCTACCTGCTCGTCTGCCGTGTGGGCAGCTTTAATCTGCGCAAAACCCGGCACGCCCTCGTCCTCGGAGCCGGCATCCTCATCATGTCTCTCATGCAGGCCCGCACCTTCGGGACGCCTCCACGGAGGCCTGTAATCGTGCCTTCTCTGCTACCCCGGCCAAACGCCGGACATCGCGTCCTAAGCCCGCAATAACTCTCAAGTCCTCATGAGTGCTATCGCTGTTTTCGTCAATCTGGCGCAGTACGTGAAGAAGCGTCTTCGCGCGAAGACTCGCGCGTAATCGGAACGCGACTGAAAACCCTAATTCGATCGCTTCCAATCGGAGAGGTAAGCACCATCCGCGAGGTACGTGACGACCTCGGGGCTGTTGCGAGACAGCATCACCAGGATTCTTCCGAAGGCTCCTATGACCATTTCCTGGATGAAGTAATACGTCTTGCCGGCTTCGAGATCCATCTCAAATCCGTTCGCATTTTCAGACTGTGAAATGAGCGAATATTTTCCCGGATCGACGTAGGCGATGCTATACGTACCCATCTCGTTTACCGCGATAACCTTCCCATTGGCATGCAGCTTAGACTTGGCCCCATACCCGGTTTCGCGCGCAGTTAGCGGGGGACAGACGACCACAATGGTTGCCTTATCTGATTTCACCTCAGGCAATGGGTGAGCCGACCGGTCCAGCTTGACCGAATACTTGGACTTCCAATCCGGAATACGGCTCTTGTCAATGTCACCGTCCTTGTCGACAATCGACTCCCCCTTCTCGGGATAATTCGCAATCGTCACGCGCTGACCAAACACACTTTGGCTTTTGGCGGTGGCTTTATCGTATATGTCTCTCGGGAGCACCAAAAGTACCTTCTCCGAATGGTCTCCTTGACGGTATTCCAGGTAGAGCCAGCGATCGTGTACATGAACGCTCGCAATCCAGGCGGCCCCATGCGTATCCGTATCGAAGACAATCTTGATGATGTCGGAATATGGAATGGCGAACTGATCGCCTGCACCACTTTGAAATGTCAGCTTCTGACCGTCATCTTCAAAGCTGAGTACGCCGATCTTATCCACCAGTTCCGGCTTTTCCGCGCTCTTGTGCCGGCGAATTTTGACGCCCTCGAACTTGATATTTTCTGAGAAGAGCAAAGAGATGCTGATGAACAAGAAAATGGCCAGAAACGCCGCCTTTGACATGCGCCACCCTCGCTGCGGTCTAACTCGGAAGTGCCGATCGAACCCGAAAACGGCACCATAGTACACCCTTGGGAATTGGCAGACTGACGAAAAATCCTGGAGTACCCGCAAAAGGAGCACCCGCAAAAAATGACCAATCCGATATAAAAGCGGCGGG
>JBAWAI010000288.1:0-8370 GCA_049589215.1 Terriglobales bacterium | reverse complement strand
CCACTCCTCTTCACGGTTGCGCTAGAGCAAGCACAGGCAGGAGACGGAACCCAATGGCATTAGCAAAGCGAAACGAAGCTGCGAACGTTAGCTCCGACATCAACGTCACCCCTATGGTCGATGTGATGCTGGTGCTGCTGATCATCTTTATGGTGGTCACCCCCATGTTGCAGCACGGCGTCACGGTGGATATGGCGCAGGTGAACAATCCGGAACAGATGCCGGACGCGGATAAGGAAGATGCGCTGCTGGTTGCGGTAATGCGCGACGGCTCCGTTTTCTTCGGCACTGACAAGATCCAGCCCGCGGACCTGACGCAGAAGATTAAAGACCGGTTGGCTAGCCGCACCGATAAGCGCGTCTTTCTAAAAGCTGACGCGCGCGCCCGTTTTGGCGCGGTGGTTGAGGTGGTGGATAATGTGCGTGCCGCCGGCGTCGACCAACTCGGCCTTTTGACGGATCAGAAGAAGGCTGGAGCTTTAACGCCGCCGCCATCGGGCAACAATCCGCCGGCACCCACAGGCGGACAGTAGAGATCGCAAGACCGTAGTCGCGAGGAGATTTGATATGTCAATGGCCGTCGGCCCCAAAGGGGGCCAAAGCGCGAACATGAATGTTACGCCGCTGATTGATGTGTTGCTGGTGCTGCTCATCATTTTCATGGTGATCACGCCACTCACGCCCAAAGGTTTGGACGCGCTCGTTCCGCAGCCGCCGCCACCGAACCAGCATCAGCCGCCGCCCTCGGATCGAACCATCGTGGTGCAGTTGATTGATCGCGGCGCCGGACAGACTCCCGCGCTCAAGATCAATCAGGATGATGCGACCTGGGAGACTTTGCAGGGACGGCTGGAAGATATCTTCAAAACGCGCGCCGAGAAAGTGATGTTCGTGAAGGGCGACGATAATGTGCCCTTTGCCGACGTCGCCAATGTGATCGATATTGCGCACTCGGCGGGCGTAGATAAAGTGGGCTTGATCACCGCCAAAATCGAGGCGGGCGGCTAGAATTCGGATTCGATGCGCTGCCTTGAGGGCGCATGAAAAGTGCGCCCCTCGCGCCTCCCGGTTGATACTCTTCGTTTCCGCGGTAAGGAGATCCATAACGCAATGAAAACGTCTCGCAGATTCGAGATTCTTTTTGCCGGCTTGATTCTGGTTCTAAGCTGCACGGGATGCCAGAAACTCAAGGCGCGCGACCAGCTCAACAAAGGCGTGCAGGCATACAAGAACCTGAAATATGAGCAGGCGATCGATCATTTCCAGCAGGCCGTGGCCGACGATCCGTCGCTGCTCAACGCGCGGCTGTACCTGGCGACCGCCTTCGCGCAGCAATACATTCCCGGTGCGGATACTCCCGACAACAACAAGTACGCCGAGCAGGCAATCGAACAATACAAGATCGTCCTGCAGTCGGATCCGAAGAATATCAACAGCATCAAGGGAATCGCGTATCTCTACCTCCAGATGAAGAAGTTTGATCTGGCGAAGGAGTTCTACAAGAAGGCGTCCGAGGCGGACCCGCACGATCCCGAGCCGTACTATTCGGTCGCTGTGATTGACTGGACGCAGACCTATATTCCGAGGCAGGAAGAGCGCGCCAAACTCGGCATGAAGCCGGATGATTCCTTGCCCGCCAAGGACAAGAAGGTTTGCGCGAAGATGAAAGAGAAAAACAGCGGCAACGTGCAGGAAGGCATCGACAATCTGAATCAGGCGCTTCAGATTCGTCCCGACTACGACGATGCCATGGCCTATCTGAACCTGATGTACCGCGAACGGGCCGACATTCAGTGCGACGATCCGTCAGCACGCGCGGCCGACCTCAAGACAGCCGATGAGTGGGTC
Source organism: Terriglobales bacterium (assembly GCA_049589215.1). Taxonomy (GTDB): domain Bacteria; phylum Acidobacteriota; class Terriglobia; order Terriglobales; family Acidobacteriaceae; genus Acidiflorens. The sequence continues at coordinate 6,522 of JBAWAI010000288.1, read as the reverse complement.
GATAAGACGATGGCCACCAAAAAGGCCAAAGCCGAAAAGCAGCCGGGCGCGGGCGGAATCGTGATGGATCAGAACAAGTAGAACGATTGTCGTTAGTCGACGATCGTCAGTCGTCAATCGTGAGAGGTCAGTTGTTAATAGCCAGTGCTCAGGCGGTGCAGATCGCCGCTGCGTACTGGCTATCTTTATTTTGGGACATGTGAGTCTGCCATCTGATTCTGTGCCACTGCGCGCGTCCTCGCGTCGCGCAGGTAAAATCATTAACGGTCCAATGTTCAAAAAAATCCTGATTGCAAATCGCGGAGAGATTGCTGTGCGCGTCATGCGCGCCTGCCGCGAACTGGGCATTTCGACGGTCGCCGTTTATTCCGAGATCGACCGCGCCGCACTGCACGTTCGTAAATCTGACGAAGCTTATCTCATCGGTCCGGCGCCAGCGTCGGAATCTTACCTCCGCGCCGACAAAATCCTTGAGGTTGCCCGCCGTTCGGGCGCCGAGGCCATCCATCCCGGCTATGGCTTCTTGTCTGAGAATGCGAAATTTGCGCAGGCTTGCGCCGACGCCGGCATCAAGTTTATCGGTCCGGCGCCGCATTCGATGGAAATGATGGGCTCGAAAACTCGCGCTCGCCAGCACATGGAAAAAGCGGGAATTCCATTCGTTCCGGGCACCGCGCGCGGCCTGACTTCTCCGGAGGAAGCGGAGACGGTTGCCGAACGCGTCGGCTACCCGGTGATGCTGAAAGCCGCGGCGGGCGGAGGCGGCAAGGGCATGCGCCTCGTGCATACGCGCGAAGAGCTTCGCTTTGCGCTTGAGTCGGCGCAGAGCGAGGCGCAGCGGTCGTTTGGCGACAGCGAAGTTTATATCGAGAAGGCCATCGTGAACCCTCGTCACATCGAAATGCAGATTCTGGCAGACGAGCACGGCAACACAGTCTGGCTCGGTGAGCGGGAGTGCTCGATTCAGCGGCGGCACCAGAAAGTCCTCGAAGAAGCGCCATCGCCGATTGTCGATCCCGACATGCGCCGCCGTATGGGCGAAGTGGCCGTGAAAGTCGCTCAGGCGGCGAATTACACCAACGCCGGCACCATCGAATTTCTTGTCGACCAGCAGAAGAGTTTCTATTTCCTCGAAATGAACACGCGGCTTCAGGTCGAACATCCGGTCACGGAATTGACCACCGGGTTGGACCTCGTGCATCTGCAAATTCGCATCGCGGCTGGCGAGAAGCTGCCGTTTACGCAATCCGACGTCAGCATTCGCGGACATGCCATCGAGTGCCGCATCTACGCGGAAGATCCGGACAATAATTATTTTCCGAGCCCCGGAAAAATCGACGTGCTGCTTCAACCCTCAGGGCCAGGCATTCGCCGCGACAGCGGAATGTACGAGGGGTGGACTGTTCCCGTGGATTACGATCCGCTGCTCGCCAAGTTGATCGGCTATGGCACCGACCGGGAACAAACCATCATGCGGTTACAGCGCGCGCTCTCCGAATACTTCGTGGCTGGCATCAAGACCAACATATCGCTCTTCCAGCGGATTCTGCGCGACGCCGACTTTCAGGCAGGCAAGCTGGATACCGGCTTCCTCGACCGCCTGCTTCTCAAGAGCCATCCGCCGGATACTGCGCGCACGTCCGAGTCGCGCATTGCCGTGATCGCCGCAGGCATGTTCGCGATGCTCGATCCCGCTTCATCTTCAGCCAGCGCGCGTAGCGATCGCCCCGCGCCAGCCCCCGCTTCGTCGAACTGGAAGGAGAAAGGACGCGCGGAAGCGCTTCGTTGAACCCATGGTTTATGACGTGATCGTCGACCGCAAAGCGCACCGGCTCGACCTGACCCGGACCGGTGGTGGATGGATCTGCCACCTCGACGGCAAGGAAGTCCACGTGGATGCCGTGCTCCCGCGCCGCGATGTGCTGTCTCTGATCGTCGATGGCCATGCTTTTGAGGTGAAGCGCGAGCAGATCGCGAGTGATCTGCATCTGTGGGTCGGCAACACGCCCTTCGCCGTCGAGGTTCGCGATCCACGCTCTCTACGCTCGCGCAAGAGTGACGCGCAGGACGAAAAAGGACCATGCAAGATCGTGGCCCTGATGCCGGGACGCGTCGTGCGCCTGCTGGTCGCCGAGCGGGCCGAGGTCGAGGCGGGGCAGGGAGTCGTGGTCGTCGAAGCAATGAAGATGCAGAACGAAATCAAATCGCCGAAAAAAGGAACCGTAAGAAAAATTACGGTGGCCGCAGGTGCGGCCGTCAATGCCGGCGACGTGCTCGCCATCGTGGAATAAGCCTCCAGTGACTCCTTCGTGCCCACCTGCCGTGCTGGCCTGTGCCCAATGGCCCGCAAGTTCCGTCACCTCCGTGATCTAAAGTGGCTGCCTGCGTGGGCATACCATGTAAGCGGAGGTGCTCTCTGAAGCTGCAACGCATCATCAGTTGGGCGACTTTAGCCATCTCGATCCTCACGCTGGTGCTCGTTCTGCGAAGGCCGGCTCCAGTCGCGCCGCCCGTCACCCCGGTTGCCGCAGCCGCCAGCGCACAGTCGTTTCAAGAAAAACTGGACCGCCTCGAGCAGCCGAAGCCAACCGGTCAAGGCGAGAGCGAAGTCCGCATGAACTCTGCGGAAGTGAATGCTGCACTCGCGCAAGCCGCAGGCATGCTGTCCGCCGGCGCGACCGGCGCAACCACTCCTCCTGTGGCAGCGAACGGTTCCGCCCCGGCGCACCCCAGCGGTCCAATGGAGTTTCCCGGCCCCGTGCCGAGTATCAAAGATTCGCAGGTTTCCATGGATGGCGATCTTGTGCGCGGTCAATTTCTGACTCGGATCGCGGGCAAAGACGTTTATCTCACACTCGCCGGACACCTCGGAGCGAAAGACGGCTACGCCACGTTCGAGGCCACCGAAGTCAAATTGGGAGATCTCTCCGTTCCTGTCGCGCTCGTCAACGACGCGCTACAGAAAAAACTGGCCGAGCAACGCGATCAGCTCAAGTTGCCCGACAACGTCAAGGATCTCAAGATCGAAAATGGCGAACTCGTATTCGTCGAAAAATAATGTCGCCGGGAGCGAGACCAGCCGAAATCCGTCCGCAAAAACCAGTCAATCCACCCGGCAGAAGATGCCCGCGGTCACCTTTCTCGATTCATGTAAAGCAGTATTTGCCGATGGCGGCACACCATAGTTTCCCTTTCTCAGATTCTTCTAATGTTCGTCTAATCGGTTTTTAATCTCCATCGACTTGAATCGACAACATGACAACTTTTCCAATTCCTCCCAATTATGTAGACCACGTCCTCGTGGCGAGTCCGAGCAGCGTGGTTCGGCAACGGGTTCTGGCCAGTCTCGACCTCGAGGCGCACCGTGTCGAGCACGCAAGTGGCGGCGCCGAGGCTCTTCTTCACCTCGAGAAGGGTTCATGGCAAACGCTATTTCTCGACAAGAGCCTGCCTGACTTGAACGCGGAGGAGTTAAGCGAGACGGTGCGTCAGCGCTATCCCTCGCTTCAGGTCGTGTTAGTGGATTATGAAGATAGCGCGTTCCAGACGCCGGTATCGCAGAAGCGTCCGCCCCGCTCAGAGAAAGCGTTTCCCGAACGCCAATACCCCGACTGTGATGCGAAGAACAATCGGCATAACGGATTCCTCTACGAGGACGAGGCGGGATTTACTGATCTAGCCAACGCAGACCCTAACCTCGGAGATCACGCCCGCGCTCAGGAGAACGCGAACGACAACGATAGCCCGCGGGCTCATGACAATGCTGACAGCAATGAAAATAGTGCTGACATCGACATCGATACCGAAACCGTGAACTGCACCCCGGCCGCTTTGCCGGGCATGATCGGACGCTCAGCGGCGATGCAGTCCGTCTACCGCCAGGTGCAGCTGGTCGCGCCGCGGGATACGACCGTGCTCATTACGGGGCCGACGGGCAGCGGCAAGGAGCTGGTGGCGCGTGCGCTTCACGATCTCAGCCCGCGCGCATCGCGAAATTTTGCGGTGGTCAATTGTGCGGCGATTCCCGAGGCCCTGCTCGAGGCGGAGCTCTTCGGATATTCGCGCGGAGCCTTTACCGGCGCGCTCCAGTCGTATGGCGGTCGAATCCAGGCCGCCCATCAGGGCACACTCTTCCTTGACGAGATCGGCGACCTGCCGCTCAGCTTGCAACCCAAGCTATTACGCTTTCTCGAACAGAGAGAGCTGCAGCGTCTGGGGAGCGCGCAGGTGGTGCGCGTCGACGTGCGCCTGATCTCGGCAACCAATGCCGACCTGCTGGCGCTGGTGCGCGCGGGGAAATTCCGGGAAGACCTTTACTATCGGCTCTCGGTCTTTCCGCTCGCCATCCCGCCGCTCTGTGAACGCAGGGAAGATATCGCCCAGCTCGCGGGATACTTCCTCGGGAAATTTTCGCCGGAATCTGAAAATGCGAGCTTGTCGAGCGAGGCGCTCGCCCTGCTGAAGGACGAGAACTGGCCGGGCAACGTGCGCGAGCTGCAGAACGTGATCGAACGCGCGCTGATTTTTTCCGCCGGACAATCCGTGATCCGGCCCGCCCACCTGATGCTCCCGGGAGGCGGCCGCGCGGGCAGCGGGCCCGATCGCAACGGCAGCCCTGCGCCGGGGACACCCTCCTCGGTGCGGGCCATGAGAGCCTTCTAAGGCAATATGTGCCGGGCTGGCACGCCTGTTGCAGTGAGATCGATATGTCGACCTCACTGCCACCCACAGGCGATCCGGCGCGCGAAGCCGACCATCCGCTGGCGCGGGCCTTCCGCTCCTTTACCGATGCGGCCGGCTCGCTCGAACGCACCTACGGACAACTGCACGGACAAGTCGCCCATCTGCGGCGCGAACTCGAAGTCACCAACCGCAACCTGACTGTCAGCCTGCGCGAGAACCGCCGCATGCGCGAGCGCCTGCGCCGCATCCTCGAAGGTCTGCCCTGCGGGGTGTTGGTCGTCGAAGGAGGCATCATGGATGGAAGCGGGCGCATCTCGGCGCTGAACCCCGAGGCGGTGCGTCTTGCGGGCGGGCGCTTTGAAACAGTGGGCGCCTTGCCGCCCCTGCTCGTGGACGCGCTTGAAAGCGCGCGCACTACCGGCGAAGAACGCGAACTCGAACTGCGCGCAGTGCCGATGCCGGCGCTTGAGAAGTCGCCGGGAAAGAATCCGAAAAAAGCGCCACCGCAGGTTCTGGAGAACCGAACGGGAAAGAACACCGAGAACGAATCGGCGACGAAGGTTTCAGGTAGCCCGGTGTGGATTGCGATCCGGCACGCTTGGATCGAGCGCCGCGCGGAAAACTCCAGCGTATTTATCTTGCGCGACGTGAGCGCGGCCAAGCAACTGGAACGCGACTCGGAAAATCTGCGTCGCCAGCGTGCGCTCGTGGAGATGTCGGCGCTCCTGGCGCATGAGATTCGCAATCCGCTGGGCAGCCTCGAGCTTTTCGCCGGACTTCTGGCCGAATCTTCTCTCGAGGGCGAGGGCCGAAGCTGGATCGAACATGTGCAAGCCGGCTTGCGGACTCTTTCTTCGACCGTCAACAATGTGCTCGACCTGCACAACCAGCCGCCCGCCGAGCGCACCCAGATTGATGTCGGCCAGCTTCTCGGCTGGGCTTACGATTTTCTTCTGCCGCTCGCCCACCAGGCGCGAGTCGAGATTCAGATCGTCAACCAGCTGGCCGGAGTCCTGATTCCGGCCGATCGCCATCTGCTCGAGCAGGTGCTGCTGAACCTGGCGCTCAATGCCTTCCGCTTCATGCCGGGCGGCGGATGGCTTTCGATTCGCGGGCTCGACCGCCGTCCCTTGGCAGCCGAAATCGAAGTTCGCGATACCGGGCCCGGGATCGAAGAAGCCGACCTGCCGCATATTTTCGAACCCGGCTTTACCACCCGGCCGGGCAGCTCGGGCCTCGGACTCGCCGTGTGCCAGCGCATTCTCCGCCAGCACGGCGGGCGGATTACGGTCGAGAGCCGGCACGGGCAAGGCGCCACCTTCCGCGTGTTGCTGCCGCTCGCGACGCCGGCACCGACCCCAACACTCGCACCAGCACCAATAGAGCCCACGACATGGCGGCCCGAACTCGCGGCTGAGCCGTCTGGAGCGAGCCTGTGAAGCGCCTGCTGGTGGCCGATGACGATGCCGGGATGCGGGCGGCGCTCGAAGCGCGCTTTCTGAAGCGGGGATGGCAGGTCGAACTGGCGGTGAACGGCAGCGAGGCCCTGGCCAAATTTCGTCCCGGGTTGCACACGCTGGTCATCACCGATGTGCGCATGCCGGGCTGCGACGGCTTTGAACTGATGCGCGAGGTGCAGGCCTCATCGGCGGGCACGGCGGTGATTCTCCTGACCGCATATGCCTGCGTACCCGATGCCGTGAAGGCCATGCGCGACGGGGCCTGCGACTATCTGGTGAAGCCGGTTTCGTTCGAGAAGCTGGAGGCGACGGTCGAGCGCCTGCTTGGCCGCGCCGAGCTGCAGGCGACCGAGGCCGAGCGAGCGACGGAATCTCTGGT
>JBAWAI010000287.1:0-16367 GCA_049589215.1 Terriglobales bacterium | reverse complement strand
CGTGCAGACGGTCGCCAGTTTTCTGATTCAGCGGCATCTTCGGCTGCCGGCGCCGGAGTCGCGCCTGATCGAGGTTGCGCCGGGCGTTCAGGTATTGTGCCACTGCCACTGGCAGGCCGATCGAGCGCATGCGCTGACGATCATCGTCGTGCACGGGCTTGAAGGATCGAGCGATTCGCAGTACATGCTCGGCATCACGAAAAAGGCGCTGGCCGCCGGGATGAACGTGATCCGCTATAACCAGCGCAACTGCGGTGGCACGGAGGCGCTCGCGCCCGTGCTCTATCACTCCGGTTTGTCGAGCGATATCGCGGCGGTTGCGAAAGAGGTCATCGCGCGCGATGGAGTGTCGCGCCTCGCGCTCGTCGGATTCTCCATGGGCGGCAATCTTGTATTGAAGCTGGCGGGCGAGTGGGGAGAACAACCGCCGGCGCCGTTCCGCGCGGTGGCGGCGTGTTGTCCGGCGCTCGATCTTGCGGCTTCGGCTGACGCGCTGCACGCGCCCTCGAATCGCCTCTATGAGACGTATTTTCTCTGGGCACTGCGGCGGAGGATGCGGCAGAAGGCGCGTCTCTTTCCGGGGCGCTTCGACCTCAAGCGGATGAAGGGCATTCGTAGCCTGCGCGAATTCGACGACAAAATTACCGCGTATTATTGCGGCTTCAGCGGAGCCGACGATTATTATGACCGCGCCTCGGCTGCGCACGTGGTCGGGAAGATTTCAGTTCCGACGCTGATTCTGCACGCCGCGACGGATCCCTTCATCCTGATCACGCTGTCAACGAGGCAGAAGATTATGGCGAACAAGAACATCGAATTCATCGAGTCGAGCGACGGTGGCCACTGCGCGTTCGTCGGAAAAAGTCACAACGGTGCGGTCGCCCCGGATCAAGGCGTACTGCCCGACGACGGCTTTTGGGCTGAGACCGAGATCGTGAATTTTCTGCGCCGCTTTTGAGATCGCTAGCATGAAGCCCCAACGACGAGCGGCAAACGACCAACGACTGACGGCCAACGACCGACGACTGCTATGGATGCGGACTTCTCAATCGAATTAACCGCTGACGATCCGGTCCTCGACCTCCCGTGGACGGACGCGTCCGGGCAGGTGACTTATTACGACCTGAAGCGCCATCCGGAGTTAATCTCTAAAGTCAACGAAGCCGCAAAGTTCCCCGAACTAGCGGCGTTTTTGCGCTCGGTCAATTCGCCGCGCAGCGCGTTCGAAAGCGCGAAGTGCGACGCCTGGACGACCAGCGAGCTAAGTGCGGAGGAAGAGATCTTCGACGCGGCGCTCAAGTTTTCAAGTTACGTCGACTTAGTCAGTTCGAATTCGGAGCGGCGTCGACTGTTCGATTTCCACGAGGGATTTGCCAGGAAATTGACCGACCTGCTGAAGCGTGCTCCTGAAATGCCGGCGTCGGCGGAGGTGTGCGTACGGCGCTGCTTTTTCGCGGAGAGTCAGCCGGCGCTCGAGGGCTTCTATTTCACAATCTATGTCAATGGATATGGCGCCGACGAACCGGCGGCCCGGATGAATTGGGCCATCGGCTTGCAGTTGGCAGGGAATGCGATTCTGCAGCTCTCGGCTAACCCGTAGCGCACAAGAAATCGAGGGTGCCCCAGGTCTCGTATTTTTCGAGACCTGGGACCCGACGCGAGTCTATAGCTGGAAGCTCGCTACTCGAAACTTGCAGCTCAATTAATGTCCTGGCGCGCCTCCAGTTTCTTCACCAGTCCACCCACGTAGGTCTTTTGATTATCCGGCGCGCTCGCCAGGGCCAGCTTCATCTCCTTGGCGGCGTCGTCGAAGTTGCCCTGCGAAGAGTACATGCGCGCGAGGCCGGTATGCGTGAACCACATATCCGGATGCTTCTGCGCGTTCTCGCGGAAGATCGCATAGGCCTCTTCGGTGTGCTTTTCAGCCTGCAATCCACGCGCGAAGAAATGAACCTGCAACGGCGTCGCCATATCGAGCGCCCGTTTCTGCGCGGTCATGGCGTCATCCTTGCGGTTCATCGCCAGCAGGATCTTCGACTTCGTGATTTCGTTGTCGTAACGATCTTCAGTCTCGATCGACTTGTTGGCATAGGTCAGGGCATCTTCGTAGTCGGTTTTTTCGGTGAGCAGGTACGTGGCTGCTTCGTCCCAGCCTTCCCACGTGTACTGCCCAAGGCCGCGCAGCTGCTTCTTCATGCTGGCTTCCGCGATCTCGTGCACGTCGACCGCAACCTTGAAGGGCACCGCCACCTTCTCCCATTCAAGTTCTACGACGGCCGAGTCGGGCTTCACGTCGTCGAAGTCGTAGGTCAATGCGTTGTGCATTTCCGCCGTCTGCGGCTTTACGTTCACGCGCAGCGCGTCCTCGTCCTGCTTATAGGTGAACGCGCCCCACGAGGTTGAGTTCTTCGAAAAAATAATTGTCCACTCGTCGGCATTGGGAATCATGTGCAGCCCGTAAGTGCCCGCCGGGAGCGGCTTGCCTTCGATCGTGACCGGATCGGTGAAGGTGATGGTGGTGTTCTCGTTTGCGCCCGCACGCCAAACCTGTCCGTAGGGAACGAGATCGCCCCAAACCTTGCGGTCCTTGATCAGCGGCCGATGATAGGTGATGGTGATGTCAGTGATGCCGATGCGCTGCCCGACGACCGCGCGCTGGCTTTGCCGCGGCAGGTCGAGAACAAATCCCTGGGCCAGGCAAAGGCCCGTGAACGCTGTTAACAGCAGGCAGAGTACCAATCCTCGTGAAGCTGTGCTGCGAACCGTGTTGCCAACCTGGGCTTGAAATCTCTCTTGGAACATAGGCAATGCCTCCTTAATGTGTGTGATCGGTTGTGGGCGACCAATTGTCCTTCTCATCTGTCGATTTGAAGCAATGGAAAGTTTGTCGAAAACGGTCCGCGCCGATGGCGGCCAGACCCCGAGTCACCAACTTAGACGCGCAGCTCTGCAGTGAGTGAGCAAATGGCTCGCTCTGACCAGTAATTCCCTCCGCTAATTTCTTTCGCTGGGGCTACGGGAAATGGAATTTGTGAATCTAAGTTAGTGATCCCATGTACTTTTTCGCGGAACCGACGAGCCCCGTTCTTCGTATCTAATTTCAGAGCGCCGGAGGGTGAGTTACGCACCGTGCCCGGCTGCCTCTTCACTTATGCGGATGCTCCTTGAAATCGTGCGCCAGTCGCTCGCCACGCTATGGGCGCACAAGCTCCGCTCGTTTCTTACCATGTTTGGGATTGCCTGGGGCGTAGGTTCGCTGCTGCTGCTGGTTGGCCTTGGCGAAGGTTTTCGCAGCGGCCAGAACCGCCAGCTCTCAAATCTTGGCCAAGACATTATGTTTACCTTCCCGGGCCGCATTCCCGCCGTTGAGGGGAGCACGCAGTCCGGCCGCACCTACCATTTTACGTACGGCGATTATCTCGCTATCCAGAGCGACGCTCGCACGGTGAAATACGTTTCGCCGGTGCTGAATCGCGAAGATATCCGCGCGGTCAGCGATTACGGTTCGACCAATGGCCAGGTATTCGGCGTGGCGCCGATCTATAACCAGATCCGCCACGTTCCCGTGGAACCCGGCCGCTGGTTCAACGACGAGGACAATCGCGAGACGCGCCGCGTGGCCGTGGTCGGCTGGGAGCTGCTCAAGAACATGTTCCCAGGACGGCCGGCGGTGGGCTCAACCATCATGCTGAACGATATCAGCTTCGAAATTATCGGCGTGGTTAGCAAAGTCGGCCAGGACGGCAATAACGGCACCAACGCGCGCATCTTCATTCCCATCGAAACCATGCGCAATCTGTTTCGGATAAAAGATCAGAATTCCGAAGACGCGATTTCGTTCCTGAACTACCGTCCGCTGATTCCGGCGCAAGACCTCGAGGCGAAAAAGGAAGTCCATGAGATCGTGGCGCGCCAGCACGAGTTCGATCCGAAACTTACCGATGCGTTTGAAGACTGGGACACGATCGAGGACAACAAGCGTGTCGGCAGAATCTTCAGCGCCATGGACTGGTTTTTGGGAGTAGTCGGCGTGGTTACGCTGGCACTCGGCGCGATCGGGATCATAAACATCATGCTGGTTTCGGTGACCGAGCGCACGCGCGAGATCGGCCTGCGCAAAGCGCTGGGCGCGACGCATCGCGCCATCATGACGCAGTTTTTTGTCGAGGGAGCTTTTCTGACGGCGTTGAGTGGAGGCATCGGCCTTGCGATCACGACTGCATTTGTGACGCTGCTCGCTGCGCTGCCTGCCCCGGAAGGCTTCGACACGCCGCGCATCGTGCCGGCTTCGGCGGTGGTTGCGATCGTGTCGCTGGCGGTCGCGGGCATTGCCGCCGGTTTATATCCAGCGCGGCAGGCCGCGCTGTTGCCGCCGGTGGAGGCGCTGAGACAAGAGTAGCGACGGGGCTTGCTCCGTCTCTCTCACCCGAAAGGCGCGGCAGGCCGCGTCTCTACAGAGAATTAGAAACGAAGGACGAACGATGTTGATCGAACTCGGCAGCCAGGCCTACAACGCGCTGAAATACAATCGTCGCCGCAGCCTGCTGACCATGCTCGGCATGGCGTGGGGCATCGCGACAGTCGTGCTGCTGCTCGCCTACGGCAACGGATTCGAGAACGCCCTCTGGATCGCCTTCCGCTCGTGGGGCACGAATCTGGTCTTCGTTTTTCCCGGTCGCACCTCGCTGCAAGCGGGAGGCACCAAGGCCGGAAGCGAAATCAAGCTCACCGTCAACGACCTCGATTATCTGCAAAATGAAGTGCCGCTGCTCAAGCGCATCTCTCCTGAGGCGTTCAAGCAGTGCGTGGTCGCCTACGGCATTCGCAGTGACAACTACGGCGTCAGCGGCGTCTATCCTTACTATTCGCACATGCGCCGCATGGACGTGCAGGACGGAACATTCTTCACCGAACTCGACGAAAACACGCGCAGCCACGTTGCCGTGCTGGGAGCCGACGTAAAGAAAAAACTTTTCTCAGGCCAGAACGCGCTCGGCGAAAAGGTGCGCCTCGACGGCATTTCCTATCAGGTGATCGGCGTGCTCAAGTACGTCATTCAAAATGGCGACGACAACATGAACGGCAAAGTGTACATCCCCTACAGCGCCATGAGCGACCTGATGAACACTTACTACCTGAATGCGGTTGCGATCGAGTATGAAGGCGATCACCAAAAAGTCGCCGACGCGGTGCGGCGCTCGATGGCCTTCCATCACGATTTCGATCCCAAGGACAAGCGCGCGATTTTTGTCTTCGACGTCTTCGCAGATCTGCTCGACCTGCGAGTGATCACGACCGGCATCAAAATTCTGCTTGGCTTCATCGGGCTGCTGACGCTCGGCATCGGCGGCGTCGGCCTGATGAACATCATGCTGGTCTCGGTCACCCAGCGCACGCGCGAGATCGGCATCGAAAAAGCGCTCGGGGCGCACGGTTGGCATATCCTGGTGCAATTTCTCGCCGAAGCGCTGGTCATCACGCTGCTCGGCGGAATCGCCGGCGTGGTGCTCGCCTACATCGTGTCGTGGTCGGTGGGTTCGCTGACGCTGTGGAGCGCCTTCATCGAAAACGGCAAAGACGGCGACATTCGACTGACCATCAACGCCGCGACGCTGATTGCCTCGACGACGATTCTAGGATTCGTCGGCATAATCAGCGGCATGTTGCCGGCAATCAAAGCGTCGAGGCTTGATCCGATTGAAGCATTGCGGTACGAGTAGGGCAGTTATCAGGTCTTAGGTCTCAGACGGTAACGGCTCGCGCCGCCGCGCGATGCTCCTCGGTTCTTAATACGTGACATGAGGTGTTACGGAGGCTTTCCGAGATACAATGCATGCTTGCATCTTGCCGTCGCGCATAGCCAGGAGCAACGCATGCCAAAGCTCAGCGGTGCTGCACTTGTCTTCTTCTTACTATGTTGTTTCATCTGTGGCGCTCGCTCTCAAACCAGTCCGACCTTAGCAGGGCAGCCAGGGAACCTGAAGACTATCGTTGTATCGCCTGGAACTAGTTCGGATTCCGTTATCGTAGTACCCCCGGCTAGGTTACAAAGAGTTGGTTTTCACAATGAGAAACATGTAGCCGGAGATCTGACAGCGTGGCTTAACAAAGAAACCGCCCTGAACGGCCTGTACTCGCCGGAGTTGCAGCCATGGCACATCGTTGTTATCTATGACCAGTTTGATGAAGACGGTGACAATGTGCACAGTGGCGTCTACGAGGAATTTTGGGCTGGCCCCAAAAAATACAAACGAATTTATAAGAGTGACAATTTTAACCAGACTGATTACGCGACTGCGCGCGGTCTGTTTCGCCGAGGCGATCAACAGTGGCCCGACCGCGCTGAAGAGCAGGTTCGGACGGAGGTTCTCGCCCCGTTTTCGTTCGCTGCGACGCTCCAAGGGTCTAGCGTAACGATTGAGGATCGGGTTTTTGGCCCGAACCATCTCCAGTGTGCCCTAATCGAGCAAGACTCGCCGACGGTGAGCGATCCGACCCAATACTGCTTTGAACCGGACAGTTCAGTTCTTCGTTATGTCCGTGGATTAGGATGGGACCAAACTGCATACAATGGAATCGCAACATTCCAGGGGCGAAATATCGCTCGGGAGATCGAAGTCACAGACGGCGGCAAACCATACCTGAAACTCCGCGTGCAAACGCTAGAGATGATTTCGCATGTCGATGAGGCCGATCTTGCGCCGCCCCCCGACGCGCTTGACCTACAAGGCAAGAGGGTGTCAGGCGTGCATCCGAAGCCAGTTAAATCAAGCTACCCGGAATATCCAGCCTCTCTTCGGGGACAGCATTTTTCCGTTGATGTCGAGTTTGTAATTGGGAAGGATGGGCATGTCCTGAGCGCCCATGCGATCAGCGGCCCTAAAGAAGGCCGCAAGGCATGCGAAGATGCAATACGAAAATGGGTGTATTCGCCTTATCTCGTCCTCGGCGAACCCGTCGAAGTCGAAGCCAAATCTTTTTGCAGTCACCAGTAGCCTGGGCTGAAGAAGAGTCCCCCTAAGATTAAAGGGCTCCATCCACGAGAAAAGTTGGGATTCTCCGCCGACTACTTTATAACTCCATGCTTCCTAAGTATCTCAGTCGTCCTCTCAATGGGCAGCGCCTCAACCGTATGCCCATGCCCAATCATCGTTATCGCCCGGAACATCGAGTTATAAACCGCCTCCTCAGTCGCTTCGATCACCGCCTCAAACAACGGCGACATAGCGTCATTCGTCAGCACCTCTACATGCCGCGTTAGCGACTTATCTGCCGTGCGTATCCGCACCTGCTCTGCTGTGGAGAACGCAATGGCGTAATCTCCGCTGCCGTTCGAGGCAGAGCTTCCGGTACGAGCTACGCCCAGCCAGGCTCGCGCGGCCAGCCGCTTCAGGTTGCGCGCGTCGAGGGGCGCGTCGGTTGCGACTACGATCATCACTGACCCATCTGCAGAATCTCTAGCCCCGCCCATCAGCGCCCCGCCTGTCCGCGCGCCGGTTGTCTTTTCAACTTCTTCGCGCAGGTAGTATTGCCCAAGCTCCTGCCCCACCGGCGCGCCCGCAATCGTCAGCACGCCACCATAATTCGTTTGCACGAGAACACCCACCGTGTAGCCTCCGAGCTTCGCCGGCAGTTGGCGTGACGCGGTTCCGATGCCGCCCTTCCAGCCGAAAGCCACCGTCCCCGTGCCTGCGCCCACGGCGCCTTCTTCGACCGGACCGGGCTTGGCATTCTTAATTGCGGCGAAGACATCCTCAGGCGTGATGTGACGCCCGCGAATGTCGCTCAGATATCCATCGTTGGTTTCGCCGACCACCGGGTTGATCGACAGCACATCCTCGTTGCCCGGCAGATTCAGCATGTAAGTGATCAGCGCGTCGGCCACGCGCGGCACGCTGGTGGTTGATGTGAGTAGGATGGGCGTCTCGATGTCGCCCAGTTCCTCTATCTGGGTTGAGCCAGTCATCTTTCCGAAGCCATTGCCTACAAAAAGCGCACCCGGCACCTTCTCGCGATAAAGATTGCCAGCGTGCGGAAGGATGGCGGTAACGCCGGTCCGCAGATCATCGCCGCGGATGATGGTGGTGTGCCCAACCTCGACTCCGGCAACATCGGTGATCGCATCCAAGGGACCGGGCGGCAGAACACCAATCTTCAGCCCGAGTTCTGAGGCGCGCGGGCGTGTGGGCGATATATTCGGCGAGGGCGCGCTCTGAGAAGACGAGCTCTGAGCCGTCGTATTTTGAGACATCGTCCGTTGCGCGAGCGCGAACTGGATCACCAGCGACAGGGCAACGGCAGCGAAAAGTTTCACAGTCAGAGCACTGCGGCCGACGTGAATGACACGCGTTTGCATCATGATCATGGAGAGATGCTACTACAGCCGAAAACGCTGGCTGGCTCAAGTCGTTTGCATCCCGATGCCGCCAGTGAATGTAATTTGAGTCAGTGTAAAGTGGAGTCGCCGACTACCGGCTCAGCGTGCTAACTTCATATTCCCGGCTCACACGTTCGGTTGATTCGATCCGGTTGACATTTGCCGAATGGCACTTTAAATTCTTGCCACTCAATCCCGAAGGAGGAAACCCTTGCGCAACTTCTATCTCGCTCTAGCCTGCTGTGTCGCGCTTATTCTTGCAATTCCGGCGGCGGCGCAAACAAAAGCCGCGCCGACAAAATCCGCCGCGTCGTCCGGCGGCACTGACAAGGAAAAAATCGAAGCGCTTTATCAGGCATACGTAACGGCTTTCAAGGCCAAAGACATAAATGCCATTATGTCGTTTTACGATCCGAATGAATTGTTTGTATTCGACGTAATGCCGCCGCGGGAGTACGCGAGCTGGGCTGATTACAAGAAAGACTGGGAAGGTCTTTTCGCCTCGAAGCCGGGCCGGTCGGATATACACCTGACCAATCTGGAAATCACCGTGGTCGGGTTAGTGGCCTACGCGCATAACATTCAGGCCGCATATTTTACAGGCCCGGATGACTCGCGGCTCGACCTGACCGTACGCGTCACCGATGTGTTGCGCAAGGTCAACGGCAAGTGGCTGATCGTGCAGGAGCACGTCTCGGTGCCGGTTGATCTCGCCACCGGCAAAGCCGACTTAACGTCAAGACCGTAGTCGCGGGCGGCTGGTCATCAACCTGGTGATCAAGAACGTTCGAGCTTTAAAAACGAAGAGCGGTCGAACAACTCGAACCAACCACGGGCAGCAACGCAGGACGTTCGCGGGCTGCTCCCTATTCTCGCGCTTTCGACCGCAAAATCTTGCAGATTGACAGGGCCACGACTGTCGAACATAATCCGTGCCACGCCTTGAGTACTTAGGGCTTTTCTGCGGCCCAGAGCCTTACTCCCCTTACCGGAGAATTCAATGACAAAGAAAACTCTTAGGAACACCGTTCTATCTGTAGGTCTATTTGGACTCGCGCTCGGCTCGTCCACCAGCCTGGCGCAGGCCGGACCCGTGTCCAAGCTTCCGGCCCGGCGGCCGGCATCCGCCGCCGCACAAGCGGCAAGCCGTTCGGCAAAGACGATGGGCGCGCCAACCTATTCTTATACCGTGCTCGGCTATCCTGGTTCGCTCTCCGCGAACGTGAACGGCATCAACCACGGTGCGACCACAAAGATTGAGCTTGTTGGCGCCGGAGGAGCAACCGGGTCGCAGGGCTTTATCGCGAGCGTGACGGAAAAGAAAACCACCACCGAGAAGTACCAGGCGCTGAATTATCCCCATGTCTCAACCGAAGTAAATCCGATTGACATCAATGATTCCGGCCAGATCGTGGGAACTTACCTTGACAGTTCCGGGGTTTCTCATGGTTTTGAACGGACCGGTGTCAAGTTCACAACGCTCGCTGTGCCGTTCACCGGTGCAGCCGCCACCTTTCCGATCGCGAACAACGATGCCGGAGAAATTGTCGGCGCCTGGACCGATAGCAGCGGAGCAACACATGCTTTCACGCTGATCGCGGGCACCTACGCCTCGTTTGACTACCCCGGTGCGACGTATACTCAGGCCAACGACGTCGCCAGCGCAGGGGAAATAGCCGGCTATTACCTCGACAGCAGCGGCGTTTACCACGGTTACCTGCTGAGCGGGGGAACGTACACTTCAATCGATTTTCCGGGCTCTAATTTCACAATTGTTACAGCCATCAATGACGCTGGTACCATCGCTGGGGTGTATTGCACCACCAGCGAATGTCTCTCAACCAGCGAGGGCGAGGTAGGATTTGTGTTGAGCAGCGGCGTCTTTACAACGTTTGCAATCCCGGGCGAATTCTCCACATTTATCAATGATATGAATAACAACGGCGTGCTGTTGGGGCAGTACATAGACGCCGCGGGATTGGCCATCTCGTTCATAGCGACCCCGTAAAGCAAGAATAGTGTGGCTGTTCGGCCGGCGTTCGGCGGTCGTTTTTTTACTGCGACCGGACGCCGGTTTACCTCACTCTGCGGCCCGATTGAGTTAGCGCCTCGGATCCCCGGCTGACTCCACTACAATGTTGGCGTGCCCGAATCTCCGCAGCTTGCCAAGGTTCTTGACCATCTCAGTCTTTACGAGCACCCGCTGCTCAAGTTCTCCGCGCGCGAATCGAACGGCGTCATCGAGATTCTGATCGATCTGAAGCACTCTACCGTGCCGGTCCATCAATACGTATTGCCGATCCACGCCCGCGACCTCGATCATCCGCAGTTCACATGGACCCTTCAGCGCCAGCTCTACGACGGCCTGCACGACTACTTCATCGAGATGTTCATCAGAACACCGCAGGATCGCGAGAACGCGGGTTTAGTTTAAGTATTGCCTGTAAGTTATTGATAAATAAATATATTATAGTTAAGCCTTTATTATTCAAAGACCGTGCCAATCTCTCACCGCTAAGTCTTTGATTCTAAAAGATCAAACACCAGGGGGTCTAAGCTGTCTCTCCGCGAACAGATCGAAGGTGAGATCCGCGAACATGGGCCAATTCCGTTCTCTCGCTACATGGAGATTTGCCTCTACGATCCGATCGCTGGCTATTATTCGCGCAACGCCGAGCAATTCGGCAAAGCAGGAGACTTCTACACCTCAAGCGACGTTCACGCGGTCTTCGGACGCCTGCTCGCTCGCCAGTTCGAAGAGATGTGGCAAGCGCTCGACCGTCCAGCGCAACTCGAGATCCATGAGTTAGGTCCAGGTCGAGGACTCTTCGCCAGGGACGTTCTCGACTGGTCGCGGAAGAAGTTCCCAGACTTCTTCGCCGCCATGAAATACACGCTGCAAGAGTCATCGCCAGCGCTGCAAGCCAAGCTGCAAGAGACTCTCGACGAACACATAGCCAGCGGCAAAGCGACCATCGCCCGTGTGGCGCGAACACTCCTGTACGCGTCCGTTCCGGAGGAACGGTCGAACGCCGCAATCCACCGCGGTTGTGGAACCGACACTCCACTGATCATCTTCGCCAACGAGTTCTTCGACGCGATTCCAGTGGAAATCCTGAGCGCGCAAGGCAAGCTCCACCTAGCCCTCGAAGACGGCCATTTGAAGGAAGTCTGGCTTCCGCCCGCGGAGGAAGACCTGGAATTCCTCGATCGCTACAGCGTTCATCCCGAGGCGCAAGAGTATGTGAACGACCGCATCGAAGTTCCGCTGGCGGCGCAAAGCTGGCTTGCGCGGGCGGCAAACGCCATCGAGCGCGGGTTTCTGGTCGTAGTCGATTACGGCTACACGCGCAGCGAGCAACTCGCGGGACGCCATCGCGGAACGCTTGTGGCCTATCGCCAGCATTCCGCCAGCGCCAATGTTTATGAGGCTCCGGGCGAACAGGACATGACCGTACACGTCAACTTCACGGCGTTGACCGCAGCCGCGGAGAATGCCGGAATGCGGACCGAGAGGCTCATCTCGCAATCGCAATTCCTGCTGGGGATTGGCGAGAAGACGCAGTTTGCCGATGCCTTCGAAGAATGCCACTTGCCGCAAGAGCGCGCCAAGGTCGCGCTGCAACTGAAGCATCTCGTGACGCCTGAGGGCATGGGCGAGACGTTTCACGTGCTGGTCGCCAGCCGCAACGTGGACGCAGCCAAGGTTGCGGCGTTGAGTGGCCTCAGTTTCGGCGCGATTCATACGGATTAAATGGTAGAGCGACTGCGCAGTACTCACGCGCATAAACCAAAGTGCACTATTTTCGGTGCTTATTTAACATTCCTGAAATATCTTTGCAGTAAACTGCCGATTAGAGTCGCATGGCATCCGCGCGCACATCGCAGTATGCGTTGCCGTTGCAGGTAGCGGCCGTTTGCTACCGCCGGCGGAACTCGCATGCCGAGTTTCTGCTGGTCAACACCAATGGCGGCAATAAGTGGACGTTTCCCAAGGGAGCGCCCGACAGCCGCATGTCGCACAGCCAGGCTGCCGAACGCGAAGCGCACGAAGAAGCGGGCGCGATCGGCACGATTGAGCCGCGCCACTTTCACGTCTACATTCACTCCAAGGGCGTCTTCTGGCAGCCTGGAGGCGTGCAGGAGTATGTGGTCAAAGCATTCCTGATGGAGATTCGCCAGACTCGACGGCCGGACGAAGATGGACGCAATCCGACGTGGTTCGATGCGGAGGGAGCGCGCGCCATCCTTGCCAAAGGCCGTGAAGTAAAGTACGCGCGCGAGCTTCAGGCCGTCATCGACCGCGCGTTGGAGCACATTGATCAAGCCAAATTGGCCGCCGCCCGCTAGCTGACGGCTGAGAGAGCAAGTTTCGCTTCCTCCGCTCACACCATTCTTCCTTCCGACTTTTACTCTTACAGACCGCGGACAGGAGTGTCCGCGCCACACGATCTCGTGAGACGATAAAAGAGTCCATGATTCAACTCTCATCCGCAGGCAAGCGATATGGCCACAAACTCCTGTTTGAAGATGCCGACTGGCTGATTACGCCCGAGTCGCGCATCGGACTGGTGGGCGCGAATGGTACCGGCAAATCCACGGTGATGAAGATTCTTGCCGGGATGGAATCGCTCGACTACGGCACGATCTCGCGGGCCAAAGGCATCTCCGCCGGATACCTGCCGCAGGATGGGCTGACGCTTTCGGGGCGGTCGATTTTTGCTGAGTGCATGTCGGTGTTTGACGACCTCCACGACATGGAAAAGGAGATGGAGTCGCTGACTCGCAGCATGTCCGAACTCGACCACACCGGCCAGGAATATGCCAATGTCGCCGACCGCTATCAGAAGCTGGAGCACGAATTTCGAGCGCGCGACGGCTATACGCTGGAAGCCGAAGTGGGCAAGGTGCTGACCGGGCTGGGCTTCAATCGAAACGATTGGACGCGTCAGACGGAAGAGTTTTCCGGCGGCTGGCAGATGCGGATTGCGCTCGCCAAACTCCTGCTGCAAAAGCCGAACCTGCTTTTGCTCGACGAGCCGACGAATCACCTGGACCTCGAGGCGCGCAACTGGCTGGAAGAATATCTGACCAGCTATCCGAACGCTTTTGTACTGATCTCACACGACCGCTATTTTCTCGATATCACCGTGGATCGTATCGTGGAGATCTGGAACAAGAAGCTGCACTTTTACGCGGGCAACTACGATCAATACCTCACCGCAAAAGCTGCGCGCAAAGAGCAGCTTGAATCGGCTTACAAGACGCAGAGCGATCGGATCGAGCAGCTTGAGGTGTTCATCAATCGCTTTCGCTACACGGCTACCAAGGCGAAGCAGGTGCAGAGTCGCATTAAAGAGCTGGAAAAAATTGAGCGGATACAAATTCCGGACGAAGAAAAGGTTGTTCACTTTACTTTTCCGCAGCCGAAGCCGAGCGGGCGGATTGTCGCGGAGTTCGCGAACGTCGCCAAGAGCTACGGCGAGTCCGGTGTCAACGAACACAAAGTTTTCGCCAACGTGAATTTTATGATCGAACGCGGCGAGCGGATCGCGCTGGTCGGCGTCAACGGGGCAGGGAAGTCAACACTGATCAAGCTGCTGGCGCGAACCGAGAAGCTGAGCCGCGGCGAATACAAGCTCGGCCACGATGTGCACGTCGATTATTTTGCGCAAGATCAATACAAAGAGTTGGATCAGGAGGCGCGCATACTCGACGATCTGGGCGAGCTTTCGCCGTCGTCGACGCAAACCCACTTGCGCAGCCTGCTCGGCTGTTTTCTTTTCTCGGGCGATGATGTTTTCAAACGCATCGGCGTGCTCTCCGGAGGCGAGCGCAATCGTTATGCGCTGCTCAAAATGCTGCTCCATCCGGCAAATTTTCTGCTGCTTGACGAGCCCACCAACCATCTCGATATCCGCGCCAAAGACGTATTGCTGGAAGCGTTGATGAAATATACGGGCACCGTGGTGTTCGTGTCGCACGACCGCTACTTTATCGACAACCTGGCCACGCGCGTTTTCGAAATCGGCGATGGCAAAGTTGAACTCTATCCCGGCAACTATGAGGATTATCTCTGGCGCAAGCAGGGCGGAGCGGCCAAACAGGCTGCGGCCATTCAAAAAGATTTGGCGGCGAAAAGCGCTGCGAAGGCCCCTGCAAAGATCGAAGGTAGGGCCGCGGAAGAAGTCAAGGCTGCCGCGCCGACGAACGGAAACGCGGGGACGGTCGAATCCAGCGAGTCGAAGGGCAAGCGCCTGAATCCGATCAAGCGCCAAAAGATGGAGGATCGCTTGCGCGAAATCGAAGAGGAAATTAGCAAGACGGAAGCCGCGATAGCGCTCACCGAAAGCCTGCTCCAGACTTTTGTGAGCGCTGAAGAAACGCAGCGGCAGACGCAGGAACTTGCGACGCGGAAGAATGATCTGCGGGAGTTGATGAATGAATGGGAAGAACTTTCGGGGACGCTGGCATGATGAATGCCAGTAGCCTGGCGGCAAACCGACGATTGCAGAACGATGTAACCGCCCTAGCCGCCTGCCTTCAACTCGGTCAGAACCTGGCGGGCAATTTCTTTCAATGTTTCGAAGACGCCCTGGCCCTGGAAGGCGACGGCTTCGACTACAGGCTCGTTTTTCTTGCGCAGGTCTTTTGACAGCGCGTCCACCGGGAGAACATTTGGAAGATCGCGTTTGTTCAACTGCAAAACGTAGGGAATTTTGTTGAAGTCGTAGCCGTGCTCTTTCAGGTTCGACATCAGGTTGTCGAGCGCCTCGACGTTGGCGTCCATGCGCTCCTGCTGCGAATCGGCGACGAAGACGATGCCATCGACGCCGCGCAGAATCAGCTTGCGGCTGGCATCGTAAAACACCTGCCCCGGCACGGTGTAGAGGTGAATGCGAGTCTTGAATCCGCGTACCGTCCCCAGATCCAGCGGCAGAAAATCGAAGAAGAGGGTGCGATCCGTCTCGGTGGCGAGCGAGATCATCTTACCCTTTTGCTGTTCCGCTGTTTTCTGGAAGATGAACTGCAGATTCGTCGTCTTGCCGCCTAAGCCGGCGCCGTAGTAGACGATCTTGCAGTTAATCTCGCGTGCGGCGAAGTTGATGAAACTCAAAAGGCTCCCTCAAGAACGCATGACTACATGACGATTGCGAGCTACTCCCCGAAGCGGGAGCGTCTCGCTTAAAACACCCAAACTGTACATCGGATACTGCTCGTTTTTATATCACACCGTAAGGGAGGGTTGCAGGTTACTTCGGGTTACCGGGAAGCAGCGTCGGTATTCAGCCATCCGTTTTAATTACGGATGGCCAAAGCTGGCGGTTGAGATTTCTTATCTTGTCGCTTAATCCTACCTTGGCGAAGGAAGCGGGTAGTATCCCTGTTTGGCGTAGATCTTGCAGTCGCGGCAGCGAACTCGTACCTCGATCTCGCGATAGCCGCCGATGCCTTTTGTGCTGTAGCCGAGCGTGTACTGGTTGCGGGCGTCGCCGAGAGCGGCGCTGTAGGCGCGCTCGATTTCCGCGGAGGTAACTTCGTTGTAGACCGTACCGCCTCCCGTTGCCGAAACGTACTTGGGCAGGATATCGCTGTAGCCGAGCAGGGCGTTGGTTTTCGGCAGGTGGATGTGCTGGATCTTGCCGTAAATGGGTGTGGCCGCGCTTTCGAGGCCGATTGCGTACACGGTAATTTGCTGCGTCTGGAGCACTTTGAGCGTGTCTTTGTAACTGGCGGACGAGCCCAGTTCGCGGCCGTCGCTGATCACAAAAATAATCTTCCGGCGGTCGGGTGCGCGTTTCGAGAGATCGCGCGCCGCCATCAGAACCGCATCGTTCAGCACATGCGCGACACGAGGCGGCGTGCTGACCGGCATGACCGGCTGGTCGACGGGAATTCCGTTGATGATTGGCCCTTGCGGGCCGAGCGGCCCGCTGGTCACGGGGGGTCCGTTGTTTTCGCCGCTGTAGCTTTTGATCTGGTTGAGCAC
>JBAWAI010000286.1:0-6015 GCA_049589215.1 Terriglobales bacterium | reverse complement strand
ATCCTGACGGGTTTACCAGAGATTTTTGGGTTTTGTTGCCTGCCCCCTCGATCGGGCCACCAGTACGACTGATTCCGGAATTCTTCCGCTCCCTTCCCTTCCTTATTTGATTACCGCCGTAACATGTTCACTAGGCTTTACGGTTGACCTGGCGTTTGCCCAAACTTACATTCTCAAGATGGAGGGTGTATGAAGGATATTCATGAGGTTCTGAGGCGCAAACAGGCGCAGCATGCACTCCTAGGTAAACAGATCGAGCTTTTGCAGCAGGCCGCCGACAAACTACGGGAAGTTGCGCCGCTGCTGGCTGAGAATGACGAAGAGGACACTGCGGTGCTGACGGAAGTGGGCGAGGAGAATTCTAAATCGATGGCTGCGGCCGCCGGCGCGCACCCCACTGGAACAGGCTCGAAGTCGCGCAATGCCACACCACGGTGGCCATAGAAGGTTGCCGCAGAAGCGCTACAAATCTAAGAGCTGGGATTCTGCCATCCCACGATTCGCTGAACTAGACGCGACCTCATCGCTCTCGTCCCGTGTATCACTGATCCAAATTCGATCATTCGAAAACGAAGCATAGCCTCCGACTCCGCGTGCGCACGGAGAGAGGTCTTCCCATCGCTTTGACCAGCCACTGTTTTCCCAACTGTTTCCAATGCAATAGAATTGCAACTCGCGGCCTGATCGGGCGGGGCGTCCGGCTGAGCGCGCTGCGCAAAGTCTTATCCCAATTCCAGGTCGAACTCGATTGCTCGCGCGCCCAATCTCGCGTCTATTGCTTCTTGCCATACTCTGCGGGCTAGCTATTACGCCATTCCTGCGCTGGGGCAGTCCATCTGGACACGACTTCGAGTTTCATCTGTATTCATGGATGGATGTACAACAGCAATGGGAGCAAGGTGTTGTCTATCCGCGCTGGGCGGGGCTGGCGCAGTGGGGATACGGCGAGGCGCGATTCCTCTTTTATCCTCCGATTTCGTGGACGCTGGGCGCAGCCCTCGGAGCGGTCCTGCCCTGGAAGATTGTTCCGGGCGTGTACTGCTGGCTCATCCTCACACTGGCCGGCGCGAGTATGTATGCGTTGGCGCGACAATTGCTTGATCCGCCGGACGCATTCTTCGCCGCCGCTTTCTATGCTCTCAATCCCTATCACCTGCTCATCGTGTATTGGCGCAGCGCCTTCGCCGAACTTCTGGCCGCAATCTTTGTACCGCTCATCGTTTTGTGCCTCTTGCGAATTACGCAAGACGGCGTTCGCCCGATTCTATGCTTGAGCTTGACCCTGGCGGGCGCATGGCTCGCCAATGCACCTGCGGCCCTGATGATCCACTATTCCGTGGCAGGCCTGTTGGCGGTGATGGCTCTGCTCGAAAAATCGGCGCGGGAGCGCACCAGAATATTGTTCAGAAGCACTCTCGCCATGCTGATGGGCGCAGGGCTGGCCGCGTTTTATCTGGTTCCCGCGATTTATGAGCAGCCATGGATCAATGCCGCCGCGCTCTTGTCTCCGGGAGTTCGGCCGCAGGATAATTTTCTCTTCACGACCATGGCCGACGTCGATCACAACCGCTTTAATCTGCTGGTCTCGCTGGTGGCCTTGTCGGAGATCGTATTCATGGTCTTGGTCGTATGGCTCGCCCGCCCGAGAAGGGACGCGGTTGATAAGTCTAAGACCATGAACGTAGTGACGAGAGACAGGCTCAACCGAAGCGCGTGGATTCTGCTCGCCGTATGGGCCGCAGCCGCCGCTTTCGTCATGCTCCCGCTGAGCGATGTTCTCTGGCTGCACCTTCCCAAGTTTCGGTTCGTGCAACTTCCATTCCGCTGGCTGCTGTGTCTGAATGCGCCGCTGGCACTGTTTCTGGCGGTGGCGACCGCCCGTCTGTCGACTCGGCACTCGGCCATCATGCGATGGACTGCGCGCGGTGTTGTCTCCGCGAGTTTGCTCGCGACGCTTCTCGTCGCCGGCCAACGCATTCAGCCGCCCTGGTGGGACCAGTCCGGCGACATTCGCGAAATGGCTGACGCCATCTCCGACGGCATCGGCTATGAGGGCACCGATGAGTACGTGCCCATAGGAGCCGACCCCTACGAAATCAACAAAGATCTGCCGCAGGTAAGTGTAGCCGGCGTAGCGCCCTCCAACCTTCAAATGCTGGCATGGAACGCGACCGACAAGCATTTCGTAGTTCGCGTCGAGGCGGGTGAAGACTTGACTTTGCGTCTCTTCAGCTATCCTGCCTGGAAGGTGAAAGTAAACGGCCAGAACGTCGGGACGCGGTCGACGGAGGTGACTGGATTAATGATCATTCCCGTCGCCTCCGGGGAGAGCGATGTGCAGGTTTACTTTAGCCGCACGCCCGATCGCCTTGCAGGAGACGTCTTCTCGTTGATCAGTCTCGCAGTGTTCTTGGTGCTTTGGATCAGAAAGACGCCACCGAGGAGGGCGATCTCATAATGCGGCGCACGGTGCTGGTCGCGACGTCAAACGCAGGCAAACTTCGCGACTTCGCCGGAGCCGCCGCCGTTCACGGCATCACAATCGCCGGACTTCCCGGCTTCGCTTGCCTACCCACCGTCGTGGAAGACGGCGCCACTTTCGAAGCGAACGCCCGCAAGAAGGCCGAAGAATACAGCCTGGCCGCGCCGGGAGAGCTCGTGCTCGCCGACGATTCAGGCCTCGAGGTTGACGCGCTCGGCGGCGCACCCGGAGTTCACTCCGCACGCTACTCCGCTCCCGAACTGCAGAACAAAGAGCCGCACGCCGCCGACTCCAACACTGACGACGAAGCCAACAACGAGCGCGTACTGCGCGAACTAGCCGGTGTGCCGGCCGAAAAACGCACAGCCCGTTTTGTCTGCGTGCTGGCAGTGGCCCGCGATGGCCGCACGCTGGCGACGTTTCGCGGCACCGCCGAAGGCATCATCCTCGAAGCTCGGCTCGGAAAGAATGGATTTGGATACGACCCACTTTTCTATTTTCCGCAGATCGGCAAAACCTTCGCCGAACTGAGCCCCGAAGAGAAATCACTTTACAGCCATCGCGGTGCGGCCTTTCGAGCGTTCCTGCAGTGGCAGCCGCGCGACTAGCGTCGGAACGTATTGTTGATCCGCTCGATGACAATGAATGCCGCCGTCCAACGGAAGCGAAGTCCGCTCGCGTCGCCAACCGGCAATCATCACGCCCGCCTTGACGCCAGTTCCGCGGCGCACCGATAATCTAGGGTTGGCCTTTTTACTTTGAACCGATAAGGAGTGCTCCCTTTGGCCGCAACCGCCAGCCACGCTGCTCCCATCATTAAGCCTGGAGTCGCTCCCTTGCGAGCGGGCAAAGGCAACTCGTTTCTGCTCCGCCGCCTGCATTCACTCTCGGGCATCGTGCCCATCGGCGCATTTCTGCTCGAGCACTTCGTTTCGAACTTCGAGGCTTTTCACGGACCCGAAGCCTACGGCCGACAAGTCGCATTTCTGAACAGCCTGCCGTTTGTTCTCGCGATGGAGATCGTCTTTATCTGGATTCCGATTCTCTATCACGGCGTATACGGCATTTATATCTGGGTGCGCGGCGATTCGAACCTCAGAGCTTATCCGTGGGAGGGCAACTGGCTTTATACCTCGCAGCGCTGGACGGGCATCGTAGCTTTCATTTACATGATCCAGCACGTGTATTATTTGCGCTTCACCGGCGTGCATCTGCCCACGCACCCGAATGATGCTTTCGCTAAGGTTCAGGGCGAATTCCAGCATCCCTGGATGATCGCTTTCTACGCGATTGGGATCATTGCAGCGTCATGGCATTTTGCGTATGGCGTGTGGCTCTTCTGCGCTAAATGGGGCATCACCACTGGCGAAACGGCCCGGCGACGTTTGGGCTACCTGTGCCTGCTCCTGGCTCTTGGATTGATCGGCCTTGGCGCGGCCAGTGTGTATGGATTCTTAAGCGCACCGTATCAGCCTCTCGATTCAAGCTCACAGAATATCGTTTCGATAAGATAAGCGCGGAGATGGCGGAGATGAGTGCGGCAGTAAACGAATTTGTAGGGCCGGCATCTTGGCGGCTGTCCCGCGGGCGTTTCACGCTCAGCGGATCAGCTGAGCAAACCGGCAGATCGGACTCATAAAACGATGGCAGCACCAAAAATCATCGTGGTCGGTGGAGGCCTCGCCGGCCTGGCCGCCGTAATCAAGATCGCCGAAATGGGCGGCGAGGTTGACCTCTTCTCAATCGTTCCCGTAAAGCGCTCGCACTCAGTGTGCGCGCAGGGCGGCATCAACGCCGCCAAGAACCTGAAGGGCGAAGGCGATTCTACTTACAAGCACTTCGACGACACTATTTTTGGCGGTGATTTTTTGGCCAACCAGCCGCCCGTTAAAAACATGTGTGACGCTGCTCCCGGCATTATCGACCTGCTCGATCGCATGGGCGTCCCTTTCAATCGCACGCCGGAAGGCCTGCTGGACTTCCGCCGCTTCGGCGGGACGTTGTATAACCGCACGGCGTTTGCGGGAGCGACCACCGGTCAGCAACTGCTTTATGCACTCGATGAGCAGGTTCGGAGGTACGAGTCCGAAGGCAAAGTCAAGAAGTACGAACACTGGGAATTTCTCTCGGCTGTGCTTGATGGAACCCGCACCTGTCGCGGCATTTGCGCGATGGACCTGCGCACCATGGAGATTCGCACTTTCCCCGCCGATGCCATCATCGTTGCGACCGGCGGCATCGGGGCCATTTTCGGGAAGTCGACGAACTCGGTCGTCTGCACGGGCTCGGCGCAGTCCGCCCTCTATCAGCAGGGCTGCTATTACGCCAACGGCGAATTCATTCAGGTCCATCCCACCTGCATTCCCGGAGAAGATAAGCTGCGCCTCATGTCGGAATCCGCCCGCGGTGAAGGCGGCCGCGTATGGGTTCCGAAGACGCAGGGCGATAAGCGCGACCCGAAATCGATTCCGGAGAGCGAGCGCTGGTACTTCCTCGAAGAGTGGTATCCGAAATACGGCAACCTCGTCCCGCGCGACATCGCGACGCGCGCCATCTTCAAAGTTGTCTTCGAGTATCACCTCGGCATTGACGGCAAGCCGATGGTCTATCTCGATCTGACGCACATCGATCGCAAACTGCTCGACCGCAAGCTCGAAGGCATCCTCGAAATCTACGAGAAGTTCGTCGGTGACGATCCGCGCGACACGCCCATGAAAATTTTCCCCGGCATGCATTACACCATGGGCGGAATGTGGATCGACTACAAGCAGGCCACCAACATCCCTGGCATCTATGCTGCCGGCGAGGCGGAATATCAGTATCACGGCGCGAATCGCCTCGGCGCGAATTCGCTGGTCTCATGCATTTTTGGAGGATTTGTCTCTGGCCCAGCAGCAGTGCTGTATGCGAAAAATCTAGAAGCCGCGCCCAGTAACGGACACTTCGACGCCGAGCGCAAGCGCCAGCAAGAGATTAACGACGGCCTGATGAAGGCTGACGGCAACGAGAATCCGTTTTTGATCTGGCGCGAACTGGGCGAGTTGATGACCGCGAACTGCACGGTGATCCGCTACAACAAGAAGTGCCTGGAAACGGATGCCAAGATCGTCGACATGCTGCACCGTTTCAAGAACATCAACCTGAGCGACCGTACGCAGTGGGCGAACACGACCGTGGCGTTCGCGCGGCAGCTTTATAACATGCTGCAACTCTCTCGTGTGATCGCGCAGGGAGCAGCGATGCGCGATGAGTCGCGCGGCTCGCACTACAAGCCAGACTTTCCGGAGCGGGACGACAAGAACTGGATGAAGACTACGAAAGCGACATTCGCCCCCGACGCAGACGAACCGAAATTTGAATTTGAGGCGGTGGATGCCAGTTTGATTCCGCCGCGGCCGAGGAAATACTGATGGCTTTAGGCGTCCGATCCGGTTGCGAGAGAGTGGACCCTCAGGGGCTAAAGCCCCTCCGCATCTGGCTGGTCTTAATCGGCACGGCTGAGAGCCGTGCCCTTCCCCGGTCGATTACAGGCC
>JBAWAI010000285.1:0-1507 GCA_049589215.1 Terriglobales bacterium | reverse complement strand
GACGAAGGGAGTGCCTTCTTCGGCGATGCCGCGGATAGTGGGCTCGGCGATGTGGCGCATGATCCAGTCAGTCATCTGCGGCTCAAGCATGGAGTCAGTGGAGTAGACGCCCATGCCGCCGGTGTTGGGGCCGGTATCGTATTCGCCGATGCGTTTGTGGTCCTGCGCGGGTGCGAGGGGCGCGACGTGGGTGCCGTCACTGAGGCAGATAAAGCTGATCTCTTCGCCTTCGAGGAACTCCTCAATGACAACCTGCTGCGAGGACTCGCCGAGGAGCGAGCCGTTGAAGAGGCAGTGCGCGGCTTCGAGAGCGATATTGTGCGAATCGCAAAGAATGACGCCTTTGCCGGCGGCGAGGCCATCGGCTTTGACGACGATGGGCGGGTGGAAGTGTGGAAGCGCGTCGCGGATTTCGTCGGTGGAATTGCAGATTGCGTAGTGAGCGGTGGGGATGCGATGACGCTGGAGAAATTCTTTGGCGAAACTTTTGCTGGTTTCAAGTTGCGCGGCGGCCTGTGTGGGCCCAAAGGTGCGCCAGCCGCGGCGGGTGAACTCATCGACAACGCCAAGCATTAACGGCAGCTCGGGGCCAATGACGGTGAGGTCGGGCTGAAGACGGGTAGCCAACGCAACCATCGAGTCAAGATTTTTGACGTCGACGGGGAGGCACTCAGCATCTTCGGCAATGCCTCCGTTGCCGGGGGCGCAGTAGATTTCGCCGGCGCGGGGGGATTGGCGGAGCTTCCAGACGAGCGAGTGCTCGCGGCCTCCGCTGCCGATGACGAGGATTTTTGTGGCGCCGGACATTCGGGAACTTTTAAGGGTAGGGGTGGGAGCGGATGTTGTCAAACTGTGGACCGGAACGACGCGGGCTCAAACCCTTTAGCCACAGAGGGCACAGAGATCACAGAGAGATCGAGGCCGCAACGGAGTCATGGCTTCGCGATTCGCGAGCACCTTAACTTTTTTGCGAATCCTACTTTCTGTGAGTTCTACTTCTGAGCCACTACCGCCTGCCTTGCTTTGGCCAACTCGGGACGGGCGGAGGCTCCGCCTTCGCAGGTTTTTACGATCAGCGCGTAATACTCGCTGGCTTCGGAAGCTTTGCCGGCTATTTCGGCGGCCTGGGCCGCTCCGTAGAGACCGTTAAAGCGTTTGGGATTGAATTTCAAATCGCCCTGATACTCGACGAGGGCGAGGTCGGGCTTGTGCATTTCGAGCAGCATGTCGGCGAGCATTTCGCGGGCCGGGATGGAGGTCTGCTCTTCGCCGACAGCGTCTTCGTGATCGGCGACCTTGCGCATGAGAGCTACCGCTTCGTCATTCTTGCCTTCGCCGTGCATTACCCAGGCTGAGGCTTCGTTCTCGACCATCTCGGTTGATTCGGCGGCGTAGGTTTTGTGCTTGGCGAGGTAGTCTTTGCGGATGGCGTCGATTTCGGCGACATCTTTTTTCGCGGCGGCGAGGTCGCCGCTGCGCGCGCTGCCGATGGCCTTTGCCCAATAGG
>JBAWAI010000284.1:0-5283 GCA_049589215.1 Terriglobales bacterium | reverse complement strand
CTTTTATTTTCGCCAAAATCACTGCGCCAGATATCGAGCCACGTACGACCCGCTTCCTCTGCCGTGCCCTTGATCGACAATCGTATTTCCGGCCGCGACAATCTTGCCGTCGCTCTGGATCGCCAATCCATCCACATACGAATACACGTTCGAGCTGCCGCTCACGATGGTCGTCGTTACCAGTCCCCCGGTTCCAAATGAGCTATCCAACACCCCTGCGCTCGTAAACCGCGCGAGTCCGAACGCCGAGTTGAAGCTCGCATTCACCGCACCTAGCGAGGCCGCGCCGCCGGCAACCAGATCACCATTCGACTGGATCGCGATTGCGAACGCGCCCGAGAGCGGCGCATTGGTCCCGAAATCCGCCACCGCGACTCCTCCGGTGCCGAAGGTCTTCTCGATCATGCCATTCGAGTTGTAGACGATCACCCCAAAACCAAGATCGCTGCCTGCCGGGGGCGCATTAACCTTGCTGGTAAGCGTACCCGCCACCACGATCTTGCCGTTACTTTGCAGCACAAGCGCCGACGCCGACGCCACCGACGCGGACGTTCCCGATGCCCCAAAGGTTGCGTCGATCGAGCCGTTGGCGTCGTATCGGGTAATCATGCCGGCCTGTAACAGAGGGCTCGGCGCCAGGCTGCCGGATGCACCAGTATCCTGCCATTTTTTTCGACCGCGATCTGGGTCGGACCTGCCGTAACGCTGGGGTTCGTGTTTGACAGGTTGATGATTCCGCCGCTGCCGAAACTTGTATCCAGCTGTCCGCTGCCAGTAAAGCGGGCCATCAGATTCGAATAACTGGTTGCGACCAGAATCGCGCCGTTGCTCTGCAAAGCCATGGCGATCTCTCGCGCATCGGAACTGTCTCCCGGCGTAAACGGAATCGCCGTGGTGGCGGTAAAGCCTCCGCTGCCAAATGAGCTGTCGAGGCTGCCGTTCGCCTCAACTCGCGCCACTTGCACGAAGTTAGCCCCCGCGTCCGACGTCGTAGCAGTCGCCCCAACAATCTCGCCGTTCGATTGGATCGCCATCGCAAAAAATCCATTTGCGGCCAACACGCCCGTGGGTGCCAGATTCGCGACGCCACCCGAGCCGAAGCTCGTGTCCAGCGAGCCATCAGTGTTGAGTCGAATCAGCGTGTCGGCGACCTGATTGTTCGCGACTCCAAGACCCGCGAGCACAATCTTGCCATCGCTCTGGATCGCAACCGCATTTACCTCGCGCAAAGCAGTCGACACAATTCCGTTGCTGCCAAACGTGGTATCAAGAGTGCCCGCCTGGGCAACGGCATAACTTGCCGCGCATGTCAGGATGGCGAGAGCAAGAGGGGAAACCGTTGCCTGCTGGTCAAGCGCATAAGTCCTCCGGTATTTCTTCTTCTGTGTGATTCTAGGTGACCGCAACCGTGGAGCGCCGAGATTGCACGATTGCGCCGAAGCATTTGTCACCAATTTGTAAAACTATTGTGAAATTGAAACGGGCGGAAGGAAAACAAGGGAGGGAGTAAGGCAGGAGTTAATAACCAGATACGACTCGGTCAACCATACCTAGCGCATCACGGCCGTATTTGCCATAGGTGAGTTGCGATATCGGCTCATCGCCAGGTCGACAATCGTCCCAATCATTTCGGTATAAGACAGCCCCGCGGCTTTGGCCGCCATGGCAAATTCCTGCCGGCTCGCCAGCCACGGATTCGGATTCGCCTCGATCACATACACATCGCCATTGGGCGCCAGCCGCATATCGATTCGCCCATAGTCGCGCAGCTTCAGCGCGCGGTAAGCGGCCACTGCGGTGTCAGACAAACGCTTTTTAACTTCCTCGTCCAGATCCTCTGCAATCGCCGATTTGGTCAGCTTGTAGGCGTCCGTATTCTTCTCGAACTTCACATCGTAACTGGCGATCTTCGGCGTTCCCTCCGGTAGCCTCGACAAGTCAAGCTCCACCAGCGGCAGTGCCTGCGCGTTGTCATAATTTCCCAGCACGCCCGCGTAGATCTCCCGCCCCTCGATATACTCCTCAATCAACGCCGGCGAATCGAACTCATCCTGAATATATTCAATCCGCTCCATCATCTCTTTAATGTTAGTAACCACCGCGCCCGCATCGATCCCGATCGATCCATCCTCCCACGCCGGCTTCACGATCAGCGGAAAAGAAATGTCATGCGCATGTTCAATGCGCCCGCGGTACGAAGTCGCAAAAAATGGTGTCCGAATTCCATGGAACGCAAAAATCTTCTTGGCCACCGCCTTATCCTGCGATAGAAAAAGCGCGTGCGGCCCCGCTCCCGTATACCGCAGCCCGAGCAGATCCACATAGGCGACTACATTCATTTCCTTCGTGTCATCGCCGTCAAATGATTCCGTCAAGTTGAAAAGCAAATCCGCATCGCACTTTGCCAAAGTATGCAGCGACTGCGGACGTCCATCCAGCTCCACGTGCGAGGTCTCGTGTCCCAGCTTCTGCAAAGCCTCGACAATCTCTTCGCGGTCGGTCTTTTCTTTCTTTACCTTCTTGATCACCTTGCGTTTCTTGCGGCCGCTGCTGCCGCGCGCAGTAGGAGTCGCGCCATCCGCGCTTCCGTCGGCTGCTTCCGCCTTTGCCGCCGCCGCCACCGGGTCTTCATTCCACAAGTCGTACAGCAACGCAATCTTCATCTTCGCTCCAATCGTCAGCCTTCAAACCGTCGGGGTGCAGGTCCCAGTCGTCAGCTCTCAGGAGAATCGATATCCCTCACCGGCTAAGCTCTTCCCGGCACCTGATACCCGATACCTGCAGCCTGCCTTTCTACGGCTGTATAAACTTTCCCTTCGCCACATAAGTCATCACCAGCGCCGTCGCATAAGCCGTGACTTCAGCCAGATGCTCCGCGCTCCGCGTCTTGTCTGCCCGCAGATCGAGCTCGCCCGAGCGCTTCTCGATGTTGTCGATCAGCATCTTGATCAGCGGCCTCTGTGCTCCCGTCCACTGCGCAACCTTGTCGATCACCGGCTTGCGATGCTGATGCAGAAACTCGCTCGCCGCGACCGCCGTCTTCCGCCGCTTCGATACCGCAAACAAATCCCGCAAATCTGTATCCGGCGTCAGCTCCGTGACCGCGACTTCTTCGCGCCCATTCCGGTGATAAAACTCCGCCACCGTTATTTCCATGTCGTCCACGGTAATGTCTGTCACGCCCCGCCGCCGCACCGGATCAACTTTCCCCATCTTCCGCGCCAGCCGGTCCAAAAACAGCAGCTTTTCCATCGCCGGCCATCCCCGGTAGCGCTTGCGCCAGTTCGACCGCGGCGTCAGCCACACCGCAAACGTCTCGGCAAAATCTTCATCGGGATGCTTCTGCGCATACCATCCCGGCAAATGCCGCACGTAATCTCGCGAAAACGGCGCTGGCCGGTAGTTCTCGCGATACGGCCGCCGGAACGACCCAAACATCTCTTTCCACTCCGGCTTTGTGTGCAGCTTGTACGCATAAGTAAAAGCGTGCCCAGCCTCGTGCCGCAGATACATCATGATTTCGTGTGCATCTTCCAGGTCGTGCGCCTGCTTCTCTAAAATCGACAGCTCCGCGTTCGCCAGGTAAAACGGAATCCCAATAATCGGCTCACCCGACGGGCACCCCCACTCGTCGGTCAAGTAACAAGCCGGATGAAACTTCACCAGCCGCTTGGCCTCAAGCTCGCGATAGAGCTGCTCCACAAATCGCTCCACCGGCGATCCTTCGAGCTTCAACCCAAGCTCGCGAATCGGCCGCGCCAGCAACTCCGAATTGGCGTTCGCCCGCTCTTGTTCTTTTTCCACCACAAACCTTCGCCATGAATTTGGAGGCGAACAAGTCCCCTGCCGCGTGCAAACTGCACACGAAGGCCGGGGACAGTATCTCTAAGGTTAACGATAGTCGACCGTGAGGATTATCAGAAAGTGACGGGGGTAACAGTTAAACGGCAGTGCGCGGCTCGCAACTCTTCAACGTTGCCATAGCGGTACCCGGTGAGAGCAGCTTGTGCCGCGAGGCGCTAACCGCTAGCGCGTAGTCTCCGGCGCGCGCGCACCCTTCCGCGCCAGCGAAGCCACAACGATTCGCGCAAGAGCAGCAACCGCCAGGCCCGCAATCACGAGCGCCAGCAAAATAGTGATGTTCATATCGCCCCGCATGGAAACGTCCCACTACTTCGCCCATTCCAGCATGACGATGAGGCAATAGAAAGATTACCGGCGTCACAAGCATCATCGGAGTTATGAACCCAGCGTGCCCACGGCCACAGATCAAAAAAAATGAAAGCTTACCCGTGAGGATAAGCGCGATCGCCGGACAAGAGCCTGCGATCCGGCTGGGAAAACTTCCGGTGATTTCGAAACCGGCTCTGGCCAATAACGCGTCCCACTCGGGGCGGGTGCGCTCGCGGCCTCCGGGCAGCAGCATCATGGACATGTCGAGCCCCTTGCCCATGAAAGCCGCGGAGAGTTTGATTGAAGCGAAAGTGCGGAGTTAGAGAGGAAGCCGCCGGCACGTCCTGGGAATCCTACGAGTTCGTTCCCGCCGCCTGCCTTTTGTAAAGCCATTTGACCGCGACATGCGCGACTTCTTTCGCAGTAATTCCGCGTTCCTGGCGCCACGCGGCCAGCTTCGCGTAATTCTCTTCAAATTCGCGAATCGCATCCTCTGGCGCCACCGCCTTAATGCCGTTGCGTTCGCGCTGCGCAATAAATTTGCGGTACAGCTGGTCAGTTGGTGCGTTCTTGTCCGCCTGTATTCTGCGGAACCACT
The DNA here is from genome assembly GCA_049589215.1 of Terriglobales bacterium. Taxonomy (GTDB): domain Bacteria; phylum Acidobacteriota; class Terriglobia; order Terriglobales; family Acidobacteriaceae; genus Acidiflorens. Next base: position 512 of record JBAWAI010000284.1, on the reverse strand, counting down.
CCGGATGATCCATGCCAGTCGGAGGCAACGTGCTCAGGGAGCAAGTGCTGCCGTTCGCGTAGCGCGTAACGAACTCGATCCAACTGCCCGATTTCGGATGATCGTAGATGTGCGCGGCCGCATAGGTCTGCGGATGCGCCATCATCCGGATGAACACTCCGGGAAAAGTGCTGACAGTGTAAACGCCGAGATCCTTGAAGCCTTCATTACGCAGCGGCACAGCTTGCTGCTCGACCGCAAATTGATTCGCCCAGATAGGAGACTTCGTTTCCGTCAGTGAAGCCTGCCGCGGCATGCGTGTCACCGCGCGCTCGCCCACGCTCGCCAACGTCACGCGCCCTCCATTGCGCAACGTTGCGATCTTCACCGCTCTTTGCAATACAAAGATGATTCCCCACGCAACGAGGAGCGTGAAGAAAACTGTTGCGCTCATAAGAACCTCTGATCTTACGATCGGTCCTTATTGCAGCATTGGCAGGGCGTAGAAGGAAGGTTACCGCAGTACATGGGAC
>JBAWAI010000283.1:0-2711 GCA_049589215.1 Terriglobales bacterium | reverse complement strand
TTTCATGGCTGACGATCAAAATCCTGAACTGCCTTTGACTCCTCCTCCGGGGGGCGACGGTCCTACTGGGCCGGGCGCGCTCAACATTCAACCCGTCAATATTGAAGAGGAGATGCGGAAGTCGTATCTCGATTATTCGCTCTCCGTGATTATCGGGCGCGCGCTGCCTGATGTGCGTGACGGATTGAAGCCGGTGCATCGGCGGATTCTTTACACGATGCAGCAGATGGGGCTGGCGCCAGGGCGGCCTACGCGCAAGTGCGCGCGTATCGTCGGCGAGGTGATGGGTAAATACCATCCGCATGGAAATTTGGCGGTGTATGACGCGTTGGTGCGGCTGGCGCAGCCGTTTGCGATGCGCGCGCCGCTGGTGGATGGGCAGGGAAATTTTGGGTCGGTGGATGGCGATCCTCCGGCGGCGGACCGGTATACGGAAGCGCGGCTGACGCGGGTTTCGACGGCGCTGCTGGAAGATCTGGATAAAGAGGCGGTGGATTTTTATCCGAATTATGACAACTCGGAAACGCAGCCTACCGTGTTGCCGGCGCGCTTTCCGAATCTGCTGGTGAACGGGTCGGATGGAATCGCTGTGGGCATGGCGACGAAAATTCCGCCGCACAATTTGACCGAGATCGTGGATGCGACGATCACGCTGGTGAATAATCCGGCGGCGCAGTTGCCGGAGATTTTGAAATTTGTGCAGGGGCCGGACTTCCCGACCGCGGCAATCATTCACGGACGCGCGGGGATTTTTGAGGCTTACCGAACCGGACGCGGACGCTTCATGATGCGGGCGCGGGCGGCGATCGAGAGCGTCACCAAGGAAAAGCAGGCGATCATCGTTACAGAAATTCCGTATCAGGTGAACAAGGCGCGGCTGATTGAGCGCATCGCCGACCTCGTGAACGACAAGACGATCGACGATATTTCCGATGTGCGCGACGAGAGCGACCGCGACGGAATGCGGATCGTGATCGAACTGAAGCGCGGATCGGAACCGCAGATCGTGCTGAATCAACTGTATAAGCACACGTCGATGCAGGAAGGCTTCTCGATGATCCTGCTGGCGGTGGTGAACCAGCAGCCTAAGGAAATGGGGCTGATCCAGGCGATCCAGCATTTTATTAATCATCGCGTGGATGTGGTGCGGCGGCGGACGGCGTTTTTGCTGTCGAAGGCGCGCGATCGCGAGCACATTTTAGAAGGCTATCTGACCGCGCTCGATCACCTGGACAACGTAATCACGATTATTCGGGCGAGCGCGAACCGCGGGGATGCGCGGGAAAATTTGGTCGCGTTTTTCGGGGGCAAAAAGATCGACATCAATACGACAGGGCGCGCGCCGAAGCTGCCCGCTGAGAATCCGTTTACCGCCAAACAGGCGGACGCGATTCTTGAACTGCAATTGCACCGGCTGACGCGGCTTTCGATTGACGAGATTTCGAACGAGTTGAAGGATATTCGCGAGAGCATCGCAGAGTTTGAAGCGATTCTTGGGTCGGAGAAGAAATTGCGCGGCGTGATTATCAAAGAGCTTGAAGAAGTGAAGAAGCTGTACGGTAATGCGCGGCGCACGCAGATCGAAGACGAAGCGGCGGAGATTCTGCTGGAAGACCTGATTGCCGATGAGCAGGTGGCGGTGACGGTCAGCCATTCGGGATACGTGAAGCGGACGCCGATTTCTACTTATCGCATGCAGCGGCGCGGCGGGACCGGGCGCACGGGCATGAAGACGCGCGATGAGGATTTTGTCGAGCATCTGTTCATCGCGTCGACGCACGCTTACATTTTGATTTTCACGAACACTGGGCGCGTGTACTGGCTGAAGGTGTATGAGACTCCGGATGTGGGCGCGGCGGGCAAGGGCAAGCACATTGGCAATCTCGTCGGGCTGCAGCCGGGAGAAACCATGCGCACGATGGTGGCGGTGCGGAATCTGGAAGAAGCTGGCAGATTTATTTTCTTCGCTACGCGCAATGGCACGGTTAAGAAGACTGAGCTGAAAGATTTTTCGCATGTGATGTCGCGCGGAATTATTGCGATCGGCATTGACCAGGGCGACGAACTTGTTGCGGCTACTCTGACCGACGGCGAGCAGATTGTGTTTCTAGCTTCGCATGACGGGCAGGCGATCCGGTTTGAAGAGTCAGATGTGCGGCCGATGGGGCGTCCGGCGTATGGTGTGCGCGGCATGAATCTCGACAAGGGTGATTACATTGTCGGCATGGCGACGACCGCGAAGGATGCGAAGCAGGCCGAATTGGCGGCCGCGAAGATCAAGGCCGCGGCCGGCGTTGAAGCTACCGCAACCGACGAGACGCTGCCGATCAAAGGTTCGCTGATTCTGTCGGTGACTGAGAACGGCTATGGGAAGCGGACTGCTGCGGACGAATACCGGTTGCAGGGGCGCGGCGGATCGGGCGTAATCAACGTGAAGACGACCGAGCGCAACGGCAAGGTGGTCGGGATCGCGCAGGTGAATGAAGAGTCCGAGGTGATGCTGATCAGCCAGTACGGAAAGATCATTCGCATGGATTCGAGCACGATTCGCGAGTCGGGGCGCGCGGCGCAGGGCGTGCGGTTGCTGTCGCTGGAGCCGGGGGATCGGGTGGCGGCGGCGGTGGTGATTGCTCCGGAGACGCCTCCGGAGGGGAACGGGACGTTGATACAGTAGGGGCCTGTCGTTCGTCGCCGGTCGTTGTGTCGTTGGC
>JBAWAI010000282.1:0-14681 GCA_049589215.1 Terriglobales bacterium | reverse complement strand
GGACAGTGTCAAACAAGTTGCCCTTTGAAACGGGGACGGAGACGCTGAAGTAGAATTGAGGGGATCTTCGGGCGGGGCGGGGCAGCGGATTCGCGATCGGGGGGAAGGTCGACCATCAGCATGGATATGACTTGGGTGACGGAGCAAGTCGCGCTGGGCGGAGGAATCTGGAATGCGCGAAATATGGAGGAACTGACGCTGGCGGGAGTGACGCATGTTGTGAACATGCAGATAGAGTTCGACGACCGACCGCTGGCCGCGCCTTACGGGGTTGAAGTGCTGTGGAATCCGACGGATGATGATTTTCTGCCCAAGCCTCCAGAACTGCTGAAGCGCGGAGTGGACTTCGCAATGGGGGCGTTCGAAGATCCGGCGGCGCGATTGTATATTCATTGCGCCGCGGGAGTACATCGGGCACCGATGATGACGCTGGCGGTGCTGTGCGCGATGAATTGGCAGATCGGCGAAGCGATGGAACTGATCGAGACGCGGAGGCCAGTCGTGGACTTTGCGGACGTTTACGTGGAGAGTGTGCGACGATTTCTGGAAACACGCCAGGAAGGTTCGCGATAGAGCCTAAGACGGCACCTCCGCAGGAAGCTTTAGATTTGAGTCACGAAGACGAGATTCGAAGATTGGCCGCTCAAGGGAGCGGCTTTCTTATTGGTCCGAACGGCAAGGTCACGAGGAGAGTAGAGGACATGCGCAGATATTTCGCAGCTGGGCGCAAGCGATTTCCGGCAACGGCAGCGCTGCTAGGGCAGGTGTTGATGGCCTTGTGGATGACATTAACAGTATCTACAGCAGTGCTCGCACAGGGAGTGGGACTTACTACAATCAGCGACACCGTCTACCGCGCTGATGGAACTCCAGCCTCGGGCACTGCACTGATCTCCTGGCCGTCATTTCAGACGGCTGCGGGCCAAGCCGTGACGGCCGGCAACCTTAGCATCACGATCGAAGCGGGAGCATTTTTGGCACAACTGGCACCGAACGTTGGCGCCACCCCAGCCGGGACTTACTACGTAGTAGTCTTTCAACTTGATGACGGAACTGTGCGGACGGAGTATTGGTCGGTCCCGACGACATCACCGACAACGATTGCGGCAGTTATAACTACACCTGGAACGGGACTCGGAAACACAGCCGCGACGCAGCAGTATGTGAACTCGGCCGTCGCCGGTCTGGCAGTCGACTCCACGGTAGTACATCTGGCGGGAACAGAGACTATTACTGGCACAAAACAGTTTGCAGTGGCGCCGTCGTTGCCTACTCCAACCGGAAGTAGTGAAGCCGCCAACAAAGGCTATGTAGACACGGCCGTGGCAAATGTGGGATCTGGATCGTACGTTTTGCTGTCGGGCGACACGATGACCGGGCCCTTGACTCTGGCTGGACCGCCGACGGCGCCAAATCAGGCCGCCGATCAGCAATATGTGAACACTGGGCTATCCGCAAAAGCTGACTTAGTAAGTGGACTCGTGCCTACGGGGGAGTTAGGAGCCGGAGTCGCTAGTTCCGGGACGTGCTTGACCGGAAATTCGACGTGGGGAACTTGCGGAAGCGGCGCACCAGCCGGAATCACATATGCGACAACAGCATTGAATTGGTCGCAGACTATTGCGAGCCCTCTGACTGGAGGGGCGCAGGCGACGGTAACACTGACGCCTTGCCCGGTTGGGGTCGACACGACGAGCGGGGCCGGTTATGACGTTCTTGTCTCCGGCGGGGGGAACAGCGAAGCGGTCGCGGTGCTTACGGCGTCGGGAGGGTGCACCTCAGGAGCGGCATCCGGAACCATCACTTTTACGTCGTTCTTCTCTTATGCGGCAGGTTACACGGTTGGCTCAGCATCGTCAGGTATTCAAGAGACGTTGAACGCGGCATGTGGGACAGACCCGAGCTCCTGGAAAAACATTCAGTGCAATGTCACGATCCCATCGAATGGTCCAGGCTATCCGGCGCATTCGTTGAATATCTATAACGTTGCCGGGACAATATATTTGCACTCGAATCAATCCATACTCAACGCGTACGGCACGTCGTTGAACTGCAACGAGCGCGGCCCCTGCGTTCAGGTCGGGGATCTGATTAACTCCAACGACTACACGAACGACACGGTTTTAGGGTTAAGCCTTCGCTCGCCGACGAATCTCTCGATCATTCCGGCATTCGCGGGAAGCGTGGTGAGCCAGACGCAGCGACTGTCGCAGGTGGTGACGATTACGACGGCAACTCCGCACGGATTCAGACCGGGAGACATGGTGACGATACTGTTCACGGATAACAGTTCGTTCTGGGGAGACGCTATTGTCACGGCTGTTCCGAGCTCGACGACGTTCCAATACTCACATTCCGGTTCTGATATTCCGTCGCAGACAACCCCTGGCGTCGTCGCGCTGACTTATGTCGCGATCCTGGATGATGCGGTCAACACTCACCTCACTGACATCTCGTATGACAAAGATGGCGAGAACGGCGCCTTCAACAACTTCTTTGACTTATGGGATGACGAAAACGCGAGCATCGACCATTTCAATAACAACGCCATTTCACTCAATGACAGTGCTACATGGGTCGGATCGTTTGTATTTTCGGCGGGCAACCAGGGAGCCGCGCATCAGCTTGCCCCGGTCATCACGCTACGGGATTCGAGCATTACAGCCAATTACTCAAACGGTGTGACCGTCTACAACTCAAACGGGCTATATGTTGAGAATACGGTTCTGCAGGCCACCGGTCCGTGGGAAGTGTACTCGTCGAACACAACGGGGAACTATCAGGGGGCATACTTAAAGAACATTTACTCAGAGAGTGGCGCGCAGATGAACCCGCTATCACCACCGAGGTCTCCTTTCCCGGGGACCGGTGTAGCCGGTCTGATTGCGGGAACATCGAGCGGGGCGGCGTCATTCGCTGTGGCTGGAAACGGCGGGCCCCTGGGCTGGTTTGCTACCGGCGGCGGCGGGTCAGTCAGCTATTCATACTTTGTAGTAGCGAAGGATGCGACCACCGGGACGCAGACATCTCCGATGCAAGTGCTGAACTATAGTTCCACCGGCACTGACTCAATTCCCGTGCGATGGCCACGGGTTGCGAATGGGACGGATGTTATTACATACGACCTGATTCGAATCGGAACGCCGAGTGGGGTTGGTGGAACATATCCATACGCCGGGGGATGCGGGGGCGGTTCAACCACGGCTTGCGGATCGATTAGCACGAATGTCGCGCAGTGTGCCGGGCTGGTGTGCACTTATACAGACAGTGGCGCAGCAGTCACGGCGAGTTATTCGATTCTGCAGGGCAACTATTCAGGGAATCTTGCCTTCTGGCCGGGATCAATTGTAACAATGAATAAGAGTGTGTCGGTCGACGTGGAAGTGAGCAACGTCGTTGGCATAGGGCTGACCGGAAATCCCGCCCAGGTTGCAAACCTGTGCTCATTTTGGGGCGCGACGTCTCCTGGCGGATATACCGATTGCACGGCGAGCATGACGTCTCCGAATAACTCGGTGACTAATCAGACAGCTACGTTGATGACTGACGGCGCGTCAGCGGGTGGAGGGGTGTCACTCTCAAAGGGGCGTCTGAATTTCTCGACAAGCCCAACAGCAAACCTGCAGCCTCATCACATCATTACATTGGTCGATTCGCAGCCGGCGTTGACGCGGTCGACATGGGGATATCGACCGGCGGCGAGCGCGACGGATACGTGGATCGGAACGGACGTTCCGAGCAGTGCAGTTGGACTCAATCAGGGGCAGTTAGCCTTTGGGGCTCCGGTCTCCATTACAAACTACATTGCCGCGACGGGCGACGGCGTGCATGCCAACTGGCTGGAGCGGTTGACGGCGACGCTGAGGGAGTTCAACGTGCCGGTCAAGTTCGACCAGAGTATAACTGCATCCAGCCTGCCGAATGGCTGCCTCAATGTGGCATCGGGAGTGATTGGGTCCACGGGAACGCCGTGTGGTTCGGGCGGTGGCGGCGGAGCGGTGAACTCGGTATTCGGGCGGACAGGCGCGGTCGTGGCGACTACGGGTGACTATACGGTGTCGCAGATAACCGGAGCGGCGGCAGATGCGGCGGTTGTACATAACACGGGAAACGAGACGATCGCTGGAGTAAAGACCTTCACTAATAATGTTGTTGTAAGTAGTAACTTGCTACTGCCGCAAGCGGCGGGATATGTTCCGGCAGTAGGTGGAATTGGATTTGACACGACGGCCGCCTTGCCTGTTGTAAACCTAAGTGGCACGACGCAGCAGATTGCTCTGACGAGCTCAAATATCAGCGGCCAAGCGGGCACTGCGTTGGCGCTGGCGGCCACGCCGACGCAATGTAGCGGAGCATTCGCAACAGGTATCGCGGCCAACGGAAACGCGAACTGCACGACCCCGAATGTGATTGAGCTTGCCGAAACGGCGCAGCCTGCGGGAATTCCGAACTGGGGCGTATTCTGGTTCGACGCGACAACCCATACTCCACGGGTTATTGAGAATAACGGACAGGCGTTCCAGTTAGGTCTGACCAATCTCTTCAATTCGGATCCGAACGGCGATGTGGCGGACAACCTGGAAGAGAGGAATGGTACTAATCCACAGAATCTCCGGGTTTATAACACTTACTCCAACACAACCTCGTGGGATCGGATCTCACTTGGCTCGGAAGCGATCAGCGGAACTAACTACAACGTCCTGCGGAGCGAAGACGCGACCAGCGGAAACGCGCTAAGTCTTGGAATACACATTGGGTCGAGTATCAAGTGGTTTTTTGGCTCGGATGGATCATTCAAGCCGAATACGGACAACAGTTATGACATGGGAACGGATACCGGGCAGGCCATGCGGAGCGTCTTCGCGAAGACATCTTTCAATATGTATGCCGGCGGCCGCCAGGACTTCGAGTATGCGAATGACACCGCGAGTGGGACTACTCTGAACTTGCTGGCCGTGTACAACAGCGGAGCGACAGGCGTTCAGACTGCGTCTACGTCGAGTAGTGATGGAGTTGTCGGTCTGGTGAGCTCCGGGGCGGGAACGAGCGGGAAGGCAGTGGTGACCTGGGCGGGATTCGCGGCCTGCAATTTCGACTCGGGATCGCCGACGTTGGGCGACTATGTGGTAGCGAGTACGACGCAGGCGGGTAAGTGCCATGACACGGGATCGACTGGCAGACCGAGCGGCGTACAGGTGATTGGAAGGATCGAGACCGGCGGGGGAGTACGGTTAAGTCTCGCGCCGCCGAGTGGCGGAGGGGGAGGCGGTGGCGCGGTTAGTTCCGTGTTTGGGCGAACAGGCGCGATCACGGCGCAAACCGGGGATTATTCAGTAAGTCAAGTTACAGGAGCGGCGCCACTGGTGTCGCCGACGTTCAGTGGAGTGCTGACGCATCCGGACGGCACCACCATCAGCACGTCGGGGTGGGGTGGAAGCCCTACATTCCTCAGTAACGTTACGATCAACGGAAACCTTAGCATTGCAGGAAGTATCAGCCAGGTGAGTAGTAATCCGACGCAATGGTCTGGCAAGGAGTGGACTGGAACGACAGTTACTGTGCCGAGTGGCATGGATTACTCCCTAGGCGTTGGGTCGGACAATACTTTCAAGTGCCAGTTGGCGAGCGGGACGTCGTGTATGCCTTCGGGTAGTGGAGCTGTGGCGAGCGTGTTCGGACGGACTGGGACGATTACGGCGCAGAGCGGGGATTACACGGCGGCGCAGGTGACGGGGGCGGTTGCTAATACTACGACTATCAATGGGCATGCGCTGTCGGCGAACGTTACGGTGAGCGCTAGCGACATCACCACAGGAACACTGCCACATGCGCAATTGCCGGCGCTGGTGAGTGGAGATATTCCGAACAATGCGGCGAATAGCTCGGGGACGGCGGCGAACTTGAGTGGGACTCCGGCGCTGCCGAACGGGACGACGGGGACTACGCAGGGCGCGGGAGATAACTCGACAAAGCTGGCGACGACTGCATATGTGGATCGAGCGATGGGGGCTACGTGGGTGCCTGTGTCGTACAGCAGCAGCGGATCGTTTTCATTCTCTTCTACTACGAATAAGGCAGCGGTGTTTGCGCTTACCCTGCCTTACTCGCTGACCGCGACTAAGGTTGTGTACCGGGTGGGGACGGCGGATAGTTCGGCGAACACTTATGCGGTGGCCATCTACAACGCGAGTGGGACGTTGGTGGTACATTATGCAGCGGCCGGGACGTCGTTCGCGCCGACGGCGAGTGCGGTAGAGTCGCAGGCATGGAGCGAGGGGCCGACGGTGCTCGCTCCGGGCAAGTATTTCATGCTGTGGACGTCGAGCTGTACGGCTAGCTGTGCGACTATCAACGCGCAGAACGCCGCCTTTGTGACCTCTTACTCGAATACGGCGTTCTCAGTGACGACGGGCGGGACGGCGCCGACGAGCATCACGACTGGAACCGGGCTGGAGAGTTTTGCGGCCACGGCGCCGGCCATCATCGTGGAATGAGACACCAACTGAAGCGCTAACCTAAGGCAACCATGATCAAACGAGTGTTGTTTTTCCTCCTATTGGGGGCGCGGGTGGCGTGTGCCTCGAACTATTACGTGGATTGTAACAACGGGTCGAATGGGAATCCGGGGACTAGCACGCAACTGGCATGGCGGACGCTGCTGGAGGTTGGAATCTCCTCGTTTCAGCCGGGTGACACGATCAACCTGAAGCGGGATTGCACCTGGAACGAGACTTTAACGCCGCCTTCGAGCGGGACAAATCCCGCGACGGGCGGGGCGTTGATCAAGATCGACAGTTATGGAAACGGGCGGCCGGCGCACTTGACTGGATACATGCCGGTCTCAGATCAATGGTGGCAGGCGACTGGAAATCCTAATGTGTTTGCAGCAACGCTGTTTTCGACCACGACCGGATTGTCGACGGTTGTGCAATGTGGAGCCCGGGGATTTTATTGCCTGACACAGCCGCCTTCGCAGCTCGAGTATGTGCGGTTTGGGACGGTATGGGGTGTAGCGCAGGCGAGCCAGGCGGCACTCAGCCAGGACCGCGACTGGTGGTATGACTCTACTAATTACATTCTATATGTGTATAGCGCGAGCGGGACGCCGGCGGAGCATTATGGGAGCGTCGCTCCGATTGTATTGAGCGGCCAGACGGTATTGAATTTGAATGGGCAATCGTGGCTGGAGATACAGCACCTACAGATTGACTGGTTCGACAGTTATGGGGTGCAGGTGCAGTCGCCTTCGACAGGGTCGAGCGATCACTTGTGGATAGCGAATGTAGTGGCGAATAGCCAAGTGGAGAATGGGGCAGTGCCGCTTGGATTCTATGTGCATCCGAGCGGGACGCCGGTGGACATTCACTTCTATAACACCGACGCCAACATGAACTACGCGGGATACCGGTTCGATGGATGCGGGACAGGTGGGTGCGCGTTTGAGATAAAGAACTGCCGGGCGTATGGAAACCGGGCTTACGGAATTGTAGATAACGTACAAGGAGCGGTGAGTTATGACTACTGTCACTTGTATGCAAATAATCTTGCAACGGCGTTGACAGTTGATACTTCGGGGACACCTGGGCCGACGGCGGGAACGCACAATATTGCGGCTGAGACTCCTCCATGGATACGAGGGTGGCAGCGCTGGCCGGCGTATACGACGGTGAGTTACGACGATCCGGGATTGGTGCCATTCAGCGACACTTATATCAGCTCATTGCTGCCCATGATCGCCGGCAAGAGTGTGCCGTTATCAATTGCGGTGGTGACCGGGGGCAGTTACTCGTCCTCGATCATCAGCGAGGTGCAGGGGTGGATTAATAGTGGTTGGGACGTCAACACCCATTCGATATCTCATGAGTATTGGGATCCGCCGGCGGCGGGCTGTGGACCGGGTGGAACGTTTCCAGTGCCTTGCCACGCATTCGAGAATTTGCAGTATACGGGTGCGATTGCGTCGATTGTGAATCTGACGATTTCGCACTCTCAGAGCGTGTGCGGATCGGGGAAGCTGGCGTGTTTTCTGGTCACGACGAGCCCGGACGATCCGGCGGCCGATATTACGTGGAACTTAACGCCGGCCGCACCGGGGCAGCCTGAGACGGGGCTGGATACGCTGGGCGGGATTCTTTATACGCTGCAACAACGGGGAGTGTTTTCGGTCACCCTGGATGCGGACGCGAAGAGCACGGCGCGAAGCATATCGCTGGCGGATGTGGCGAGCCTGAACCTTGCAAGCGCTCAGCAGAATCTCGATCTCGATGAGACGCAGATGGAGACGGAGGAGATGAGCTGGGCGCTGGGATGGATGAATCTGAACTTTACGGGATTGCCTTCGAGCCGCGTGTATGTGATGCCTGGGAGTTATGAGGACCCGGTGACGGAAGGGATCGCGACGGGACTTGGATATGCGGGAGTGCGCGGTACCGGGAGCCTGAAACCTTGTTGTGGAGCGAATACTACGCTGGCTACGGGATATGACGTACTGAACATTCTTAGCCAGGGAATTGTTCCGAACTATCAGGGGCTGACTTATGGGCAGATGCGAAACCGGATAAGTCAGGACGTGTTCAAGAACGGGCTGTGGGGACGACCGATCGGATATTTCTGGCATGTGAACGAACTGCGTCCGGATGAGGTCGCGAACATGATGGATGCGCTGGTCCAAGGCGGCGCGACGTTACGGTCGAATACGCAGATGGTGAACTTTCTGCGGGGATGCGAGGCGAATGATGCCGTACCTGCGGGGTATGTTGCAGGTAGCTATTATGTCTGTCCTTCTTTGGGCGTGGAGGCCGATTTTCGGCCGACTGCGAATTCTCCCGTGCGGGATGTGGGGATGAACATGGGGACGGAGTATCAATACGACTTGATGGGAATTAACCAGAATTTGTATGGAACTGGGTGGGAGATAGGAGCCTACGCTTATGTGCCGGAGAGCTTCAGTGCGGTGCATTGAGATGGTAGGACCGATGGACAGCCGTTATCTCGACGAAAGAATGGGGAAGGTGGGGCCAAGGTTTTGGGGACGAGTCCGGGTGAGAAGGAGTTTCAGAGCAGCGAAGAGACACAGAAGCAAAACGAGGACGAGTCCACTGAGGACAAAGCGAATGGTGAGGAGTCGAAGCGCGACGTTGAGATAGAGGATGTCATTGCAGATGGGGAGGATCTCGATAATATTCCTCACCCCGACGATTCGAAAAAGGACGCCAGGACTGGGAAAGCCTGGAGGGCGACCCGTCGCGATGAGTGGATTGAACGCTGGCTGAAGATTCGCCCAAAGACGGGCAAGCCAGTTGAACTGGTTCTAAACCCGTCTCAGCGGGAATACTCGCGTGTGTGTTTGGAGAGAGGCTCGAAGCAGAACATTGTGCTAAAGGCACGGCAAGTAGGGATTACGTCATATATCGCGGCGCGCTTTTTTGTACAAACGATTGCGCGGAATGGAACGCTGACGATGCTGGTTGCGCATGACCGGCTCGCGGCGGAGGAAATTTTTCGAATTGTGCACAGATTTTGGGACCATTTGCCGCTCAAATGGCAAGAGGGGTGGCTGAGGACATCGCACAGTAGCGCGCGGGAGCTTGTGTTTCCGGGGCTGGACAGTGAGTTTACGGTGACCTCGGCAGGCGAGAACGCAGGACGGGGACGGACGATCCAGAACTTGCATTGCACGGAAGTATCGCGATGGGGACGCGAGGCAGCGGATGCGCTGGCGTCATTGCGGGCGGCGGTGGTGCCGGGCGGGGAGATCGTACTGGAGTCGACGGCGAATGGAGCGTGGGGCGCGTTCTACCAGGAGTGGCAGCAGGCGGAGGAGACGGGATATACGCAGCATTTCTTCCCGTGGTGGTTTGAAGAAAGCTATGTAGCGGAGACGAGCGAAGCGCTAACTCTGTCGGAAGAAGAGGCGGCCCTTGTGAACGAGCACGGGCTGACGGGAAAACAGATTGCGTGGAGGCGGCAACAGTCGGCGCAATTGCGGCGGCTGGCGAGGCAAGAATTCGCGGAGGATGCGGTCTCGTGCTTCAGAGTTGCGGGGTCGTGCATGTTTGAGCTGGAAGTGATCGAGAAGGCTCTGGCGGCGATTGGGCCGCCGACCGCGACTCGCGATAACGGGGAACTGATGACCTGGCTGCCGGCGCGGCCGGGAGCGGCATATGTGATCGGGGTGGATCCGGCGGGCGGAGGAGCGGACGGGGATTACGCGTGCGCGCAGGTAATCGATAGAGGGACGGGAATGCAGTGTGCGGAACTGCACGGGCACCTTTCGCCGAGGGAACTCGGGGATAAGGTAGCCGGCTTGGCAAAGGACTATAACGGGGCGGAAGTGGTGGTGGAGAGGAACAATCATGGACATGCGGTGCTGGCGCACTTAATAGAGACGCTGAAGTATCCGACGGTGTATTTCGGGAGCGACGAAAAAGCGGGGTGGAACACGACATCGGCGAGCCGGCCGCCGATGATCGAAAATCTGGGGGAGGTCCTGATGGAGAAGCCGGAGCTTTTCCAGAGCGTGAAGCTTTGGAACGAATGCCGGACGTTTGTGCGCAGTGCGAACGGGGCTCCGGCAGCAGCGGCGGGGTCGCATGATGATTGCGTCATGGCGATGGGGATCGCGCTGGCGGTGCGGGCGGAAGGTGTGGTGAACGCGAAAGCGCGGAGGAGGGTGACGGAGGGTTCATCTTGAGGTACGCAAGATCAGGGGTTCGCGCAGCCGCCTGGCGAAAACCGAACATTGCCGGTGTGGCGGGCGTCACATGCCGAGGCTGAGTTCGGGGGATAGATTTGGAGGCAGGAAGTTTAATGCTGCGTGTTCAGCATAGTGCGATCTGCCCGCGCCAAGGCTGGCAGGCCGCATCGTTGAGGCCACACGATCGATGCCCACGGCTGCGATACAACACGTGAAGAGGATGCGGGGCGGAGCGCAAGGTCATCTCATGCGCTGCGACGATGGGCATTACTACGTGGTGAAGTTTCGGAATAACCCGCAGCATGAGCGGGTGCTGGCAAATGAGTTTCTGGCTACGCGGCTGGCGGAGCGGGTGGGATTGCCGGTTCCGGTGGCGGAGGTGGTGGAAGTCACGCCCTGGCTGGTGGAGCATACGGCGGAGCTGACGATTGTGCTGGGGAGCAACGAGATCAGAGTCGAAGCGGGATTGCAGTTTGGGTCGCGGTATGTGGTGAGTCCGGTGGAGGGGCAGGTGTTTGATTATCTGCCGCCGGAGATGCTGGAGCGGGTGCGAAATCTGGAGACGTTTGCGGGGATCCTGGCGCTGGATAAGTGGACCTGCAATGCGGATGGGCGGCAGGCGGCGTTTTGGAGGAAGTTGCGAGAGAGAAAGTATTCGGCGTCGTTCATCGATCAGGGATATTGCTTTAATGCGGGAGAGTGGACGTTTCCGGATTTTCCGCTGCGGGGAGTGTATCCGCGAAACGAGGTGTATGCGGCGGTGAATGGGTGGGCGTCATTTGAGCCGTGGTTGACGCGGATTGAGGAGATCGATGAGGACGCGATCTGGGGGATGGCGGGGGAGATTCCGCCGGCGTGGTACGGGGCGTCGTGGGATCAGTTGGAAGGGCTGGTGCAGCGGCTGATTCAGAGAAAGACGATTGTAAGGGAGTTGATACAGGCTTTTCGAGGCTCGCCGCGGAGGCCGTTTCCGGAGTGGAGAGAGGATGCCTAGGCGGGTGCTCGACCGCGCACTTCGTGGAGACGCTGAAGAAGGGCATGAACCACAGAGGACACTGAGGACACGGAGAAGGCGATCCGGCTAGGCAGGATGATGGATGGCAACTGGTCGATGGGGAAGAGGCGACAGCTCGAGCTTTATCTGCTGCGATTTCTGCCGCATGTTTTGCGGGAGGACTTCTTGACGGTTGGACTGTTGTTGCGCGAAAGCGATGGCGGATTCGCCGATGTTCGAATGACGCATGACTGGAAAATGCTGCAGTGCGTAGCGCCGGAAGTGGAACAGGAATGGTTTGAGCTAGTCGAGCAGGAAATTCGGGGACGGCTGGAGAGCGTGCAAAGGCGCGAGGACCTGGTGCAGCTGGTGGGAGAAAGATTCGGGACGAGTATCGATGTGGCGCCGACGAAAGCGGTGGTGACGGATGATCCGGCAAAAGAAATGGATGTGCTGACATCGATGTATCTGGCACCGAAGATTCCGGTCGCTAAGGACCGTGAGTTGAAAGATTGGATGGTGGTGAACACGGCGACGACGTTGCCGCTGGTAGGGCGGATTGCGGCCGGGTGCCCGATCGAGGCGATTCAGAATAACGAGACGATTTCGATGGCGGACGTGGCGTACTCGTCGCGAGAGATGTATGCACTCGAGGTGCGCGGACAGTCGATGCAGGATGAGGCGATTCTGGATGGCGACTACGTGCTGGTGGAGAAAAAGAGAACGGCGCGAGATGGGGAACTGGTGGTGGCGTTGGTCGATTCGGCGGAAGCTACATTGAAGCGGTTTTATCGGGATGGGGAGAATGTCCGGCTGCAGCCGTCGAATTCGAAGATGGAGCCGATTATTGTGCCGGGGCTGTCAGTGCAGATCCAGGGACGAGTGATCGGGGTGATGCGGAGGTATTGAAACTAAGGCTGCGGATTGGCGTCGACTGGTGGTCGAGATTGGCCCGCCCAATGATGAGAAGTTAAGGCATGCGACATAGCGACGTTGTGATTCGAAGCTCGATCAGCGATGGGGAATACGCGGCAATTTGAACTGTTGTTTTTGCGGCTGGTGCCACATGCTTTGCGGGACGACTTCATGACCGTGGGCGTGGTGGTGATCGAGGCGGGGGAGACTTCCGCTCCGGAGGGGATAGACGGTGCTGATCCAGGGGCTCGGTTTGCGGATTTGCGGATCACGCGAGATTGGAAGCGGCTGAAATGTCTTGCGCCGGATTTTGAGATTGAGTTGTTCGAAAATCTGGAAGTAGTAGTTCGGGAGCAGGTAAAGGAGATCCGAGGGCGGCAGCAGTTGGTGCAATTGCTCGAATCAAGCTTCGGGAGCGTGTTTGAGGTAGGGCCGGCGAAGGCCATGGTGGCCGAGGATCCCGTGGCGGAGATGCGAGTGCTGGAGCGGGATTATCTGGCACCGATGTCAGGCGCGATGCTGCCCGCAGAGCGGGCGTTGCGAATGGGGCGGCTGGGAATTGGGGGACGGATGCAAGACGCATTTGCCGCCGCGGGAGTGATGGGAATGCTGCAGCGTGATTTGGAGATGAAGGAGTTTACGGGCGAGAACGATCCGTTCCGGGTGGACTTTGGATTTCGAGTGGGGAAGACGTTGAAGATGTTTCATGCTCTCGCACTGAATGTCAGCCGGGAGCCGGCAGTAACGTTGGCTTATCGATATTCGAAGATTCAGTCGGGGATGCGTGCACGCGGCGCCGATGCGCTTATGACGGCGATTATTAATGAGGATGCGGTGCGCGCGAAGGGGGAGGTTGCGATTGGGCTGGCGATGCTGCGAGAGAATCAGATTACGGTGCGGGATGTTGGGCAGATAGATGAGATTGCGGAAGAAGTACGGCGGGAGCTGAGAGCTTAGCAGATCACAGATTGTAGTGGTCAGAGGCAAAGCAAAAAAACCGGGCATTCATTGTGTTCACGGCGCGGCATCAGCTGCGCCGTTTTCATTTTACCGATCGTCTGACGGGCGAGATTTTCTGAGGGCCGCAAGTTTCGCGAGATGGGGCGGGCGAGGCACCCGTCTCCAGATTTGCAGGGGAGACCATGAACATTCGAGATGCGGTTCGCGGCGCGGCGCGCCGGATGGGCGAAGTGTCGTTGCGGCAATGGCTGTCCACGGGCCTATTTGCACGGGGGCGGGATGGGCGACGGACGATGGGAACGGGGTCGAACCTGGCCCCGTTCCAATTCGGCGGCTTTCCGGCGGCTCTGGTACCGGGTGCCGGCGGACGGGGATCATCCGCTGCTTATGCACCGCTACCTAAACGCTCACCGATTAACTTGCGACGATTTGCAGAGACTCCGGTGGCGCGGCGAGCGATCAATGTGATTAAGGACCGAATTGCAGGAATGAAGTGGCGGATTCAGGCGCGGAGCGGGCGATCGATCGAGCATATTCCGAATGGAGCATTGCGCGCGCAGATATTGACGGCGAACTTTGAGGCGCCAAATCCGGATGATTCGTTTCGATCGTTCGTGGAGCAGGTGCTGGAGGATGTGATTGTTGGAGGATTTGGGGCGATTGAGTTGGATCGGGTGGCGGGGTGGGAGCTGCCTGTGGATGGAACGACGCGGGCGGGTGCCGGCCTAACTGCCACCGGGGAGACTATTTGCGCACGTAACCGAGCAGAGCCGGCGATCCCCGTGTGGGCAGGGAATGCCGCTCCAGCTTTTCCTCTGCTTATGTGGCCGGTGGATGGGGCGACGATTCGGATTCTGTCGGATTGGGACGGGCGCCCGGACTCCCCGCGATATGTGCAGGTAACTGGATTGTTCGGAGCGGATGGACAAATAGTTCTCAACGATGACGAACTGAGTTACGTCCGGCTGAATGCGCGGACGCACACTCCGTTTGGGCTGGGGCGGGTGGAGGTGGCGTTTGAAACGATCAACGAATTCTTGAGCGCGCACCGTTATGCGGGACGGCTCGCCTCAAATTCGGTGGTGCAATACGCGTTATGGCTTCAGGATCTGACAC
>JBAWAI010000281.1:0-8431 GCA_049589215.1 Terriglobales bacterium | reverse complement strand
CCAGAGCGCGCGCCTGAAACAGCCGATCCTGCGCGGCTTTCAGCGACTGGTTGGCCTGAAGCAGGTCCTGCTCCAGCCCATTGAGCGTGGCATCCTGATAAACCTCCCACCAGTTGCCCTTCGGAATCGCGTCCTTCGGCGTAGCCGCTTGCCACGGTCCCTCGCCTTTCCATGTGCCGGGAACATCCGCGGACGGCCGCTTGTAGTTTGGCCCAACCGTGCACCCGGTGGAGAATGCGACCGCGAGCAAGGCAAGACAAGCGACCATGCTCGCCACGCAAGCCTTAAGCCCTGGAGATCTCACGAGTGGCTGGCTCCATGACTCGGCTTATTCTGATTTGGCTGCGCCTGACTTGGCTGAGCTGGCCCCGGCTGATTCTGATCCTGAGCCACCCGCACTTGCTGCCCGGCCTCGAGCGAGTCCGACGGATTAATGATGATGCGATCGCTCGCACTCAGCCCGCCCAGAATCTCCAGCGTCGCGCCAAAGTCGCGCCCGATCACAATGGATCGCAGCTCCACCTTGTCATCGCTGCCCACCACCCCAACCTGCGCGCCCTCAGCGCGGAATAGCATTGCATTCACCGGAACAGTGATTCGCTGCACCGCGTCGCCAACCGCAAAGTGCACCTGGCCAAACGATCCCGGCAATAGTTTGCCGTCTTTATTCGGCACATCCACTTCCGTGTTCAATGTCCGCGTGGCCATTTCGATCGCGTCTGCGGTGCGCACCACCGTCCCCATAAATTTCTGCCCCGGAAATTCCTGCAATGTCACGATCGCCTTGACGCCAACCTTCATCGACGGCGCATAAGCCTGCGGCACCTGCACGTAGACGCGCAGCGGATCGACGCGCGCAATATCGAACAGCTCTCGGCCATTCGCCTGCGCGCCGGAGTTGATCAGCGCCCCCGGGTCGACATTGCGCCGCGTCAATACGCCCGAGAATGGCGCGTAAACATTTTTGAACGACTCAAGCTCCTCCAGCCGCCGCACATTTGCATCAGCCGCGGCCAGGTTCGCCTGCGCTTGCACATAGCCGCTCGCCTGCTGGTCGGCCTCTTGTTGTGAAACCGAATCGCTCTTCCGCAGATTCGCCCAGCGGTCAGCGGAAATCTTTGCCAGACCCAGCGCCGCATTGATCTGTTCCCGGGCCGCCTTTGCCTGCGAGAGTTCCTGATCTACTTCCGGCGTGTCGATCGAGGCCAGCAACTCGCCCTTCCCGACCTTGCTGCCGATGTCTTTATACCAGCGCAGCAGATATCCATTGGTGCGCGCAAAAATAGGAGATTCAATATAAGCCTGAAGATTCCCCGGCAGAATCAGCTCGTTGTCGCCCGTTACGGCTTTCGGCTGCACCACCGCAACCGTCGGGATCGCAGCCGCATCGGTCTCTTTCGCCAGCGCATCAGTCTCGCTCCGGCGGCTCAGAAAAGTCACCAGCCCCGCGACCAATAGAACAAGCAGCACGATGCCCACCATCATTTTGGCGCGGCCCGCCGGCGCCGGCGGAAGGTCCGGAGGATGCTGCACGTCCGCGTGTACCGGATGCGTCTGTTCCTGCATCTCGTTTTGATGCCCCATCACGGGCGGTTGCTCCACTGACATATCGACATTCTCCCAAAATCCTATTACTGACTGGCCTGTATCCGCGCCTGCCTGCGGCCATGGATGATCGCGAACACGCTCGGCACAAAAAACAAAGTGGCCACCGTCGCAAACATCAATCCGCCGATCACAGCGCGTCCCAGCGGCGCATTCTGCTCTCCGCCTTCACCAAGACCAAGCGCCATCGGCAACATGCCGATGATCATGGCCAGAGCCGTCATCAGCACCGGCCGGATACGCGTGTATCCCGCCTCAATCGCCGCCTGCAGCGCAGGCACACCCATATCCATGCGATCGCGCGCGAATGACACCATCAGAATCGAGTTGGCCGTCGCCACGCCCATGCACATCACCGCGCCCGTCAGCGACGGAACACTCAGAGTGGTTCGCGTCACCAGCAGAAACCAGCAGATGCCCGCCAGCGCTCCCGGCAGCGCGGTAATAATAATGAACGGATCGAGCCACGACTGGAAGTTCACCACGATAAGAAGATAGACGAGCACGATCGCGCCCAGTAAGCCGATGCCCAGCCCAAAAAATGACGTGTGCATCGTTTCAACCTGTCCGCGCACCACCATGCTCGTTCCACGCGGCAGATTATCCTGGAACGGCTTCAGTGCCTTCATGATGTCGGAAGCGACTCCGCCCAGGTCGCGCGACTGCGTGCTCACATACACGTCAATCACCGGCTGCACGTTGTAGTGGTTCACCACCGCCGGCCGCACCGTCGGGCTGAGGTCGACCAGATTGCTCAGCATTTGGCTCGGCACTCCGGGACTTGACACCGGCGTATTCATCAGGTCCTGCAGCGACGTCATGTGATATTGCGGGGCCTGAATCGCAATGGGATACGTTACGCCATTGTGCCGATTCAGCCAGAAGTTCGGAGCCGTCTGAAAACTGCCGCTCAGGCTGATTAACACGCTTTGCGCCACATTCTGCGCGGTCAGCCCAACCTGGTTAATGCGCGTTCGCTCCAGGTCGAGGTAAAGCGTGGGCAGGCTCATCATCTGCTGCACATGAACATCGGCAGCTCCCGGAATCACCCGCAGCCGGTTTGCGATTTTCTGCCCTATGTTGTAATTGGTGCGCATATCGGCGCCCACAATCTGAATATCGACCGGCGCCGGCAGTCCAAAGTTCAGAATCTGCGAAACGATGTCGGCGGGCTGAAAGAAGAATTCCACGCCCGGAAATCGCGCCGGCAAAATCTGCCGCAGCCGGCGAACATACTGTGCCGTCGGATGATGTTTCTCCGGATTCAACGCGATCAGCACCTCGGCGTCGTTGGTTCCTATCACGCCTGAACTGCTGTAGGACAGGTTGATGCTCGAATAAGGCAGTCCGATATTGTCGAGCACCGTCTGCAGTTCGTCTTTCGGAATTTCGCTGCGCAGCACACGCTCCACCTCGTCGCACAGCTTCGCCGTTTCCTCCACGCGCAGCCCGGGACGGGCTCGGAAATGCAGCCGGATCAGGCCGGCATCCACTTGCGGGAAAAAATCCTGCCCCAGAAAAAATACCAGCCCAAGTGACAGCACGCAGAAAATCACGAAGCAGACGGAGAACAGTCCCCGGTTATCGAGAGTTGTCTCCAGCAGTTGCTGGTAGGAGCCGCGGAACCTGTCGAAGCCGCGCTCAAAGCCGCGTTGGAATTTTCCCAGATAGCTCGTCGGCTCCGCCGCCCGGTGCTCATGCCCGCGCATGATGTACATCACCATCGTCGGAATCAGCGTTCGTGACAGCAGATACGACGCCAGCATGGCGAAGCACACCGCCTCCGCCATCGGCACGAACAAAAACCGCGCGACGCCCGTCAGAAAAAACATGGGCACGAAAACGATGCAGATGCAAAGCGTCGAAACAAACGCCGGCACCGCAATCTGCGACGCGCCATCCAGAATCGCCTGCTTCATCTCCTTGCCCATGGCAAGGTTGCGCTCGATGTTTTCAATTTCGACGGTCGCGTCATCGACCAATATGCCGACCGCGAGCGCCAGCCCTCCGAGCGTCATGATGTTGATCGTCTCGCCCAGCGCGCTCAGCAGAATAATGGAGACAAAAATCGAGAGCGGAATCGAGATCGCGATGATGATCGTTGGCCGCCAGTCGCCCAGAAACAGCAGAATCATCGCCGCCGTCAATCCGGCCGCAATCAGGCCTTCCCGTACCACGCCCTGAATCGAGGCGCGCACGAACAGCGACTGATCGAACAACGCCTTGATGTTCAGGTCTGGCGGCAGTGTCGTGAGCGCCTTCGGCAGCAGCGCCTTGATGGCATTGACCACCGTCAGCGTCGAGCCGCCAACCTTGTACATCGACATCAGCACGCCGCGCGTGCCGTCCTGGCGCACAATGTTGGTTTGCACCGCAAATCCGTCGCGCACGTGCGCCACGTCGCGCAGGTAGAGCGTGGAGGAGTTCGTCGTCTTCACCGGCAGATCGTTCAGCTCCGCGATCGTGTCCGGGGTCCCGTTCATCTCCACGTTATATTCGGTCGGCCCGATCTTGGTTGTGCCTGCCGGCAGAATCAGGTTCTGCGCCGCCACGGCATTCACAATGTCAGCCGGCGACAGCCCGAAGGTCTGGAGCTTCGCCGGATCGAGATCGACCTGGATCTGCCGCGGCTTGCCGCCATACGGATACGGTGTCGCCGCGCCCTGTACGGTCGTCAACTGCGTCCGCAAAAAATTATTGCCGAGATCGAACAATTGTTGCTCGGGAAGCGACTTGCTGCTCAACCCCAGCTGCACAATCGGCGTCGTCGACGCCGTATAGGTAATCACCAGCGGCGGAGTCGTCCCAGGAGGCAATCCGCGCAGCACCGTTTGGCACATCGCCGTCACCTGCGTTAGTGCCATCGAAAGGTTGACGCTCGGCCGGAAGAAGAGCTTGATCACCGCCTTGCCGGGTACCGACACCGACTCCTGGTGCTCGATGTCATTGACCGTGACCGTGAACCCGCGCTCCGAGTTACTGACAATCCGGTCCGCCATCTCGCTCGGCGACATGCCGTCGTAGCTCCACACCACGCTTACGACTGGAATATTGATGTCCGGGAAGATGTCGACCGGAGTGCGCAGAATCGTGATGGGCGTAAGAATAACGATCAGCAACGCCATCACAACGAACGTATAAGGGCGCCGGAGCGCTAACGCGACTATCCACATAAGGCTTGCGACTCTTACGGAAGAAAACTACAGCTCTGTCTTGTTCTTTGCGATCTGCCGGGCGTCATGCCCTTCAGTGGCAAAATTAATCAGATGCTTTTCAAAGGGAATACGAATCGCCGCCGCGCTGCCCCGCCGTGGACACGACACCGCACGCCGTTTCGTTACCCTGGGCTGCACCTCAAAATAGATTCAAAACAATACGTTTCGGATTTAAATTATAATGGATTTTCCTCATGCCACAAAGTTACCCTCGACCTACGACACATAACAATGGAGCCAACGGCAAACGGCTTCCCGGCCGGCCGCGCAGCGAGCAGTCCCATCAGGCTATTCTGCGCAGCACGTTGAAGTTGCTTCGTCAGCCCGGCGGATTCCCCGACCTCAGTATCGAGGCTGTCGCCGCTGACGCTAAGGTCAGCAAAGCCACCGTCTATCGTTGGTGGCCCACCAAAGGCGCTCTCGTGGCCGACGCGTTTTCGGCCAGCGTCGAACGGGAACTCCAGTTCCCCGACACCGGCTCGTTGCGGGGTGATGTGGCCCGGCAGATGCGCCGGGTGATTCGCCTCTTTCGATCGCCGCGCGGCAAGATCGTCGCGGCCCTGCTCGCCGGAGGTCAATCCGATCCCGAGCTCATCGAGGCCTTTCGCGAACGCTTCCTTTGGCCCAAACGTCGGCAAGCTTACAAGACTCTCGAACGAGCCATCCATCGCGGCGAGCTTCCAGCCGACAGCGATCTCGATCTGCTTCTCGACTCGCTCTACGGGCCAATCTACATGCGCTTCCTGATTCGCCACGCCGAACTCAACGAAGCCTTCGCCGATCAGCTCTGCGAACTCATTCTCAAAGACTGCCAACCGAGTCCCAAAGCGTAATCGCAGCCGCGCTCGCCGGCTAATAGCTCGGCGTCCAAATAAATGGCAAGACCAACGCCCCGCCCCTGCGCGCGGACAGCCACCATCGGCTGTCCGGCAAACGCAGTCGCGCGTTTCTCTTCAGATGGGCTTCACGAACGGCCGAACTACTTCCTCACGGTGTGATGCGGTGATGCCCTGTCCAGCACCGCCAGCAACCGGGCAGACGATGCCGGAGCCTTTACCTTCCCCTCGCGCACAATTTCCCGCGCGCTCAGATCGCGCCCATAGAGCGCCTTGTTCGCGCCATCGTCAGAACGCATCGTTGAGCCTTCCAGCGACACGCCCGCAAACAATCCCTTGGCCCGCGAATACGACAGGATCTCGGCGTTCAGCACAATATCGGTTTCCGCCGATGTATCGCGTCCCACCGGTCCCGCCGCCGCCGATGCATCCCCGCCGATCTTCACCTTGCTCGAGAGCACCGACTTCGCGCCCGACTCGTTCATCACCAGCAGGACAAAATCCGTTTCCTGCGCGCCAATCTGGAATCCGAAGCTCCCGCCCTCCAGAGCGAACATTGCCGGAGCGCTCCAATGCCCGGAGAAATCCATGCCGCGCCGGCAAGTGATCAGCCCGCGCCCATAGCTGCCGCCCACGATAAACGCCGCCTTCTTCACCGACGGATAAATCACGATGCAATTCGCCTTGTTCAGCAAATCCCTGGGAATTCCTTCCGGCATTCCCAGAATTTCCTTCATCACGGTCGCCGACTCCGCAATTCGATCATCCACTTTTTCTTCTTTATCTTCCGCCATCACAGGCAACACACACGCCAGCACGAGAACCAGGACCAACATCCTATTTGTCATGACCGTTCCTCCTAGTGGTGTTCAGATGCCGAAACTACCACGCCCTTTGCAAGCTTGGCAAACAAGCACGTTCAGTTTCGGGGCTGGCTCCAAGCTCCAAGCCCTCAGCTCCAGGCAACCCCCAACAAGTTGAGATCCAAGCCCTCAGCCCAACCGAGGCCCCCCGAGTCGTCAGCCAAGACCTGAGACCTGAGAGCAGAGACCTAAGACCCAAGACCAGAGAGCTGAGACCTAAGACCTAAGACCTAAGACCTGAGACCTGAAACCCAGACCTGCCCCCTCACCTTGCCATCTCCTCCTGCCGGGATTACCATTTTCTTAATTCATTTCGCCGCACAGGACTTCTTTTTCGTCAGTTTCGTCTGGCAGAATTTCGCATCCCCAAGGAGGCTTATGGCAACCGCAGTTTCTCCCACCGGCATTGATTCGCGCGTAACCGAATTTCTTGAAAAACCACGCAAGATGCTCATCGATGGCAAATGGGTCGATGCCATCTCGGGCAAAACTTTCCCCACCTACAATCCCGCCACCGGAGAAATCCTCGCCCAGGTCGCCGAGGGCGACAAGGCTGACATCGACGCCGCCGTTAAAGCCGCCCGCAAAGCTTTTGACAGCGGGCCCTGGTCGCGCATGACCGCCGCCACCCGCGGCAAACTCATCTGGAAGCTCGCCGACCTGATCGAGGAGCACATCGAAGAGTTCGCGACACTAGAAACGCTGGACAACGGCAAGCCGCTCACCGTCGCGCGCGGCGCCGACGTCCCGCTCACCGTCGACATGTTCCGCTACATGGCCGGATGGGCCACCAAGCTCGAAGGCACCACCATCCCGCTCTCCGTCCCTTACACGCCCGATGTGAACTATCACGCCTACACGCTACGTGAACCGGTCGGCGTAGTCGGCCAGATCATCCCCTGGAATTTCCCGCTCCTCATGGCAGCGTGGAAACTCGCTCCCGCGCTTGCCGCTGGATGCACCGTCATCCTCAAGCCCGCCGAGCAAACGCCGCTCACCGCGCTCCTTCTCGGCGAGATGATCCAGCAAGCCGGCTTCCCTGAGGGCGTTGTCAACATCGTCCCCGGCTACGGAGAAACGGCTGGCGCCGCGCTCGCCGCCCACGATATGGTCGACAAGATCGCTTTCACCGGTTCCACCGAGGTCGGCAAGCTCATCGTGCATGCCGCAACCGGCAACCTGAAGAAGGTCTCCCTCGAACTCGGCGGCAAGTCGCCGAACGTAGTATTCAAAGACGCCGACATCAACGGCGCCATTGCGGGTTCCGCCAGCGCCATCTTCTTCAATCAGGGACAATGCTGCTGCGCCGGTTCGCGCCTCTACGTCGAGCGTCCCGTCTTCGATCAGGTCGTCGAAGGTGTGGCCGCAAAGGCCAGAAAGATTCGCGTAGGCTCGGGCCTCGATGCAGACACGCAGATGGGCCCGCTCGTTTCCGAAGAGCAGTTGCAGCGCGTCTGCGGCTATCTCGATCTCGGCGCCAAAGAGGGCGCGAAAGCCGTTGCCGGCGGCAAGAAGATTGGCGACAAAGGCTATTTTGTCGAGCCGACAGTTCTCACCAACACCAAAGAAAATATGAAGGTCGTGCAGGAAGAAATCTTTGGCCCGGTGGTCGCGGCGATTCCGTTCGACAATCCGGAGGAAATGGTTACGCGCGCCAACGATTCCATCTATGGTCTGGCCGCTGGCATCTGGACAAGCGACGTCTCGAAGGCGCATCGCACGGCCGCAATGCTTCGCGCAGGCACAGTCTGGATCAACTGCTACAACATCTTCGACGCCGCCCTCCCCTTCGGAGGCTACAAGCAATCCGGATGGGGCCGCGAAATGGGCAAAGACGTCCTCAATCTCTACACCCAAACCAAATCAGTCTGCACCAGGCTGTAGAAAATAGCCTCATCTCGAAAACAATTTC
>JBAWAI010000280.1:0-2432 GCA_049589215.1 Terriglobales bacterium | reverse complement strand
ATATGAACGGCTCGTTGCGTGGCCTGCATCATGTCAGCGTGCCGCGAAAAGAACGCACGCAATACCCGGCCGCCATCCATCGGATAGGCCGGGAGAAGATTGAAAAGTCCGATATAAAGGTTCACCCAGACAATGCTGCGCAGGAGCGCGCTTGAATGCATCGGCGGATGCCCCATCAACTGAAAGCCGGGAATGACGGCGATAAGAATGATCGCCGAGGCTCCGGCGAGTGCGAGATTCATCACCGGTCCCGCGATCGCGATCCAGACATCACGCTTCCAGGTATTCCGCGGCTCAGCCGGCACCTGCGCTTCGTCGAGGATGGTGACGCCGCCAATGGGGAGCAGGATGATACTTTTTGCCGGGATGCCGGCGCGACGCGCCACCAGGGCGTGCCCGAGTTCGTGGAGGATTACGCTACCGAAGATGATGCCAACCAGGCCGAGCCCGCGCAGGGCGGCGTTCGGATCCTGCGATTTACCCTCCGTGCCCCACACAAAGAGGAGCAGGAAGAAGAACGTGAGATGGAGACGAATTTCGGTTCCAAAAATACGGCCGACCGGAATGGACCAACTGCGCATGGACATCCTAATGAGTATTCTACAGATTAGACACCGATCAGACTCCGCAGGTTGCGGAGACTGGAATCGAAAGTCACGATCATGCGTGTAATCGCGGGACAATACCGAAGCCGTCCGCTCGCCTCGCTGCCCGGCCTGGACATACGACCCACGTCGGACCGTCTGCGCGAGACGCTGTTTAATGTGTTGTGCGCGGGCAATCCCGATGCCCTGGTTGGCACTACTTGGCTCGATCTCTACGCAGGAACGGGGGCGGTGGGGATCGAAGCGCTCAGCCGCGGCGCTGCGATGGTTTATTTTGCGGATGCGTCGAAGGCTGCGACTGACTTGATTGCCGCCAATTTGACGTCGCTCTCGATTGCGTCCGGCCTTAAAATTGTGACGTCCGAGGCCGGCAAAGCTCTGCGGCGGTGGGATTCGACTGGAGTGCGCGCGGATTACGTATTTCTCGATCCGCCCTACGGGCTGCGGGATGAGTACGCCAAGACGCTGAATGCCCTGGCGGAGTCGAGTCTGTTGAGCGCGTCGAGCCTGGTAATTGCCGAACATGAAAAACGATTTGATCCCGGGGAGGACTTCGGGCAATTGCAGCGCCGTCGGAAACTGGAGCAGGGCGACGCCGCGCTGAGCTTCTACCGGCGCGCGGGATAGGGTTTGTCTCGTTCCCCCATAATGTCTCGCTAAAGAGCAAACTGCAGATCCCTCACTTTGTTCGAGATGACAATAGAAGGCCAGCGCACGGCTTGGAAAAGCGCTGCCTCGTTATAATCAATTCGCATGCCTAACTTCCCACCGGTTGAGGAACAGCTGGCCTACATCAAAAAAGGCGCGGCTGAAATTGTTAAAGAGTCCGAACTGCGCGCCAAACTGGAGCGCTCGCTCAAAACGGGCAAGCCGATCCGCGTAAAGGCCGGGTTCGATCCGACGGCTCCCGACCTGCATCTCGGCCACACTGTGCTGCTGCGCAAGCTCAAACATTTTCAGGATCTCGGGCACACCGTTATTTTTCTAATTGGCGACTTCACCGGCATGATCGGCGACCCAACGGGCCGCTCGGCCACGCGCCCGCCCCTAACGCGCGAGCAAATCGAGCAGAATGCCGAAACCTACAAGACGCAGGTTTTCAAAATTCTCAACGCCGACAAAACCGTGGTTGACTTCAACAGCCGGTGGTTCTCGAAATTCTCCGCTGAAGATTTCATCCGCCTCTGCGCAAAATATACTGTCTCGCAGATGCTTGAACGCGAAGACTTCCACAAACGCTTCCGGGAAGAAAAACCGATCGCCGTGCACGAACTGCTCTACCCGCTGGCACAGGGCTACGACTCAGTCGCTCTCGAAGCCGACGTCGAACTGGGCGGCACCGATCAGAAATTCAACCTGCTGGTCGGCCGCGAATTGCAGCGGTCGTATGGGCAGGAGTCGCAGGTGGTGCTGACCACGCCGATATTGGAAGGCCTTGACGGCGTGAACAAGATGTCGAAATCGCTCGGGAACGCCATCGGCATTCACGAGCCGCCGCTCGAAATGTACGGCAAAATTATGTCCATTTCCGACGACATGATGTGGCGATATTACGAGCTACTGACCGACGTGAGCACCGGACAAATCGCGCAGATGAAGGCCGATGCGGCGAGCGGCACGGCCCATCCGATGTCATTGAAGAAAGAGCTGGCGCGATCAATCGTCGCGGATTTCCACGCGCCCGAGGCCGCAACCAAGGCGGGTGAAGATTGGGCAAAGCAATTTCAGAAAGATGAGGTGCCGCAAGAGATCGAGACGGTGTCGGTGCCGTTCGCAGAATTTGCAAACCGCGAAGGTGACGGGGTACGGCTGGCGAAGATATTGGTG
>JBAWAI010000279.1:0-22452 GCA_049589215.1 Terriglobales bacterium | reverse complement strand
CGTCAACGCCCAAAATTGGTGCAACCTGTGCAGAAGTGGCATCGCATAAACTGGTCAAAGCGCTTGCTGGATAAGGCATTTGCATGATGGCGCGGGGCGGCGGTGGAAAAGACATTTGCGTTCTGTGGAAATTTTTTTACCGGACGAACACAAAAAGCTCTTGACGGTTGCGATTCGTTCACGCATGGTTCAAACAGAAGCGCAGACAGAAGGCAAGACAGAAGCCAGCACAGGCCACGCATGAGCAGTGAAGTTCCGCGGTTGGTAGCGTATGTTGACGGGAGTTCGCACGGCAGCCCCGGGCCAGCCGGCATCGGCGTGATCGTAAAAGATGCAGCGGGTCGCCAGACTCGCATCGCGAAGTGGATCGGCTGGCAAGATAATAATGTTGCCGAGTACGTGGCGCTGCTTGAGGCGCTGCAATGCGCGCAGGAGCGGAAGGCGCGGTCACTGTGCGTGTATTCGGATTCGGACGTCGTTGTGCGGCAGATGAGCGGGGAATATGCGTGTCGGAGTCCACGGCTGTACTCGCTGCATTGGGTCTGCCGGAAGCTGGCGCGGGGGCTGGAGTTTGCGATCGAGAGAATTCCGCGAGCAGAGAATCTCGAAGCGAACCATCTGGCAAATAGCGCTGCGCGGATGTGGGCCGACGTCACAGAAAAGTAAGCCTCAACCCTCTCCGCCCGTTTTGCCATCAGCTGGCTGATGTCATCATTATTCTGCTCCCACCATTTCGAATTTTCCCTCGCCAATGAAAGCGGACGGACGCGCTTGTAATGCTCCCTTTCCGCGTGATACCTTGCGCCGTTCTGCTACTCTAGTCGGCAATCGATTTCTATATGGTCAAAATCCCTGAAGGCAGGTTCTCATGAGCGTTCCGGTCGAGAATTCGGAAGCCCCCCGCAAGCATCGCCCCTACGTTCCGGAAACCATGGAGATGAAGGAATTTACGTTTCGGGCCATGTTCCTGGGGCTGGTCCTGACCGTAGTTCTGGGCGCGGCGAACGCATATCTGGGTTTGCGAGCTGGCGTAACAATTGCCGCGACCTACCCGGCGGCGGTCATCGCCATGGCGGTTTTGCGCGCATGGAAAGGATCGCTGCTTGAAGAGAACATCGCTCGAACCGCGGGCTCGATTGGAGAGTCGGTGGCGGCGGGCGCCATCTTTACCCTGCCGGCCTTCGTGCTCGCGGGAGCGTGGCCCAATTTCTGGTCTTTCGATTCCTACTGGAAATCGACTGCATTAATAATGGTTGGCAGTATTCTGGGCGTCCTCTTTATTTCACTGGTCCGGCGGGTCATGGTGGAAGACCCCGAACTGCCGTTCCCGGAGTCGGTGGCTGCGTCGGAGATTCATAAAGCCGGGCAGCGCGGCGCACAGGCCGCGAAATATCTTTTCTGGAACATCGGGGTCGGCGGGCTGGTGTACATCCTCGGAAGCTTTGGACTGTTCGCCGCCGGCAAGGATTTTCACTTTGCGGTCGGCAACCTCGGGCGCAGCCAGGTGCGGCTTGGCTTGTCGGGAAGCCCGAACGTGGTGGCCACTGGCGGCATGAGCACGTTTGCCGCGCCGAGTGTGAGCCCCGCTTATCTCGGAGTCGGCTACATCATCGGATTGCGGCTCGCCTCTATTCAGTTTGCCGGCGGCGTGCTGGCCTGGGGGTTGATGGTCCCGCTGCTGATCTATTTTCTCGGCCCGCAGGTTCGGCACTATCTCCCGTCCGATACTCCCGACAACTGGATCGCCATGTCGATCGCAGTCTGGAAGTTCATCGTGCGTCCGATCGCAGTGGGTGGAATGCTCGTGGGAGCCGCATACACGCTGTTTAAAATGGGCAAGAGCCTGACGGCCGGGCTGGGCAAGGCGCTCAGCGATCTGCGCCAGACGGCGGACCAGCGGGCTCAGCTTTCTCGCACCGAGCAGTACATGAGTTCGAAAGCCGTGTTTGGGCTGATCGCGCTGATGTTTGTTTTGATGTGCGTACTGTACGTACACATGACGGGCCTCGTCTGGCCGGCGATTTTGGCGGCGGCGGTGCTGCTCGTCGTTGGTTTTTTCTTTGCCACCATTTCCGGGAGCCTGGTCGGCATCATCGGCTCCTCGAATAATCCGATCTCCGGTTTGACGCTTTCGACCCTGCTCATTGCCGCGCTGCTCATGGTTTCGCTTGGAGTGTCGGGGCCATCGGGCGTGCTGGCCGTATTGAGCGTGGCGGCGGTGGTTTGCGTTTCGTCGGCTGTCGCCGGCGAGCTGCTTCAGGATTTTAAAGTCGGTTACATTCTGGGCGGCACTCCGCGCAAGATTCAGATGGCTGAACTGATCGCGGTGGTAGTTGCGAGTCTGGTCATGTATTTTCCGGTCGCGTTGTTGAATAACTCATTCGGATTTGGCAGCCGCGAACTTTCAGCGCCGCAGGCCGGGCTGATGGCTACACTGGCCACCGGCGTAGTGGGCGGAGATATGGCGTGGCCGCTGGTGGTGGTCGGCGTCTTCATGGGCATTGCGATGATTCTGATGCAGGTGCGCAGCCCGATGCTGGTGGCGGTCGGCATGTACCTGCCTTTCGAAACGACGTTCGCCATCTTTGTGGGCGGAGTATTTCGCGCGATCGGCGACTGGCTGGCCAAGCGCCGCGGCTTCAACTCCGCGCAAATGGCACGCGTCGAAAATGCCGGAGTGCTCTCCGCGTCCGGGCTGATCGTGGGAGAATCGCTGCTTGGGCTGGTGTGGGCCGGAATCGTGGCCGTGAGCAAGAGCCGGCATTGGGAGATACCCCAGATTTTTGCCAATCCTTCTTACGTATTGGGATTGGTGGTAATGGCGGGATTGGCGGGTATTTTGATTCGGATTCCGCTCTCAGGAGCGGGCGATCCCAACGAACCTGCGCCGCCTGTCGGCATGATGTAAGGCTTTGCTGCGGGAGTCTCCGAGCTCGGGTTGAGTGAGACGCCTCCCGTTTTCCCGCGCCTGGATTCGCTGCGGGGCGTGGCCGCAGCTAGCTGAAGCCGCCGCGTTCGTGCGAATTTCTTCGTGATCGTTGTGTCCTTCGTGGTTTTCACTTTTATGTCAATTGCGGAAAATATTGCGGAGGTGCGCGATCGGATCGCGGCGGCGGCAGTGCGGGCGGGCCGCAATGCGGACGGGATCACGCTGATGGCGGTGAGCAAAACTTTTTCCGCGGCGGCGGTGCGGGAAGCTTATGCGGCTGGGGTTCGCGTGTTTGGAGAAAACCGCGTGCAGGAGTTTGCCGGCAAGGTTGACTCGTTGCGCGACCTGGGTGGGACGGAATGGCATTTGATCGGGCATCTGCAATCGAACAAGGCAGCGCGCGCGGCGGAGTTGTTTGCGGCGGTGGATTCGGTGGATTCGGTGAAACTGGCGGAGAAGTTAAGTGCGGCGGCGGCGGAACTGGGCAAGACTTTGCCGGTGCTGATTGAGATTAATGTTGGCGGGGAAGAGGCGAAGAGCGGCGTGGCGATGGGCTCGGGAGAGTTGGGGAAGATCCTGATTGGCGTCGACGACTGGAAGAATCTGGCGGTGCGCGGGCTGATGACGGTGCCTCCTTATACAGAAGACCCCGAGGGCTCGCGGCCTTATTTTCGGCGGCTGCGGGAGATTCGGGAGAAGATTGCGGCGCGGCGGCTGCCGGGAGTTTCGATGGACGTGCTCTCGATGGGGATGTCGCATGATTTCGAGATCGCGATCGAAGAGGGCTCGACTTGCGTGCGGGTAGGGACGGCGATATTTGGGGAACGGCAACAGCTTTAACCAAGAAGTACACAGAGGAAACGACTATGGATTCTGCGGCCGCCAAGCAGTTTCTGATTTCCAAAGTCATCGACGAAGCAGCCTTCGAGAATGTCTCGCTCAGCGATATCGAAAAAAAGATGCTTCAGTTCAGCGAGGCCCATCCATCTCTCCCTGATCTTTATGCGGTGAATGCGGAGTTTGAGCGTGACTATGATGCTGATGAGTATGAAAACAAAATCACGGGCTTGCTGAAAAACGCGCGTTCGCGCGACGCGAAAGCGGCAGCAAATGCAGAGCAGGAGTGGGAAGCTGCGCTCGAAGGCTTAGAAGGGGAAGACCACTACATATTGGTCATGGTTCATCAGGCGTTTGGCGGGAGTCGGCGTTCGGGCGGCAGGCCTCAATACGTCCGCATAGCGGTCATACTCGGCCTTCTCGTGCTTTTTGTTTTGCTGGGCCTGCTGAGATCGCATCACCTGTGGTGATTCCCATGCGCGATTCGCCCGGCGGTGTGACATTCGCCGTGAAGGTTCATCCGCGCGCGAAGAAGAATGCAATTACTGGCGAGGTTGGCGACGCGCTCAAGGTATCGCTGATCGCTCCCCCGGTGGATGGGAAGGCAAACGCCGCTTGCATTGAGTTTTTCGCGAAACTTTTGAAGGTGCCGCGAGCTTCGGTTAGTATTGCGTCCGGCGAGACGAGCCGCAGTAAAGTTGTGCGCGTGAACGGATTGTCAGCGGAAGAAGTGCGCGCGCGACTGGCCGAGAAACAGTAGCGGCGACTCCCGCCGCCGGATAGAAAGCCCGGCTGCGGCGCCGGACCGCAGGTGATTGTTTTTGCGCCACGCATTCAGGAGCCACTTTGCCCTTCGCAGAACGTCTACAGGAAATTCGGACTGGGTTCGAACGGCCGTTCTGGATCGCCAATCTCACGGAGATCTTTGAGCGGCTCTCTTACTATGGCGCCTACGCTGCGCTGGCAATCTATCTGCATGAGCGGTTGCACTTTTCGACGCAGCAAACCGGGACGCTTACGGGCATTTTTGGTTTCGTCTGGATTCTTGCGCCGTTCGGCGGAGCGATTGCCGACCGGATGGGTTTTCGACGCGCGCTGGCGACGGCCTACCTCATTCTTTCGGTTTCGTATTTCCTGCTGGGCTCGATCGAAGCTCCGTGGATGGCGCTGGTGCGCAGCCATGTTTCGCTGGCGGGCCTGGTCGGATTCATTCTGCTGCTGCCCGCCTTCGGGATCGCGCTGGTGAAGCCGTGCGTGGTTGGGACGACTTCGCGCGCCTCGAAGGAGAACGTCCGCTCCATCGGTTTTTCGATCTATTACACGATGGTGAACGTGGGCGGGTTCCTCGGACCATTTCTCGCCTCGTGGATCGATCCGCATCTTGGAGTGGAAAACGTGTTCCGGGTCGCAGCGGTAAGCGTCTTCGCAATGTTCTTTGTCGTGCTCCTGTTTTTTCCCGAGCCGCGAAAGATCGACGACGCTCCTCCGCCCTCGATCGCAACGGTCGCGCGGAATTTCTGCCTGGTGGTGGGCAAGGCATGGCTGGTATTGCCGGCTCTGGCTGTGGCCCTCGCGCTGCGCGTGGCGCAGTTTGTGGACTCGTCGCTGACGGTGCCGTGGTGGGCATGGATCGCGGTGCTGGCGGTGCTGCTCGCGGGAAGCAGCCGGTTCATGTGGTTCCTGGTGCTCTTCACGGGATACTGGGTGGTGTTTTGGCAGCAGTACATTTCGCTGCCCGGATTTATTCACGCGTATGTGAATCCAAATGCGAATGTGGAACTGATCCTGGTGACCGACGGGCTGACGGTGATCTGCCTGACGCTGGCGGTCAATTATTTGACGCGCAAGATTCCTGCGTTTCAGGCGGTGATACTGGGAACGGTCATTACTTCGGCGGCATGGCTGGTGCTGGCGTTCCGGCCGACCGTGCCGGGAGCGGTTGCGGCGTTGTTCGTGCTGGCGCTGGGCGAAATTATTCAATCGCCGCGTTACTACGAATATATTTCGCGGCTGGCGCCTCCGGGACAACAGGGGACGTATATGGGATTTGCGTTTTTGCCGATTGGCATCGGGTCGCTGATTGGCGGATGGTTTGGCGGCACGGTCGTACACCGGTATGGGGAAGTGGCGCACCAGCCGGCGTGGATCTGGTTCAGCGTGACCGCGGTTGGAATGGCAACGGCGGTCGTGCTCTGGATTTATGACCGCGTGGTGCGGGCGGGGACGACGGCGTCGTAATTTGGTTGGGAAATCGCGGGCGAGTCGCCAGCGGCATTTTCATTGGCTACTCCACTTGCTGCGGCATCGGCATTGCCTGCCACATCTTGGTGACATTCCGACTCATCGCTCATGGCTGCTGGAACTAACACTCCTGAATATTTTGCGGGGCAGGCGCGGCGCATGCTGCGAGACGGGGGATCGGCCCGTCTGGCGCCGGAGGTACAGCGATTTTTTAAGGAAGAGGTGCGGGCGCACGGATGGCGGACAGCGGATCTGCGAAAGGCTGCGGTTGCGTTCCGGCGCGGGATTTTGAAAGAGCAAGGGATAAAAGAACAGGGTTTGAAAGAAAGCGGAATGCCATTGGTGGTGAAGGCGGCAGATGAGCTTTTTTCCGGGCGGGTGCTGGAGGAGAAGATCTTCGCGGTTTTTCTTTTGGAGGGGCAGACGGCGTCGCTTGGAGCGAGCGAGTTCAAGCTATTTTCTTCGTGGCTGGATCGGGTGACGAACTGGTCGGATCACGATGCACTGGTGCATGATGTGCTGGGTGCGATGGTCTGCGCGGAGCCGGCATATTGCGCCGAGGTTTTGCGCTGGGCGCGGTCACGGAACCGGTGGCGGCGGCGGGCCGCTTGCGTGGCGCTGATTCGGGGAGCGCGGAAGAAGAAATTGTTTGCCGAGATTGTGCGGACCTCTGAGACGCTGCTCGGCGATGATGATGACATGGTGCAGAAGGGGCTGGGCTGGCTACTGCGCGAAGCGGCGAAGCATAATGCGCGGCGAACGGTGCCTTTTTTGATGAAGATTCGAAGCAGAGCCCCGCGGCTGGTGTTGCGGGCGGCTTGCGAGACGCTGCCGGTGGCGGAGCGGCGGCGGGTGCTGGGAGACTGAAGCGATTTAGAGCCGCTTCGCATGACCTCTGTAGTTGAACTGCTCCAGATGACTTTCGTAATTGAGGCAGGACCAATGCGCGTTGCCGCTCTGGTAGGTGAAACCTAGAATCGAATTGGGTCTCCCTGTCTTAACCGGGGGCGACCGTCCATGCCTGAAAACCCCAGCCGTGCTGACATTTCGCGCCGCATCGACAAGGCGGAGAAGCTCTTGCAGAAAGGCAAGACTCCCGATGCGTTGGCGGAGTATCTGCTGGTCCTGAAAGACGATCCGGATAACGACAATGTGCGGCAGTTGGCGGCCGATTTGTGCCTTTCGGTGAACAAAGGGGCGATGGCTGTGCAACTGCTGGGGGAGCTGTTCGACCGGCAGGTGACGGCGGCCGACGCGACGCGGGCGAGCCTCACCTATAAGAAGCTGGCGCGCTATACCAATCCCATCTGGGAGCAGAAGGTCCGCTTCGGGCAGTTGCTGGAGCGCTCCAATAAGAAGGTTGCGGTTGGCACCTACGAGAACGCGCTCGACGATTTGCGCAAGCAGGGACGAAGAGAAGAGACGTTGCTGGTACTGCGGCGGATCGTGAGCCTGGAGCCGACGACGGCGAATCATCTGCGGCTGGCGGAACTATCGTCGGAACTGGACGAACATGTACTGGCGGCCGAGTCGTTTTTAAAGCTGGCGGAGCTTGCCGCGACTGCGGGCGAAGATGCGGGACGGTATTATGAGCGCGCCTACGCGGAGAATCCGGGCGACGAAAAAGTTGCGATGGCGTATGGCAAGAACCTGCTGGCGCAGGGCGACGCGGGCGCGGCGATCTTTATCTTCGAACCGCTGGTGAATGCGGGCGCGACTTCGCCGGAGCTGCGCGATCTCTATGCGCAGGCGCTATTGGCGGCGGAGCGTTGCGTTGAGGCCGAGCCGCTGGTGTGGCAGATGTTCGAGCGCAACCCGGCGCGCATTCATCAGGTGCTCAGCCTGATCGGAAAGATGATCGACTGCGAACTCGACAGCGAGGCAGTGGCGCTGGCGCGCAAGCTGGAGGCGTTCCAGCGGCGGCGCGGGGAGCGGCGTTCGTTCATCGCGACCATGCAGGAGATTCTGGCGACCCACCGGCCGACGGTCGAGATGCTGGAATTTCTGGCCGAGCTGTTCAACGCGTCGAATCGCGAGGCGGACTACGCGCAGGTGCTGTTGAAGCTGTTCGATCTTTACTGCGCGAACCACAATTATCAGAAAGCCGGAGAGTGCCTGGACCGGGCGGCGGAGGTGGATCCGTATGAACCCGGACACCAGAAGCGGGTGGAGATGCTGCGGGGCAAGATTGACGACCAGCGGTTCCGGGTAATCGCGGCGCGTTTTTCGACGGTAAAAAAGGAAGAGCAGCCGGCGGTAAAACCAGCTGAGCCGACGCTGGGCGCGGCCGCGCTTCAGGACCTGATGCTGCAAGCGGAAATTCTGGTGCAGTACGGGATGCGGTCGAAGGCGATCGAGCGCATTCAGCGCATTCAGGAATTGTTTCCGGGCGAAGAGCAGCGCAACCAGGATTTGCAGCGGCTTTATATTTCGGCGGGCATCGAGCCGGCGCGCGGGGTCGCATCGGCAGCGGGTGCAGCTACACCGTCGGCGCAACCGGCCGCGCCACCTGTAACGGTGGTTGAGGCATCGGACGTCAGCAGCCTGGCGAAGGTGGCGGAGATTACGCGCAAGCTTTATCACCAGGGCAACGCGGAGGGCGTGCTAAAAACAGCGGCCAACGAAATTGGCGGCGTGTGGCACGCGACGCGCTGTCTGGCGGCGTTGCGGAAGCCGGGACTGCCGCCATCGAGCGTACAGGAGTATCACGCGGAGGGATTGATGCCGGTGAGCGCTTCGGCGCTGGCCAGCCTGGTGGAGGCGGTGCAGGACCTGGCCGTGGCGCGCGGTACGGTCACGATTGCCGATGCGGTGAGCGCACCCGAGCTTTTGAGCGTGCGCTCGGCGATTGAGGAATCGCAGATCGTGTCGCTGCTGGCTTTGCCGCTGGTTGAGGGCAACGACCAGATCGGCGTGCTGATTCTGACGCAGAACGCGCACCGCACCTGGCAGGATTCGGAGATGCTGGTGATCCGCACGCTGACTGACCAGGTGGTGATTGCGCTCAACAACGCCGGGTTGCGGCGGTTGGTGAAGAATCTTTCGGTGACCGATGAGAAATCGGGATTGCTGAAGCGCGCGTCGTATCTCGACCTGTTGCAAGCGGAGACGCGTCGCGGATTGCAGCAGGGGACGGCGGTGACCGTGCTGCTGATGCAGTTCGGGAAGCGCAGCGCGCTGCTCAAGGAGTTTGGCGAGTCGGCGGTGCATCAGCTGATGGATCAGATCGGGCAGCTGTTTTCGGCGAACATCCGCACGAACGACTTGGCATTTCGTTATGAGGCGACGACGGTCGCACTGGTGCTCGGCGATACGGGCGAAAAAGAAGCGCTGATGGCGGTCGAGAAATTGCGGCGGTTGCTGAAGGAAGTGCGTTTGCCGGGACGAGATCAGTCGGTTGAATTCTGCGCCGCGCTGGCGCAGGCGGTGATGCGGCAGCACTTCGATCCGGTGGACATCGTGACCGAGGTCGTCAATCGCGCCGACCATGCGCTGGAACTGGCGATCGTGCAGGGTCCGGGGAAGATTGTTTGCGAGGCCGCGCAGATTGCGGCGGCCGCGGTAGCTTAGAAAAAAGTCAGAAGTTAGAACTCAAATCGAAGAAGTGAGACCGCTTGCTGCCGACTCGGGTTTACTTCTTCAATCTGACTTTTTATTTCTGACTTCCATCTACTTCCTCCAATCGTGTTGCTTCCCGTTAAATCCCATGCACTGCTAGACTAACTGGTTGGCTTTCTGGCCAGCCATCTCATCTGTATAGCGTGGACTCATGTTAAAACCTGGAGACATTGCGATTGTCAGCGGGGCGCGCACGCCCTTTGGGCGGTATTGCGGAAAGATCAAAGACTATGCGGCGCAGGAGTTGGGCGCGATTGCGGGAAAGGCGGCGATCGCACGAGCGGGTAGTGACGGCGCGGCGATTGATCCGAAGGAATTCGATCATGTGGTTTTTGGCAACGCGCAGCAGACTTCGGGCGATGCGCTTTATGGTGCGCGGCATGTGGGGCTGCGGGCTGGGCTGCCGATCGAAACTCCGGCGCTGACCGTGAACCGGCTGTGCGGCTCGGGGATGCAGGCGATTGTTAGCGCGGCGCAGATGATCCAGACCGACGAAGCGAAGGTGGTGCTGGCGGGCGGGATGGAGGCGATGTCGCAGGCGCCGTTTTCCATTCGCGGGCGCGACGGGTTTACGCTCGTGCCGGGCGGCAAGCTGGAAGATTCGCTCATGGTGGCGCTGCTTGATTCGTATTGCGGCATGCAGATGGCCGGGACGGCCGAGTTGTATGGATCGCAGCAGGGGATTACGCGCGAGATGCAGGACGAGTTCGCGCTGCGCTCGCAGCACCTCGCCGATGCTGCCTATAAAGAAGGACGAATCCAGGAAGAGCTGACGCCGGTGCCGCTGCGCAATTCAAAGGGCGAGGCGACGGGCGAGCACTTAACCGAGGATGACCACCGGCGTCCGCAGACGACGATAGAGGGCTTGGCGAAGTTGCGGGCATCGTTCGGCAAAAATGGAACGGTGACGGCGGGCAATGCCAGCGGCATCGTGGACGGCGCGGCGGCGGTGGTGGTGATGGCGCTTGAAGAGGCGCAGAAGCGCAATCTGAAGCCGCTGGGGCGGATTGTGAACTGGGGAATCTCGGGTGTCGATCCGAAGATTATGGGAAGCGGTCCGGTGCCGGCATCGAAGGCGGCGTTGCAGCGCGCGGGCATGACGCTGGACTCGATCGATTTGATCGAGGTGAATGAGGCGTTTGCGGCGCAGTATCTGGCGGTGGAGAAAGAGCTGGGGCTGGATCGCGAAAAAGTGAACGTGAATGGCGGAGCGATTGCGCTCGGGCATCCGCTGGGCGCGACCGGGACGAGGCTGGTGATTACGCTGCTGTATGAATTGCGGCGGCGCAAGAAGAAGTATGGGCTGGCAACGGCGTGCATTGGCGGCGGGCAGGGGATTGCTATGGTGGTGGAGAGCTTTCAGTAGGCGGCCAAGATATGAGGAATCTGATTTTGGACGGAGCAAGTTGGGGCACTAAGGACGACGTTTATAATGCCTTCTTTAAGGTGGTGGGTGCACCTTCTTGGCATGGAAGGAATTTAGATGCGCTCAATGACAGCATTGCAGCCGGAAGCATCAACGAAGTGGAAGTTCCTTATCAACTTGTAATTCGCAACTTCGATTTGATCGGCATCGGAGCGAAAAAGATAGCGCAAGATTTCGTAGATCTTATTCACGAACTGGCTGCACGCGGTACCGCGGTGGAGATCGAAATCGAAAATCCTTGTTAGCTGAGGGGCCCGTCGGAAACCAGTCGTGCCAAGCGCTTGCCAGAGCGACGAAACCGCGCTAGCGTTATATCCGTATGAACGATTTGCGAAGCCAGATCAATAGCCTGTCCCCGCCGAGAAGGCAGAACTTTTGGATACGGTATGGGAGAGTCTCGAAGCGGATGCCGTGTCGCTGACGGACGCGCAGCGGGCGGAGCTCGATTACCGCATCGCCCGGCATGAGCAAAACCCTGTCGATGTCATCCCGTGGGAGCAAGTCAGGGCGGGCCTGTTTAAGAAACCGTGACACCTCCGGTCGTTTGGATTCCAGAAGCAAATGAGGATTTGCTGGATGCGCGGGCGTGGTACAACAACATTCGCCCGCAGCTTGGGGAGAGGTTCGCGTTGGCGTAGAGGTCACAGTTGAGGCCATCGCTGCGCAGCCATTGCAATTTCCTGTAGTTCACCGGAACCGTCGTCGTGCGGGAGTGCGGCGCTTTCCACACGGGTTATTTTTCGAGATTCAGGAGGAGCGGATCGTGGTGATCGCCTGCTTCCACGGCAGGCGCAACCCGAGGCGCTGGCAGTCGCGGTAACCTAATATGTGGGCTGAAGGTTTAGGCAAAGCCGCAGATCTTTCGTCTTCTCGCTGCACTCGGGATGACAAGTCCCAATAGATAATTACAAGTCTTAAATGAAGTGGAGTCACATGGAAATCAAAAAAGTAGGCGTACTCGGTTGTGGATTGATGGGTTCCGGCATCGCGCAGGTCTGCGCGACGGCTGGATTCGATACGACTGTGCTGGAGGTCGAACAGAAGTATCTCGACAAGGGCTTTGCCGGGATTGAGAAGTCGCTGGCGAAGTTTGCCGAGCGGCCGGTTGAGAAGGGCGGCATCACTCCGGCGCAGAAGGATGCGATTCGGGCTCGGCTTAAAGGCACGACGAACCGGCAGGATCTGCATGACTGCGACATTGTGATTGAGGCCATCATTGAAAACGTCGAGCAGAAGCGCGATATGTATGACTCGCTCGACGGGATCGTGAAGCGCGAGGCGATTTTTGCGACAAACAC
This sequence comes from Terriglobales bacterium, assembly GCA_049589215.1. GTDB lineage: Bacteria > Acidobacteriota > Terriglobia > Terriglobales > Acidobacteriaceae > Acidiflorens. Next base: position 10,103 of record JBAWAI010000279.1, on the reverse strand, counting down.
TTCGTCCATTTCGGTGACCGAACTGATGGCGGCGACTAAGCGGCCGGAGCGGTTTATCGGGTTGCACTTTTTTAATCCCGTGCCGCTGATGAAGCTGGTCGAAGTGGTGAAGACGATCGCGACTGCCGACGATGTGTATCAGTCGGCATACGAGTTCGTCAAGAACCTGGGCAAGGTTCCGGTGCGCACTTCGGATAAGACCGGGTTCATCGTGAACCGGCTGCTGGTGCCGTATCTGCTGGATGCGATCCGGGCTTATGAAGAGGGTGTGGGCTCGATCGAAGATATCGATAATGCGATGAAGCTGGGTTGCGGGTATCCGATGGGGCCGTTTACGCTGCTCGATTTTGTCGGCCTCGATACGACTTACTACATCACGCATGTCATGTATGACGAGTTCAAGGAGCGGCGGTTCGCGTCGCCTCCGCTGCTGAAGCGGTTGGTGATGGCAGGGTGGTACGGGCGGAAGTCGGGGCGCGGGTTTTATGATTATGCGAACCCGGAGAAGCCGGTGGCGGGGAAGTTTTAGATTGCAGAGGTCAGAGGTCATTGCAGAGGGAAAAACTTCTTCTCCGCGGATTTGTTTTTTTTTGGGGGGGTGGATTTTACCGTTCGTAAATTTCGCGGCGGTGGCCGATTTCAAGGACGAGCACAACCAGCAGTTCTTGCTTGAACGAACAAAGGATCCGGTAATCGCACGCGATACTTCCAGAGATGATGAAGCTGTCCCTGGAGGCGCTCGCCAATTTTGCGCGGGTCGTCCAGTTTGGCCACGCGCCCAAGCAGGAACTTCAGGATTCGGCGGGAAATAGTGGGATCGAGCTTATTGAGTTCTCGCTGTGCGGCGGTGTCGAACTCAATCGCCCAAGCCATAGCGGCGCATCACTTTTTCGATGGGAACGATCTTTCTGCGGCCGGCACGAATCCCCTCCAACCGCCGTTCGGCCAAGTACACCGCTTCGAGGTCGGCGAGACGTTCAATGATCGCCTCGCGGGCATAGTACGTTTTCGTGCGCCCGGTGCGCTTGGCGAGGCGGTCGAGGCGTTTTTCGATGTCTTCGGGAAGGCGGATGGCTAGCATGAATTTCAACCTGCTATACAATTATAGCACTTTCACGTCGGTAAACTTTTCGTGCCGGTCGGCCTCCTCGCTCTCGGGTGACTGGAATGTTGAGGAGCTTTTATTAGTGGAATAGGAAGTTGCGAAACTTATGACATTTGAAAACATTCTCCTCGAAAAGAAAAACGCGATCGCCTACGTCACCATTAACCGGCCGAAGGTGCTTAACGCGCTCAATATGGCGACCATGGAGGACCTGCGGGCCGCGTTTCATGACATTAAGAATGATGACGGCATTCGCGTGGTCATCCTGACGGGCTCCGGCGACAAGGCATTTGTGGCGGGCGCCGACATTGGCGAACTCGCCGTGCAGGACGCCGTGATGGGCAAGAAATATGCTCATCGCGGGCAGAGCGTGCTTAATTTGATTGAGAACCTTGGGAAACCGGTGATTGCCTGCATCAATGGTTTCGCGCTGGGCGGCGGATGCGAGCTGGCTCTGGCGTGCACGATGCGCCTGGCGAGCGACAACGCAAAGCTTGGGCAGCCAGAGGTGAAGCTGGGAATCATTCCCGGATATGGTGGAACGCAGCGGCTGGCGCGCCTGGTGGGCAAGGGGCTGGCGATGCAGCATATTCTGGCGGGCGAGATGATTTCCGCGCAGGAGGCGCACCGCATCGGCCTGGTGAATGAAGTGACGGCGATCGCCGATCTGATTCCGCGCGCGGAGGCGATTGCGGCGAAGATTATTGCGAATGCTCCGCTAGCAGTGCAGTATGCCATGGAGGCCGTGAACAAAGGCATGGAGATGACGCTGGCCGAGGGACTGTTTCTGGAGGCGTCGCTGTTTGGAGTTTGCTGCGCGACCGAAGATAAGAAGGAAGGGACGGCGGCGTTTTTGGAGAAGCGGGCGGCGAACTTCAAAGGAAAGTGAATGATCGGATCATTAAGTCATCGAGTGATCGGGCCATCGGTCATCGAGGGTGAAAGGCAAATCCACCACGGAGGCACAGAGTCACGGAGAAAAGAATCAAATTGAAAATGGAGTCTCCGCCCGAGCCGGCTGTTCCGGCGTTGGAGGGTTCCCTGGACGCCACCGGGAAACGGTTCGCGATTGTCGTATCGCGGTTCAATGCCTTCATCACTGAGCGACTGCTGCTTAGCGCTTGCGATGGGTTGCTGCGCTCCGGCGCGGGTAACAAGAATATTGCGGTGGCGCGCGTGCCGGGAGCGTTTGAGATTCCGCTGGCGGCGCGAAGTTTGGCCGAGACGGGCAGGTACGACGCCATCATTTGCATCGGCTGCCTGCTGCGCGGCGATACTGCGCACTACGACGTCATCGTCAATGAAGTTACTCGCGGGATCGGGCAGTCGGCGCAGGAAACGGGCGTGCCGCATGCATTTGGCGTATTGACCTGCGACACTCTGGAACAGGCCATTGATCGGGCCGGCCTGAAGATGGGCAATAAGGGATTCGAGGCGGCGCTGGCGGCGGTGGAGATGGCGAATCTCAAGGCAGGTATCAGGTCTCAGGTGTCGGGTGTCAGGAAAGGCAAAGCAAAACCAACCCTGCGGAAACGAAAACCTCGTTCTTAGTATCCCGGACTTGCGCGCTGCAACCGTCCTGTAAACTGCTGGAAGGCTCTTGCGATGGTCCACGTTTTCCTGAGACCTGACACCTGAGACCCGGGCTCTGATCATGGGCACTCGCCGAAAATCTCGCGAACTGGTTTTGCAGATGCTGTTTCAGGCCGATATGGGGAAGCAGACGCCGGAGCATGTGCGCGATACGTTCTGGGTGACGCGCAGCGATGTCGATGCGGAGGCGCGCGGTTTTGCGGAGGATCTGTTTCGCGTGGCCAGCGACCGGTTGCCGGAGATCGACGGCCTGATCGGCAAGCATGCGCAGCACTGGAAGATGGAGCGCATGGCGGCGGTCGATCGTAACGTGCTGCGCGGAGCGGTGGCGGAGTTGCTGGGTTATCCGGGAACGCCGCGCGCGATTGTGATTAACGAAGCGATTGAGATTGCGCGCAAGTTTTCGACACCCGAGTCGGTGACCTTTATTAATGGCGTGCTGGACAGCGTCGGCAAAGAGATTGGGGCGTAGGCAGCTGCTATTCCAGCGGCCGTGCGGCCCCAGCGGTTAAAGCCGATTGTTGAGTTACCTGTTATCGCAGCGCTGAAGCGTTGCTCCACCCAAAAGCCACACTCGCATCCTCGACCCATTGGCTTCACTTCTGCGATCGCAACGTCACTGCGGTTTGATGGCCACCAGATCGGGGACGCATAGCGCCTGGTTGCCTCCGAGGTTGTTGCACATGTTATTGGTGGTGTAGTTGATGTAGGGGACTTGCTGGTAATCGCCCTGGCCGGTCGTGCTGACGATGTGCACGGAACCGGCAGCGCAGGTTACTCCGTCGGCGTCGTACTGATCGCAGGCAGCGACGAAAACCTCTTTGCCATCGCTGGTCGAAGAGGCGGAGTAAGGATAGATCTGGCCGTAACCCGCGCGCGACAGCGGGACTGCGGTGGTGGTGCTGCCAGCCACGTTGAAGACGAGCACTGCCGGGATGTTTTGACCGACAACGATGAACTGGCTGCCATCGCCGGTGAGGCGCGCATAGAGAGGAGTGAACGCTCCCTGGCCGAGGTTGAAGGTAGGGCCGGCTGTGAAGCTTGAGAGCGTGGGCGGGATGCACGTGAACTGCGTGTCGCTAAGCGGAGTTTGCGTGAACTGGGCGGTGAAGATCTGGAGGTTGGGCGGCTCGAGCACGAAGACATTCTGCGTAGTCTCGCTGGAGCTGTTGGCGGGCAAATTTGGCGACGCGAAAATCTGCAAGGGCACGCCCGCAGTGGCCACGCTGCCAAGTTCGGTGCTGGGCACGCCGGGAGTGGAGCAGGTTGAAAAAGCGGAGACCGATCCGGCTGCGCCGGACGTGCCGGTAAGGTAGGCGAAGCTGCCGTCGGCGGAGAAGGCCACGGCGGTGCCGCTGGCGGGAATCGTCACCTGGGCGAGCGCATCGACGGTCGAGTAAACGTACATCTTTCCGGCATTTGTCAGGATGAAGAGCTTGGATAGATCGGACGAGAAGGCGGCTGAACTGGCAACGTCGGGACTGCCCGCGCCTCCGGTGCCGGGCAGAACGAGGTCGGTGACAGGATTCGTTCCGCTCGCTACGGCTGAGTTATAGATGTAAACCTGCGGCGTCGGAGAGATGTCGTCGGAGACAGCCACCTGTCTGCCATCGTTCGAAATAGCGATCACTTTTCCGCACAGTGAAACGTTGCAGGGAGTGATCGACTGGGAGACGGGCGTGACTGCGGGCGACGAAGAGACATCCACATACATGAGGCCATCGTCACTGCCGATGTAGAGGCGCGAGGACGCCAGATAGTTGAACTGGATGGAATTGGGAGTGCGCGGCGCGGTCACGCTGGCGGTGATCGGGTTGGTGGTGGTTCCGGGAGTGATCTGGAAGAGCACACTGGAGCACCCGGAGACGTCGGCACACTGGTTAGTCGCCGTCCAGCCGAGATAGCTGGCGGGATTGGCGCCGCCGGTCACGTCAACAGAAATCGCGGCATAGGCCTGCAACTGGTTGGGCAGAAGGCCATCGCTGGCATAGACCGGCAATCCAGGATAGACGCCGATGTTGCAGGTGGGAGGCGTGCAGGAGGCGGTGACGTCGGCCCCGCCGGAATTGTTGCGCGCCGTGGCGCTGTTGCTGCCGGTGGAGTTGCCAGCGGTCGCAAAGGAAACCACCTCGGGATTGTTGGTGGCCCAGACTAGAGGAACTTTGGTCAGCGTGTAGCCGAGAGTATCGATGGCGTAGGCCTCGATGGGAACCGAGGTTCCGCTATTCACGGTGATGGAGTTTGTTGTTTCGCCTTGAGCTCTTACGCCCACGTACTTGACGAGGCAGGTCGTGATCGGGATGGAATTGCTGGTGGTTCCGGAGATCGATGCGTAAAGCTGGGTGATGCCGGGGGCGGCTCCGGTAATTTGAACGTCGTTGAGCACATTGGGCTGATTGGGAGGCAGATAGTCGGAGGCGGTCAGGACGCCGTTGTTGGTGGAAGACCAGGCCAACTGGCCGACGCTGTTTGTGATGTCGATGCCGTTGTTATAAGCGAGGCCTTGGTAGAGCCAGGTCTGGCCTTGCGAGCAGCACGGTCCAGTCTGATAGCAGGAGGTGGAGGTCGGCGTCGTCTGAAGTTGGCTGACCTGGAGGTTATCGACATGCAGGTGGACGTAAACAGTGGTTGGCGGACTGCTGACGCCGTTGGCCACGGCGGTGACGATGGCGACTCCGGGCTGGCCGGCGGTGCAGATGGCGACGGCTGCGTCCCATGTTCCGGCGCAGGTATTTCCGTTGGTGGCCACCGAGATGGGAGCAGGGTTCGTTGACCCTGCGGGAACGGTGACAAAAAACTGAACGGCGGCGGAAATGACCTGGCCGCCGGAATTTTTAGCGGTGGCGGAGAAGACCTGGGTGCTGCCGACATCCATGGAGAAGTTGGCGCTAGGGCTCAGGGTGACGCTTGACACCCCCTCGCCGCCCGGGCCGACCGTGCTTTTGCCCAGGCAGGAGGACAAGGTTAAGACGGAGGAGACAGCCATCAGTAAAAGAATGCCGGTCGAGCAACTACGCATGAACCCTCCCCGCGTCCTTAGCACTGGGCGCGAGCGAAATGTTGGCTGGAAAGCAGCCAGTGTAGAAGGTAATCGGGATATTGAGCAAGCGTGTCAGTATAGCGGTTGTGGTGCGATTGAATTGCATCCCCGGCAAGAATCTTGTGCGGCCGGTGATTTGAGCATGCCTGGCGCCGTCGCCGTTGTTGCCGGCTATGAAGCGCGCAAATGCCTCGATTTGCTTGTTCGAACCGCGGCGGCACCGGTAAAACCGGCGCCGGTAAGGCCGCCGCCAGCAAACAGGAGCGTCAAAATCCGCCCGCGGTTACCCGCGCCTGGCACTGTTTTCTTCGATGCGTCGACAAGTGGTTGACGATGCGCCTGCCGAGTTGTTATTATCATACGGTTCCGCGAGTTAAGTCTGGCTTGCCTGTAGACGGCTGTCCCGTCGGATGCGCAACCTGCGTTGAAGATGGGCACCGGGGTAGTTCTGGCTGAGCTTTTAAGATCCACCGGCCTGGTCGAACGTGAGATCAGGACGCCCTCGCTGAAACGTTCCGCGAAAACCTTTGCGCCCACTTTGTATTGGGAGACACGCGAGGCTATGCGGAAGAAAGCAGACGAAACGGAGCGCCTCCAATCCTTAATAGTTAAGGTGCGGCGTGGCGTCACCGTCGTCGGCGATTAGTACGGGAAACCGAAAATTCTCAGCGCGGCGAAACGCCGGCGCGAGAGCATGGCTGGGCGCAGCAGTCTCATGCCAGAACCGGGACGAGAGGAATTCCTTGTCTCAGGGCAAGTGTGTTGGACGCGGTTTGCCGCGTGGGAGTGGCGAGAGTGCCAACTTTTAATCAGCTGGTGAAATTCGGACGGACGAAGCCGCGTTACAAGACGGCGAGTCCGGCGCTGCAATCCTGTCCGCAGAAGCGCGGAGTTTGTACGCGCGTGTACACGCAGACGCCCAAGAAGCCGAACTCGGCTTTGCGCAAAGTGGCGCGCGTCCGCCTGACGAACGGGATCGAAGTGACGACCTACATTCCAGGCGTCGGCCACAACCTGCAGGAGCACTCGATTGTGCTCATTCGCGGCGGCCGCGTGAAGGATCTGCCGGGCGTGCGCTACCACGTAGTGCGCGGAACGCTGGATGCGACCGGGGTTGCGGGGCGCAATCAGAGCCGCTCGAAGTACGGCGCCAAGCGCGCCAAGAAAGCTTAAAAAGCAGTTGCCAGTTCCCGGTTCTCAGTTCTCTGAACTGTGCCGGATGAAACTGAGAGCTGAGAACTGAGAACTTAATTTATGCCTCGTAAAGGACATATCGCAAAACGGGCGACCGAGGCCGATCCGGTCTACGGGTCGGACCTGGTGACGAAGTTCATCAACTCGATGATGTGGCAGGGCAAGAAATCGACGGCCGAGAACATCTTCTATAAGTCGCTCGTCAAGTTGCAGGAAAAAGGCGGCGACGAGCCTTTGAAGCTGTTCACGAAAGCGGTCGAGAACGCCAAGCCACTGCTCGAGGTTAAGACGCGGCGCGTCGGCGGCGCGAACTATCAGGTGCCGATCGAAGTCGGGCCTGATCGCCGGACATCGCTCGCCATCCGCTGGATCGTGAGCTACGCGCGCGGCCGCGGCGAAAAGGGAATGATCGACAAGTTGACCAACGAATTGCTCGACGCCGCCAACGGCAAAGGCGCCGCGATCAAGAAGAAAGAAGATGTGCACCGCATGGCGGAAGCCAACAAGGCCTTCGCGCATTACCGGTGGTAGTCGGAGTGACGGGGCCTGCCCCGTCTGGTTGCAATCAAAACGAGACTTCTGGTTCAGCTGGAAGCTCGAAGCTGAAAACTTAAGAGCCCTGGAAAAGAGTAAAGAAAAGCCGTGCCAAGAACAGTCCCATTAGAGCGTTGCAGGAACATCGGCATCATGGCCCACATCGATGCCGGTAAGACCACGACGACGGAGCGCATCCTGTTTTATACGGGAAAGACGCACCGCATCGGCGAGGTACACGAGGGCACGGCCATCATGGACTGGATGGAGCAGGAGCAGGAGCGCGGGATTACGATTACCTCCGCCGCCACGACCTGCACCTGGCGCGACATCCGCATCAACATTATTGATACCCCCGGCCACGTCGACTTCACGGCCGAGGTCGAGCGTTCGCTGCGCGTGCTGGACGGCGCGGTCGCGGTGTTTGACGCCGTGCATGGCGTGCAGCCGCAGTCCGAAAAAGTGTGGCGCCAGGCCGATAAATACGGCGTGCCCAGAATTTGCTTCATTAATAAGATCGACAAGATGGGCGCTGATTTCGAGCATGCCGTTGATACTCTCCGCAAGCGCCTCAACGCCAAGCCGGTTGCGATTCAGATTCCGATTGGACAGGAAGACAAGTTCAAGGGCTGTGTCGACCTGGTCGAGATGAAGGCGATCATCTGGAATGACGAGACCATGGGCGCGGAGTACGAGACGGGTCCGATCCCGGCCGAGCTGCAGAAAAAGGCCGAGGCCTTCCATACCCAGCTGGTTGAAACTGTCGCCGAGAATGACGACGAGATTCTGCACAAATTCCTGGAAGGCGAAGCGATTTCGGCGGCTGAATTAAAGTCGTCGCTGCGCAAGTCGACGATCGCGCTCAAGCTCTTCCCGGTAGTCGTCGGAACCGCGTTCAAGAATAAAGGTGTGCAGCCGCTGCTCGACGCGGTGGTCGATTACCTGCCGTCGCCGCTCGACACCAAAGAAACGCACGGCCTCGACCCCGACACCGGCAAAGAACTCACCCGCAAAGCCGACGACAAGGAGCCGTTCTCCGCGCTGGCGTTCAAGATCATGGCTGACCCGTTCGTCGGGCAGCTGACATTTATTCGCGTGTACTCCGGGCAGTTGAAGTCGGGCGAGTCGGTGATGAACTCGCGCACGCAGCGCCACGAGCGCATTGGCCGCCTGCTCAAAATGCACGCCAACAAGCGCGAAGATATTCAGGAAATTCTGGCGGGCGATATCTGCGCCGTGGTTGGACTGAAGAACGTCTCGACCGGCGACACGATCTGCGACGAGAAGCATCCGATTACGCTCGAATCGATTTCGTTTGCGGTCCCGGTCATCGCTGTCGCAGTCGAGCCGAAGACCAAGGCCGATCAGGAAAAGATGGGCATGGCTCTGGCCAAGCTGGCGCAGGAAGATCCCACCTTTAAGGTTCACACCGATCCCGACAGCGGACAGACCATCATCAGCGGCATGGGCGAGTTGCACCTCGAAATCATCGTCGACCGCATGATGCGCGAGTACAAAGTCGAGGCGAACGTCGGCAAGCCGCAGGTGGCGTATCGCGAGACGATCCGCAAGCACGCCGAGGCGGAAGGCAAATACATCCGCCAGACGGGTGGCCGCGGCCAGTACGGGCACGCCAAGATTTATCTCGATCCGAACGAGCCCGGCAAGGGTTACGAGTTCATCAACGATATCGTCGGCGGCACGGTGCCCAAGGAATACATCAAGCCGATCGATCAGGGCATGCAGGAAGCGATGGAGGGCGGAGTTCTCGCCGGCTATCCCATGGTCGACATCAAGGCGACGCTCTACGACGGCAGCTATCACGACGTCGACTCGAACGAAATGGCCTTCAAGATCGCCGGCTCCATGGCCTTTAAAGAAGCCGCGCGCAAGGCGAGTCCCGTGATTCTCGAGCCGGTGATGGCGGTTGAAGTGGTCACGCCGGAAGATTTTGCGGGCGCCATCATGGGCGACCTGAGCTCGCGCCGCGGACGCATTGAAGGCATGGAGCATCGCGCCGGTTCGCAGGTGATCAAGGCAATCGTGCCGCTGGCGGAGATGTTCGGCTATGCGACGCACATGCGTTCGTCAACGCAGGGCCGCGCCGAGTACTCGATGCATTTTGCAAGGTATGAAGAAGCCCCGAGGTCGGTGGCGGAGGAGATCATCGCCAAGACTCAGGGAAAGACGACGACGAAGTGACAGGACACGCTGCGGTTCGTCGCCGATCGCAGATTTTGGGCGACGGATGGCCGGCAGGCGGATTTGGAAGCGGCCTTCGGGCCGGATGGAATTTGGACGCGGTTGTTGTTCAAGGCGCATGGGTACCTGGGAACAGAGGTTTCGTCCGAGGTTCCGGCGCTGAGGCAGTACCGGGTAAGAGATTTTTGGGCGTGGCATCGGGACTTCGAGCGTTTTCGGGACCGGTTTCATGTCGAGTTCGAACAGTTTGAAGAGTGGCTTCGTTCCGAGAGGGTGATTGAAAAAGAGCAGTTTCTCGGAGCGTATTACGAGAAATTTGATCGCGGCGACGAAGAAGATTTGGTTTTAAGTTAGAAGCAAAAAGCTAGGAGCTAAGAGCAGAGTTATGGCGAAAGAAAAATTTGATCGCAATAAGCCGCACTGCAACGTTGGGAC
>JBAWAI010000278.1:0-19284 GCA_049589215.1 Terriglobales bacterium | reverse complement strand
GCGCAACTTCATTTCGCGACGTAATAGATGTACTGGTTGTTTGCAGATGCATAGCCGGCCATCCCCGAAATGCCATTGGCCTTGGGGCCATCGGATTCGGCGGTCAAGTCCTCGACTTGCCATACCGATCTGACAGGCAAATAAAGCTGATGAATGTGGTTTTTCGATACAAAGTAAACGTGGAAGTCATCATTTGGAGTGGGGAACGCGACAATCTGATTGGTAGCGGTGGCCAAAGGCGCACCGGTCTGATCGGTCAAGTCGGCGGCGGTCCACGTCTGGTCGTCGGTCGAGACGAGTTCCACCACGTGCTTGTCAGTCCCGATGAAGAACACCTCGAACTGATTAGTTCCACCGGCGACTACAAAAGCAGCAACGCCGCCGCCCGACGCCACCGGCTCTGATCCGCTCAGAGCAGTGAGGTCTTCCTCGGTCCAAGAGGAGTTGTTGTAAAACAACTGATGCACGTGACCAGTGGTGGCGACGAAATAAACGTATTGGAGATTGCCGATGTTGAATCCCGCGATCCAACCCGCACGGGAGGAAGCGCCGTGAGCGATTGTGGTCAGATCCTGGTCTTGCCAATTCGATCCAGTGGTCGTAAAGGCCTGGTGAACGTGCCCATTTGAAGACTGGTAATAAACATGGATGACAGGCGAGCCTGTGGTGAAGGCAACCAGCTTCGTCGTGGTGCGAACTAAGGGGCCGCCGGAGGCCTTGGTTAAATCGGTATCGGCGAATGACGAGTTGTTGTAAAAGAGCTGGTGTAAGTGATGGTCGCTCCCGATGTTATACACATACTGAAGATTGTCTACCGAAAATCCGGTGACCGGGCTATTGGCAAGAGCCAGGGGAGCTTCGGCTTGGCTGGTGATGTCTTCGTCACTCCAGCTCGAGCCGTTGTAAAACAGTTGGTGAACGCTATTGTCGCTGGCGACGTAGAAAGTATGGACTGCGTCGTTCGGGGTTGTCAGGAATGCGGCAACTCCGGTCTTAGTGTCCGTTATGGCGCCGAAGGGGTTGGTGTCGGTCCACGCGCCCGTATAGGAGAGTTGGTGGATCTGCTGCGCCGAGGCAGGCAAGGTGGTCATTGAAAGCAAGAAGCCCAATGCCAAAACGGCATGAAGCGCACGGTTGATGATGTCTTTTTTAGTCGATTGGGGGTTCATTGATTTTTCTCCTGTGAAAGTTTGGGGAAGCTGCCTGGCTTCGTCCCTCGATTCAGCGAACTGCTTCGACTGAACGTGTTCCTCGCCTAGCGGACGCGAATGTGATCCAAATCGGCCACTGGGTCAATGAAACTGATCCTTAAGTCTCCATTAACCAAATTGTGCTTACATATCAATCACTTAGCGATCTTCTTTAACTGAGGACGTGGGCCGCGCCTGTGCTACCATCTTGCAACTTGAGGGAATATGAGCGTGCCGGAGCGAGCGTCACAGGGGATTCGTTATCGCTTTGGTCCGTTCGAGCTTAATGGCGACCAGGAATCGCTTTCGCGAAACGGGGTTCGCGTCAAGGTTCAGGATCTGCCCTTCCGGCTCCTAGAAATGCTGGTTGAGCGTCCCGGAGAGGTCATTACTCGGGAAGAAGTCCGGCAGAGACTTTGGACGGATAACACCTTCGTCGAGTTCGACAACAGCCTCGGCGTCGCCATCCGGAAGGTCAGAGAATCGCTCGACGATGACGCCGACGCACCGCGCTACTTGGAAACCATTCCAAGGCGCGGGTACCGTTTCGTGGCCCCGGTAACAGTGGTGGTTTCCGAGAGCTCGATTCCCACAAGGCCGGTGGCAGAAACTGCTCCTCCAGTACTTGCCGCCGCGATCGACACCTCTGGAATCATTCCAGAGATCAACGCTCAAGGCTCCCGCCCCTATTGGATAGCAGCTGCCCTGATCCTCGTTTTGGTTGGGGTCGCAGTCTATGGTCTGCGTAGTTTGTCGAAACGCAGATCCAATCGAGTCGTGGCTGATAGCCTCGTGCCATCAATCCGGGCGCGCCGTTCCGTTGCAGTCCTCGGCTTTCGTAATCTCCCGGGCCGGGCGGAAGACAACTGGCTGTCGCCTGCTTTTTCCGAAATGCTCAGCACCGAGTTGGCCTCCGATGGAGCGCTTCGGACCGTGCCGGGCGAGGATGTTGCCCGGGTCAAACGCGAATTGCCCCTCGCTGACGAAGATAGTCTCGCCAAGACAACGCTGGAACGTCTGCACATCAACTCTGGCGCCGATTTCGTCGTACTAGGTTCCTACACCGCGCTTCCAGGCAGCGGGGATAGGCGTATCCGCCTGGATATACGTGTGCAGGATACCGTCCGCGGCGAGACCATCGCGGAGAAGTCCTTTACCGGTAGCGAAGGAAACCTCTTCGAGCTGGCCACCCAGGCAGGTCAGACGCTACGGCAGAGCCTCGGAATCAGCTCTGCTTCCGCCCAAGCGAGCCTTCAGGCTCGCGCTGCCCTTCCCTCCAACCAAGAGGCAGTAAGGTTCTATACGACGGGCCAGGAGCGTTTATGGGCGTTCGACTATGTGCACGCGAGGGATCTACTGCTTAAAGCTGTGGCTGCCGATCCCGGCTATCCGCTCGCACACGCCGCTTTGGCCGATGCATGGACCCATCTAGGCTACGCGTTGAAGGCTCGCGCAGAAATCGGGCGTGCGCGCGCGCTGTACGGAAACTTGGGACCGGAAGATCGTCTGCTGATTGATAGTCAATACTATGCGGCAAGCCAAGATCGGTCCCGAGCCATCGACGCCTATCGGCAACTGTTTACCCAGTTCCCTGATAATTTGGACTACGGTCTTCACCTCGCCGACGAGCAGCGGTGGGTGAATCCCGAAGATGCGTTGCATACGCTGGACACCCTTCGGCATCTCCCCCTACCTTCTGGCGATGATCCACGGATCGACTATTTCGAGGCGCGTGCGTGGAGCTATAAAGATCTAGTCAAGGCGCGAGCGGCCGCACGGCGGGCCATTGACAAGGGGGGAGCTCAAGGCTCGCGGCTGCTGGTCGCGCGAGCCTATGCGGTTCTATGTGGGATCGGCGGTGAGGATTCCACGCTCCAGACCTGTGAGAATGCTCGAAAAAGTTACGCGGAGGTTGGCGATCGTGACAACGCAGCTCGCGCCACGAACGATCTCGCCGCTTTCTACTACCAACGGGGCGACTTGGACCGAGCGGAGCAGATGTTCCAGAACGCGATTGAGGTGTTTCGGCAAGTGGGAGATCTCGAGGGGATTACATCGGTCTCCAGCAATCTGGGCGACATTGCTTTGGCTCGCGGGAATCTGACGGAAGCGGCACGCGTGCTCTCGGACGCAATCCCCGGCTATAAGGAAATGGGAGACAAGGATGGTGTTGCGCTCACGCTTGCAGACCTTGCCGAAGTGGCGCGACAGCGCGGTGATCTGACAACAGCCCTTACTGGTTACAAAGACGCCCGAACCGTCGCCCAGGAAATTGATGACAAACGGGCCGTGGCATATGCACTCTACGGAGATGGAAAGGTGCTTGTTGATCAAGGGGATTTGCAGGCGGCCCGAAAGTCTTATCAGGAATCGCTGGCTCTGCGCAAAGAGATTGGAGATAAGCAGACGGTCGCGGAAACGGAGCTCGCCCTGTCGCGGCTGTCGATTGAGGAAGGGCATCCCGCCGATGCCGAAAGTGTGATCCGAAAGTGCAAAGAGCAGTTTCATCAAGACGGCCAAACGGACGATGAACTCGCCGCGAGCATCGCCTTGATCGATGGACTGCTGGGCGAGGGCAAGTTGGTAGAGGCGGCCAGGGAAAAACAAGCGAGCCAACCGCTAGCCGCAAAGACCACCAACCAACTCAACCGGCTTCAATTCGATCTTGCGTCCGCTCGCATCGAGCTCGCCTCCGGCCATTTAGAGTCTTCACAGACACGGTTGGAGCGAATCCTCCAGCTTGTCCACACGCGTCATCTAGTGGGACTTGAACTCGAAACAAGGCTGGCGCTCGCAGAGTTGAAAAAGAAGCAAGGGCAGACCGTCGAGGCACAAGCCGATTTCGTCGCACTAGAAAAACTGGCCGGTGGCAATGGGTTCGGCCTGATCGCTGGCAAAGCAACGTCAGCCCGCAACCATGCCAAAAAAGAAACCTCTGCAAATTAGCTGGTTCTGCCAAACGCACCGCGAGCAGACATCACGATGGCGGCCCGAGCCGGCCGACCTTGATCAGCCAGCCTGCAGCCCTTCTCACCTTCTCCCGGAGAAAAGGCTACCCTGCTTGAACATGGCCACAGTCGCTATGACACACGTGATTATCATCACTTGGGACGATTGGGGCGGCTGGTATGACCACGTCGCTCCTCCCATTCGCAACGACGGCACTCCGTTGAATTCGTACGACTACGGCTTCCGGGTGCCCTTGATCGTGATCTCGCCCTACGCGAAACCTAAACACATCTCCCACCAAAGATTTCGGCAGCATTCTGAAATTCATTGAGGAGATATTTTCGCTACCCCCGATTGGCGAGTCGGTCGGAATGGAGTATGCCGATTCTTACGCCCTAGGCGACTTATCGGATTGCTTCAACTTCAATCAAACTCCGTTGCCGTTCGTGACGATCCAAGCGCCCATCGGAAAGAATTATTTTTTGCACAGCAAGGCCAACGTCACTCCGCCCGGCAACGACTAGAACAGGCGGCCGACATGGTTCGCTTCTTGGGCATAGCGACAACGTTCTGCTTTCCGCCTCTAATCTTCGCCCACCGGGCTCTCTGGGCCGCCGCTATCCGAGCCCTCCCAGCGGCGGACAATTCTCGGCGTCTTGCCTGTAATCCCGAGCGCGCACTAAATGCCGCGAGTGCCAAAGTAATCACTCTGAGTTCACGAGTCAATCGGCTCTCTTCTTTCGTTAACTGACCTACAATTTGAGGCAAGCTCGTCATGTACCCACCAATCGGCACGCATTATATCAAGACCATGCGGAGTTCAAAGATCGAACATCAAAGCGACGCTCTGGCGGCAACACGGAAGATGTACTATTGCGACGGTCTCGCGAGCTAACTGACAACAAACTAAGGACTTCAGTTTTAGCTATTCAATAGAAGGCTTAGAGGAAACGAGCGAATACAGAAACAGCACGATGCCCGAGACGAAAAACAAGCCCCCAATAACCACAAAAGACATAAAGGAAAGCGCACTATTCCAGCACAGGCTAAGTGCCTCGACAATCAGGCCTACGATCAGGAACACGCCGGAAATTCTTAGCTTCCTTAGCATAACTTGCTTTTCTCCTCCCGCGTCATTCCAAGGGCTTCCAAAATTTTGCCTGGCCGAGGTTGGCGACATTATGGAACGTATCGTGGCATCCACTCGTCGTGCACGAAATCTTGTTCGCTTTCAAATCGTCCATCATGGCCATGTGCGTTGGATCTTCAAACGAACGTGCCCCAGCGTGGCAATGTAAGCATTCGCGGTTGTTATAAGGATGGTAGAGACGAATGGGATTCATCGGGGTTCCGAACCAATAGACGTAAACGTGATGCAGCCCTTCCAGCTTGGCCTGAAGAGTGCCGAACATGGCGTAGTCGGTGTGGCAGGTGTAGCAGGCCTGGTCGGCGGGGATCCGATGATTCTGAAAATGAGCCGCCGGAATATAAGCGGGATCGTCAACGAACAAACTTTTTCCGTAGGGCTCCATGATGTGGCAAGACAGGCAGAACTGAGTCTGTTCCGATCGTTGCATGTGCTCCGATGCGCCCACACCCGCTGTCACGACCGGCACAATGAAGAGCGCAAGAAACGCGATCATTTTGCCCTCGCGCGAAGCTGTGATGGAGGGCCGGATCACCACCACGAGGGCAAGCAATATGCTGGCGCCAATCAAAACGAACACGAGAGTCTCGGGATTGATCATTGAAGGACGCTCATTGCATAACGCTCATCGGAGGACGCTCATTGCATGAATTCCGCGCCGCATTTCTCTTCCAGCGACTATTTTTGGTTCAATCCCCGGATGTAGGCGACCAGATCCGTAATTTCTGGTCCTTTCAGGCTCTTGCCATAAGCGGGCATTTTGCTTTTGCCGTCGGTGATGCTTCGAAAAAGATCGGCATCGCTCATTTTCCTCACTTCGTCGGAGCCAAAATCATGTGCTCCGAGCGCCTTTCCAGGACCAGTGTTTGCTTTTCCATCCGCGCCGTGACATCCGGCGCACTTGGCTTTATAGGTTGCCGCCGCATTCTGGGCGTATGCTGACGGTGCCAGGGCGAGAGTACTCGCCAGGACTGCCGCCAGAGTAACAAAGAGAATATTCACATTTTTCATTTCAAGCTCCTCAGCTGGGACGTCTTATCGCATTTATTCCTTGTCGCATACCTTTAGAACGCATAGCGCAATGACTCGGTCAACAAGTTCGCATGGAAATAGCGGGGCGCCGTGGGTCCGACGAACGAGCCCTCGTTGTACTGGTAATAATTCCAGCCCATGTTGTAGGCCAGTTTGTGGCCTAAATCCACGCTCAGGTTTGCCACCGGCTGCGAATACTTGTACTCCGAGGAGCCCAGAGGCTGCAAGATGTTGAACTGCGGAACGCTGCCATCCACACTGGTGATGTTGTAGCCCACGTTGACGGTGAACCGCTTCGCCGGGATAAACCTGACCGTGGCCATCCCAAAGTGAGTGTGGTTGGTGTAGTACGAATCCGCCAGCAGAGGGTTGCTCGGGTCGTTCGCGGCGCAAGAGCCGGCGTTGGTCACAAAGGGTAGGATCACGCCCGTGGGCGGCGTGTCATCGAAGCAGATCAGGGCGTTCTGGATCACCCCGTTGAAGTTGTAAGCGAAATCCATGCCGATGCGCTCTCGCGGTGTGAGCGAGGCGGTGAGTCCGTAGTTCTGGTTGTGTCCCACGTACTGGGTTGATGCGTCGGCATTCGAGTATTGCAGAATATTGATAGATCCGCCCACGACCATCCAGGGTCGCGGCGTATAAGTCGTCTGGAAGCGGTAGCGCGCTTCCTTGCGAGGCGACATGCGGACGAACACGGCGTTGTAGTTGGTGTGCTCCAGATCGAAATTCAATCGCAGCGCATGCGTGGGCCGCGCCCATAGCCCGAAGAGCGCGGTTTTTTCCAAGCCCACAAAATGGTCCAGGTCTCCGGGCAGAAAATCGTTGAAGTGGTTGAAGTCCCGGTCGCCATAGCGGTAACCGATGCGCGCGCCTATCTTTTTCGAAATGTCCCAGGCCAATTCAAGCTGATTTCTCTTCCAATCCTGGTTGAAAGACGACTGGATCACCGTGGGTGTCACGGTCGGGGTGGTGAGCGGCGTACTCAGAAGATTGCATGGTGGCGTTGCGCAGCTATAGTCGTTCTCGCTGAAATTTCCATTCTCGGGGATGCGGTAGGCCCAAAAATAGAACTTGTCGATCAGACGGAGATGTTGAGTAAGATGCACCGTGGCTTCGAGATCAACCACGTCGGAGATCCGGTTGGCAGCGCCTGTTCCGGTGCCGGTGAAGGCGAGGGTGTTGGTGCGCGTGATCAGGCCGCTGAAGGATTCGTTCAAGGGAGTGCTCGATACCGCGGAGCTGTAAGAATAAGATCCGAGAATCTCCACCCGCGGGAAGTAGCTGCTGCGCAAACTTAGCCGTTCGGTGGGCGTGGAGGTGCGAACGCGCTCACTCCTCGCATAGCTGAAGTACGCGCTGCACGTGATATTGGTGAGAACTCCGTTGACGATCAGGCTGGGCTGTCCCGTCGGCACGGCGCACGGTTCCTTATTTACGGTGTCGAAGGACAAGCCCAACTCAACCGAGCCTACTCCCGGCGAGGGCAGCAGCGCGGGCGCGAAGGACGCCAGCGAAGTGTCAGTGTCCCCTTTGTAGTAGTCGAGGAATTGATCGTAGCTAAGAACGGTTCGTGGCGCGATCCTCCAGTCGATACCCACCCGATACGAATTCATGGTCGTATTGACTGGCTGCAACAGGAGTGCTTCCGTTCCTTCGTGGATGCTGCTGAAAGAAGGCCCAGTCATGTTGTTGTGCGAATACCCGAGCCGAAGGCTCACACGCGATTGCGGAAGCAGCGTGAGATCGACGTCGCTCATTCGCCGCGTCGTATCGAATAAGTGAGGCGAGTTCTCCACCGGAATGGATGGCGTGGAACCCCCTGGTGCGGGCGGAGGCGGCGGATTCAGCGGATTCGCCAGCAAGTCGAAGTCGGAGAAACTCTGGTCGCGACGGAAGCTGCCTTGCAGGTTGTACCACTTGTTCTTGTCTGCCCGAAGGCGCAACGCATTGTTGGGCTCGCCGCCCCATCCGAAACTGTTCACGTAAAGATTGTCGAACAACAGGCCCATGTGATCGGTCGAATGCATCGATAGCGTCTGCCCAAGAATTCGAGGGCCGGTCTGAAGGTCCACCAGCGTGTCATACATGTCACCGCTGCCCGTCACCTCGCTGGAGCGATAGCCTGCTTCGATCGACGAGTGGATTAGGTAACCGCCGCGGACGGCGCCATCGGGCTCCGTAGACGGCGCCGGAGGTGGGCTCGCCGCGGGAGTTTGCGCGACGAGCCTGCCGGATGACAACACCAGCGCGGCGCACACGAGCGTTACGAGAACTATCGATCGCACGGCAATTCTCCTTGGCGGCGCCATCGCTGCCCTTACTTGAAAAACACATCGCTGAAGTTGGACCCGTGAATCTGGTTGTGGCACATGGTGCAGGCCTGGTACTTCGCGGATTGATTGTGCGCCGGCCCCGCTGGCCCCTGAGTCGGGAAGGTGTGGCACTGCAGGCAGAGCATGTTCACCGGCATCACTTTGAGCAGCCGCGGATTGGTCGAACCGTGCGGCGTGTGGCAACTGGTGCAACCTTCGGTCTTGACCGGCACGTGCTCGTAGACGAATGGCCCCTGCTTGTCGGCGTGGCACTTGTAACAGATGAAATCGCCACTCGGCAGGGACCGTAGCTGCCGAACGGTCGCGGTTCCGTGAGGGTTATGGCAGTCGTTGCATTGCACCATACCTTCATTTACTCGATGGTGAAAGGGTTTGGCGAAATCGGCCTTGGCAGAGGTATGACACCCGTAGCACAGCTGGGGCTGGTCCTGAACCAGCAGGAACTCTTCACTCTTGGCGTGATGGGGAGAGTGGCAGTCAAGGCACCCGATGTCGCTGCTGGCGTGCGCGGACTCCGCAAAGTGCGATTGCACATGATTTTCGCCGTGACAGGTTAGGCAGCGGGCGCTGGTCTCCTGTCTGGACTTCCCTTCGAATACGAAAATCTTAGTTTTGTCGCCGCCGCCGGCCACGTGCTCGCCGCCAGGGCCGTGGCACCCCTCGCAGCCCTGGTGCGATGGGCCGCTTTTCGTATCGAGAGTCGTCTTCCAGTGCGGTGTTTTCTCCCAACTGTTGTAGATCTCCTCGTGGCAAGTCTTGCAGGTCTCCGCGCCGACATACTGAGATACCTCGGTGGAGGGCGTAGTCGGCGCGGGCGCGGCAGCAGATTGAGAGCTACTGGATTGGGCGTTCTTGTCGGTCTCTTGACGAGCCTGACTCGAAGCAGACGCAACGGAGAAGAGACATAGCGCGGAGAACAGAAGAACTCGAGAGACTCTCTGGCAGATTTTCTGGCTCACAAGTCTGAAGCCCCCGCTTTCGACTCACCCAACCAACTCCATTCCATCAACGTCAGGCAGTGTTCCGCAGGCCTGAAGGCCCATAGGCACCGTTCCGCCTACTTGGAAATTGCAAGAATCCTAAAGTGACCTGCAAGTCCAACACTGTTCAAGATTGCTCACTCTCGAGAAGACCACTCCACCGGCCGCGTCCAGTCTGGGAATATTATTCACCGTGAAATGTATGCAGGCCGATTGTGCGCGAACCGGCAACAGCCGCTCCGTGATGTGCCTCACACCGTAATGTGAGCTGAATCACTTCAGTAAAGTGAGAGAAAAGCAGATCTCTGGAATTGGGAAGACTAGGTTTGAAGTAACTTCTGGAGGCCAGCCTTGTCGGCGATGATGAGCGACGAACCGCGAACCGCGATGAGACCCTTGCGCTTGAAATCCGCGAACAAGCGGGTCACTGTTTCGCGGGTGGAGCCGATCATCTCGGCGATTTCTTCGTGCGTCAGAGTCAATACGACGCGCGTCCCACCATCTTCCGAGACTTGCCCGGCTGCGAAATCAAGCAGGAAACAAGCCATCTTTTCCTCGACCGATCCTAAAAGCCCAAGATATCTAACTTCGCGATAAGTCGCGTAGTAAATATCGCTGAGCGCCTGCGCCACTCGAAGCGCCACCTGGCCGTGCGCCCGCAGAAACTCAAGGAATGGTTCACGCGGAATAAAATTGGCCTGAACCGGCTCCAGCGTCTCGGCTGTGGCCTCATAGCGCTTTCCGGAGATGGTTCCGGGCAGCCCCACCACTTCCCCTCGGGCTGCGATGCGCAGAATCAATGATTTGCCCGCCGCGGAGGTGGCAGACAACTTCACCCTCCCATTACAGATCACGAAAACGCCCCGAGGGTCCTGGCCTTCGACAAAAAGAATCGCCCCTTTAGGATAAGTTGCAGAGGATGATATAGCGTCCAATCCCTGAAGTGCCGCCGAAGACAGATCGCAAAAGAGATGGTCCTTGTGCATCGGGCAGGTGAGGCAGTCCTCGATGATTGCTAGGCCGTAAGGAGTTTTCATGGCTGCCCCGCTCGACATTATACCGCGGGGCTTTTTTGAGTATCAGAAAGCTCCGAGACATGGAGCGCGGTGTCTTCTCCCAAACTGTTGTAGATCTCCTCGTGGCAAGTCTTGCGGGTCTCGGCTCCCACGTACTTGGAGGCATCGGACGAAGCTGCGCTAGTTGTAGGGGAACTGGCGAGCTGAGCGCTCTTGTCCGCAACCGGTGTCTGAGCTTGGCCAGAAGCAAGGGGAACAACGACTAGATCACGACACTTCTTCATCTGCCTAAGTCGAGTGCTGGCGTGGCTATCGAGTTTTCGCCCTTTCCCTTGCAATGCTCTTGATGCTGGCAAAGTCAAGTCGCTTTCGCCACGCGATCGCGTTGTGATCGCATTGTGTTCGCTCGACGGCAGCCGAGGAATCGCGAATGCCCAAATGCCATCGGGAGAAAAAGGCCGCAAAGCCGAAGTGCAGTTTGGAGAACGACATTTTCTCCAGTCGAGTTTGGAAAGAAGGGTTGCAGAATTGCGCCCATTTCTCGCAATTTTCAGCGCGTGAACGCCGGACTTCTCTGCATTCCAGACTAGATGGCGGAGAGAGTGGGATTCGAACCCACGTTAGAGTTTCCCCTAAACACGCTTTCCAAGCGTGCGCCTTCAGCCACTCGGCCATCTCTCCCCGGTACCGCGCGAAGCCGCTCGCTACGATTTTATCAGCACGCGAACCTGGAGGCTTTGCGTTCCCGCACGCACATCACCGCGTCGGTTTTGCGGACAATTGGAGCTGAGAACAAGCTACTTCTCTTCTTCCCCTTCGCCCAACTGCTGCGCCAGGTAGTTCTCGTAGGTCATCTCTTTGATCATGTAGAGCTGGCCTTCCAGCCAGTCGATGTGGTGCTCTTCGTCGACGAGAATCTTTTCCAGCAGTTCCCGCGAGCCATTGTCGCCGCTGGCCACGCATTGCTTGATCCCATTATTCAGGCGCTTCACCGCGTTATATTCCAGATCAAGATCGTTCTGCAGTTGCTGCTTCAGGTTCTGCCCGATGTTGATCTTGAAATAGTCGGACATATTCGGCGTGCCGTCGAGATAGAGAATGCGCTCCATCAGAATTTCGGCGTGCTGCATTTCTTCAATCGATTCCTTGCGCGTGTGCTTCGCCATTCTCTGGTAGCCCCAGTTTTCGCACATCTCGCCATGCAGAAAATACTGGTTGATCGCCGTCAGCTCGGCTTTCAGCACTTCATTCAAAATGACAATGATCTTTGCGTCGCCTTTCATAGTCTGACCTCACGAGTTCCCGCGCTCGGTTCAGCGGAACCCTGGATTTTATGTCTTGGGACGAACAGCCGGAACCGTTCCCACGCCCGCTCCCGCAAACACACGCAGGCGTGAGTGATTTGGTTGCGACCCCAGATTGTACTAGAAGAAGCGGATCAGGTCCGTGATCCGGAGGCAGCGGCCGCTGCCGCCGAAGCTACCGTAGGTGTCGTTTCCGGAACTTGTGCCACGGCCGCGTCCGCCGGTGCCGGTTTCTCGGCGGGCTCTTTCTGAGCGACGCGATGGTTCAAGCAGTAAAGCGCAAGCTCCAGGCGATCGGCCACGCCCAGCTTGTCATACACCTTGCGCAGATAATTCTTGACGACCTGTTCGGTCGTGCCGACCCGCACCGCAATTTCCTTGTTCTTCATGCCCTGCGTCACGCAGGACACGATCAGCGATTCTTTGGGAGTAAGCTGAACCTTCGGCCGCGATCCAGCAGGGCGAATGCCCTGTGTGCGATAAGCCTCAAGCACCCATCCGACGGCCCGAGCTTCCAGCCACGGTTCGCCGCGCGACACCTTGCGCAGGCATTCCACCAGCATTTCGGGTTCTACTTCGCGTGAAACCACCGCGTGCGCGCCACGCCGGAACAACTCCAGCGTCATCTCCTGGTCCGGTTCCTGCAAAACCACCAACAGGCGGCAGTTGCCGCTTTGCCGCAAAATGTCGGAAACCGTGTCCGGCGGATTATTGCTCAGTGCCGCCTCGTAGATCAGCACATCAGCGCTGAATTTCTGAATGGCCGAGAGCGTTTGCCCCAGGCTCTCCGCCTGACCAACCACGCGAATGTCATCTTCAAGAGCAAATATCTTGCGCAGCCCGGCGCGGAAAATGGCTTGCGTGTCCGCGACAATCAGACGAATCGTGCCTTCGCTTTCCTCAGGCTGAATAACGCCCTCGGCAGCCGCAACGCTCATCGGAGTGCTCACCATTCGTCCTCTACTCTCTTTCAGTCCTGAGACTGCAATCCATTTTGTAAGCCGTTCTTGCGTGCCTCTTGTTTGTGCGCTTTGTTGCGCGCTTGCTTACGCACTTCTCGTCCGCACACGTTATGCCACTTGCGTATCTCTACGGTCGCTCAAACCTGTATTCATCGATCACCACGCCAACTCCGCGCCGGCCGCCATCTTCTTCAAAGCTGCGCACCACGCGCCCCCGGCAATCGACCCGCACATCCGCATCTCCGCCCACCACATCGGCAGGCAGCGAAATCGTGAAGTCCACCGCCGACCCGATCGGCACATCGGCATCCATGCGAAAGAGCACGCCGTTGGCGGAAATATTCTCCGTCTCGATCGCCTTTGCCCGTCCACCCGACTTCAAGGCCACCGGCAGTTTGATAGGAAAACGCGCAGCGCCCTGAACGTCCGTATAGCCCTTTGAGCCCTTGCTGCCTTCACTCGCGATTTGCTTGCCGGCATCCGACACGGTTTGCACAACCTTCCTGCATTCGCGCGCAGCCTCTTTCGTGCGCTGGAATGCACTGTTTCAGGCCGAGATTACACCCCGGTATCCATCATGCAAAGGTTACGTAGGTCATGAAACAAATGGTTGGAAGTCTCGGTAGTACAGGGGCTTAGGGACGTGCACGCCTCGCACCAGGACTTGTCTTGAAGGTTAAATGAATGGAGGCAACGCCTTGAGGAGAACCCGGGTGCCAAAGGCCGCGCCCTCAGGTTTTCATGCTGATTGTGCCCTGCGATTGGTGGTTAGTTTATGCCCGGCGCAGCCACCGCCAGCGGAGTCTTCTTATGTGCAACGTCGAGCAGCATCCGCCCAGCCTGCAAATGATCGCCATCTCCACCGCCGTCTCGCGCAGCCCCACTATCGCTCCACACCGCGCCGACATCAACCTTCCCGTTCCCCGCGTGGGCAACTTTCGTCGGCTGTCTCCGTTCTTTCTCGACGTACGCCTTGATCACCTGCGCCGCCGTTCGTGCCGCCAAGTAGCCGTGCTCGCCTTCTTCCAGCAGCGTGCACACAACAATCTCAGGATTGCGTCGCGGCTCGACTCCTACAAACCAGCCGTTGTCTTTGAAGTTCTTTTTCCCGACCGCGCCCAGCTTCGCCTTCAGCGCGTTGCTGATGGTCTGCGCGCTGCCCGTTTTTCCGGCGAAATCGATGCCTTGGAGATGCGCGCTCGGAGCGGTTCCGCCGGGATTGACGACGTCTGCCATTGCATCGGTGATCGTCTCCCAATTCTGGGGATCGATCTGCAGCCGTGTCTGGTTCGGAACATCCGCGGCCGGAATCACATTCGCCGGCAGGTCCGTGGGATTGATGACGTGCGGCCGCACCAGCAGCCCGCCGCTCGAAATCGCGCCAATCGCGCGCGCCATCTGAATCGGCGTAGCCGCAACCGCCCCCTGTCCGATCCCCACAGAAATCGTTTCGCCCGCGTACCACTTTTGCTGGAAGTTCTTGATCTTCCATTCTTCCGACGGCATCACCCCGCTGGCTTCCTGCGGCAGGTCGATCCCCGTCTTTTGCCCGAGCCCAAGCGCGGTCGCCCATTTGGCGATCTTGTCGATGCCCAGCTTTTCAGCCAGCGTATAAAAAAAGACGTCGCACGATTGATAAATCGCCTTGGTGATATCCACCGCTCCGTGCGTGCGATGCTCCGCGACCACCCAGCACTTGAAGTAGCGCCCATAAAAACTGGCGCCCCCGGTGCAGTTCACGTGCAAGTTCTGCGCGATGCCCTCCTGCAAACCCGCCGTCGCCATGATGATCTTGAACGTCGACCCCGGCGCCAGTTGCGCCTGAATCGCCTTGTTCAGCAGCGGATGGTCGTCATCGGTGACCAGCTTGTTCCACTCGCCCTTCGAGATCTTCACCGCGAAATCGTTCGGATCAAACGTCGGCCGGCTCACCATCGCCAGAATCTCGCCCGTTCGCGGATCCATCGCGACAATCGCCCCATTCCGGTCGCCCAGAGCCTGCTCCGCGGCAATCTGCAAATCAAGATCGATCGTCAGCTTGAGCTGCTTGCCCGGCTCGGCCGCTGTCTCATCGAGCCGCCCAACTTCCCTCCCGCGGCTGTTCACGATCTCGCGCCGCGATCCGTTCTTGCCCATCAGCACGCTGTTGTACTCTTTTTCCACGCCGCTCACGCCCACTACATCGCCGGGGCTATAGAGCTCGAACTGCGGCTGGTTCAACATGTCCTCGGTGACTTCGCCCACATAGCCGATCAAATGCGCCATGAAGCCATTCCGCGGGTAGAGCCGCCGGTGCGCCATGATCGTATCGAGTTCCGGCAACTCGTTCTTATGCGCCTCGATGAAGGCCAGCTCGTCAGGCGTGATGTCTTCTTTCAGAAATAGCGGCTGGTATTGCGGCATCGATGCCGCGCGCCGAATGCGTAGACGGACCTCGTCCGCATTCAAATGCAGGCCGCGCGCAATTGCGTCGGCGTCGGCATTCAGATCGCGTGCCGAGTCGCGCAGCAGCAGCGCCGAGAACGAAGGATAGTTGTCAACAATGATGCGGCCTTCGCGATCCAGAATCTTCCCCCGAGGCGCAAGAATCGGCACGTTACGCACCATATTCTGCTCCGCCAGCAGCGAGTACTTATCGCTCTGCATCACCTGCAAGCGCCACAAACCGTACGCCAATAGCAGGAAGATGAACAGTACGAAGTACTGAACCGCCGTAAGACGGAAAGGAGAGACTTTTTCTTCGCGGCCGAACATTTCTTATAAGACGTTGTGTTTAGAAGATTTCCTCAATTCTACTCTGCTTTCGCAGGCCAGAGGATGATCAAGAGATCACGAAAGTTTGCTGAAGAACCAGCTATCGTACCTCGAAACGTTTTGCTCGATCGCCAGCAATCGCACGTCAAATTCGTGATTCCCCAAACGCCGGCAACTGCCAACGGTGAACTGATTACTGGCAGCTGGCAGACGGCAACCCGCAACCGCTTTAAGGCCATGTACGAGCGAGGATTGAATTGGTTACCTCCTCGGGCAACAATAGTGTGTAGCGCGAACGTCATACTTAGGAAGGCGTTGAGTGACTCGTAGCTCGTAGCTCGCAACTGATCTCTATGCGATTTCGCAGTTTCATTTTCGCTTACGCGCTCGTCCTCGCCATTCTGCTCTTCGCAGACCGGCGTCCTCATCCCTCGACCGACAATCGCTATTCGCACATCGTCGATCTGACCACCGGAAAAACTAACGACGCCCACACTTCAAGCGATTCCCGCACTGAGACGACGCTCGTGGCTCCCGGCGCGCTCATTCCCGGAACCTGGGCCGCCGGCGAAATTCCAGCCGAGCGCCTGATCGCGCCTCTCGTTGTCATGGACCTCAACGTTGCGCCCCCGGCGCAGATTTCGCTCGATGACATTGCCGCCTGGGAATCCAGACATGGTGTTATACCGCAGGGCGCGGTAGTCGCCATTCGCCGCACATCGGACAGCGCAGCATCGCCGCAAATGGCTCTGCCGATTAACAGCGCCTCCCCGCGGGCTGTCGCCCCCTCAAACACCGTCCCCATCAGCGCCCAGGCCGCGCAGTTTCTCATGGATGCCCGTTACGCTACCGGCTTCGCCATCGAAGGCCGCCCCGACCTCACTTCCGACCGCACCCTCGCCCGCCAAATCGCGCTCCATGGAAATTATGTAATCGAGTGCGCGACCCACCTGACCACGCTCCCCGCCAATGGCTCGCTGATCATCGTAGCTCCGGTAAAAGGCAAAACATCCTCCAATGACCAGGTCCGCGTCCTGGCAATGGTGAGATAGGCCCCGACACCGGAGACCTGACACCTGCGACCTTTTTTGCGACCCCTCCACCCCAACGCTCATCTAGCCCTGCATGAGCGATCCCCGTTATCCCATCGGCAAATTTTCCTACGCTGGTCCCATGACCTCCGAGCAGAGAAAAGAGTGCCTCGACAACATCGAGCAGACTCCCGCCCGCATGCGCGGCGCCGTCCGCGGACTCACCGACGCCCAACTCGATACTCCGTATCGCGACGGAGGCTGGACCGTCCGCCAGGTCGTGCATCACGTTCCCGACAGCCATATGAACTCCTACGTTCGTTTCAAACTCGCCCTCACCGAAGACGAGCCGACCATCAAGCCCTATCACGAAGACCAATGGGCAAAGCTGTCCGACTCCCAGCAACCCGTTGAAAACTCGCTCGTGATCCTCGAATCGCTCCATCACCGCTGGATGACTGTTCTCCGATCCATCAACGACGCTGGCTGGCAGCGCACCTTCCGCCATCCCGAACTCGGCCCAATGACGCTCGACAAAAACCTCGCCCTGTACTCCTGGCACGGCCAGCATCACGTAGCCCACGTCACTAAGCTGAGAGAAAAAATGGGCTGGTAGCACGTGGTCTGAGTGGCGCGGACACTCATGTCCGCGAGAACCGCTGATCCAATGCGGCCCTGGAAACCACCGAGTCAGACGGAAATCCTTTTGGTGTTTGCTTTTCTCCGTGACTCCGTGTCTCCGTGGTGGAATTAGTGCACCTAGAGGCTAGCCGCTCGAGAAACTGCTCTACCCCATCCCAGCCTTCCAAGCCAAATAGCTCATCGCCTCGCGCATCACCGTCCGAAATCTCTCCCACAGCGAGTGCGGACGTGACTCCGGCCGCGGCGCGACCTGCACCACGATCCCTTCCCTCTCCAGCAGCGCCCGGATGCGAAAAACATGATAGGCATCGCTCACCGCAATACAGCTCCGCATGCCATTCTCGCGCATAATATTTGCAATGCGCGCCGCCGACTGCGCCGTGTCCGAACCCTGCGTCTCGGCGATCAGCGCCTGCTCCGGCACGCCGCGATGCAGTAGATAATCGCGCCCCACTCCGCCTTCGCTGAATTCCGGATCCTGTCCCGCCCCACCCGTCGTGATCACCACCGGAGCCATCCCTTTTTCAAATAGCTCAAATCCATGATCGAGGCGCGCCTTGTACACCGGCGAAGGATGCCCCGCATATTGCGCGGCGCCGAAGATCACGATCACATCAGCCTTCCGCGCCGGCCACTCGCCGGCCGCGCGTACGATGCGCGAGCCGGTGATTCCCAGAAACAAAATCAATGCTCCCGCAACCGCCATGAAAAAAAGCGGTATCGGTCGCGCCCACAAAGTTTTTTTCGGATTTAAATGATGAGCGGCTTCGGCCATCTCAAATCGTCATCTCACATCAACATCGCACACACAGACGCAAATAGATCGTCATCTTACGACAGCGCTTCCACGATATCCTTCGCCGCGATCGCGCCTTCGCGCAAAATCGCCCAGCTTCCGTCTTCCTTGAAGAACACAATCGTCGACGCCATGCTCCGCGGAGATGGCCCTCCATCCACGATCAGCGCGATCCGGTCCTGCAACTGCTCGCGCACCTGTTCCGCCGACGTGCATTCCGCCGCTCCGCTCAGGTTCGCCGAGGTCGCAGTAATCGGAATCTTTGCCGCTTTCACAACCGCCAGCGGAATCTCCGCCGACGGCACGCGCAGCGCCACGTTGCCCGTATTCGCCGTCACCTTCAGCGGCAGGTGCGACGCCGCCGGCACAATCATGGTCAGCGGACCCGGCCAGAACCGCCGCGCCAGCAAGTGAAAGTCCCCCGGCAGCGGTCGCGCAAATTCCTCCGCCTGATCGACGTGCTCGATCAAAAGCGAAAGCGGCTTGTGCCGCAAACGCGATTTGATCTCATACACGCGCTCCACCGCCCGCAAATTGAACGGGTCGGCCGCCAGCCCATAAAACGTATCGGTAGGCATGCCGAGAACTTGCCCAGCCTGAATCTGCTCGGCGGCATATTTGACGAGCGACGCCTCCGGCATTTCAGGGTGAATCTTCAGGATTTCAGCGCGCACCCGGCTCCCTTCCCGACTGTCGGTGCAAACGGTGTCGGCGTAAGAGTTTTTTTCGGCTAGGACAGTGAAATGTACCATACCACGGGCATTCGCCGCAGCCCTAGATTATCCTGATCGGAGTATCCTGCTCCGGTTATTCGAATCCGGATATCGTGATTCATCAACCACCTATGAAGAACGAAGGCCAGGCGCCGAATCACTCTTCCGCCAACCGGCTGCGTCCCGTCGCCGGACGCCACAATGCTCGTCTTAAAGACCTGCGTATGGCCTTCCGCCGCGCCGAATTAACCCCCGCCGGCGACTGCGCAATCGAGGGCGTAAAGCTCATCACAGAGGCTCTCCGCTCCGCCCCGCAGATCGTAACTATCTTTTTCAGCGAATCCGCGCGCCCGCTGGCCGAAAAGCTTTTGCCGCAAATCGCCGAGCGCACCGAGACTGTGGTACTGCCCGATACCCTCTTCAAATCCGTAGTCC